>JAOTSD010000002.1 GCA_030247555.1 Siculibacillus sp. | reverse complement strand
CATCACCGCGGTCAGGGCGCCGATCGGGCGGACGACGAAGCGCAGGAACGCGAAGGCGGCGAAGATCAGGCCGAGGGTGGCGACGGTGGCGGCGGCCGAGGTGAAGGTGGAAGTGTCGGAGATGGTCTTCTCGACAGCGGAGATCTCCTCGCCGATCGCCATGGTCGTGCCGTCGATGATGCCGTCGCGGATGGTGAGCAGCGCCTCGAGGCTCTCGCTCATCGCCTCCGAGCGCATGTCGAACTCTTCCATCATGCGGTTGCCGGCCGAAGGTCCGCCGGCGACATAGGCCTCGGCCATCTCCTTGCCGACCTGATGGAACTCGACGAAGGCGCGGCGGGCGGAATCGAGCTTGTCGCGCATGTCGTCGCGGCCGAGCTTCACCGCGATGGCGTGGGCGGCGGCGACGTCCTCCTCGAACTTCTTCGCGAACTTCGCCGCCTCCTCGAAGCCGCCGTCGAGCCCGTCCTGACCGCGCGTGGCGGAAATGTCCTGAAGAAACTGCTGGACTTGGATGACGTCGATCTGGATCGACTTGATGTGGGTGCCGAGAGGAATGACGTCTTCCTTCAGCATGGCGAAACGCGTCTCGACGCTGGTCGCGCCGGCGATGCTCATAGACTCGGCGCGCCAGATCAGACCGATCGTCGCGATGTTGAAGAGCACGAGGAGTACGACGCCGACGACGGCCTGGGTGCGGAGTGAAAAGGACATGGCACCTCTCCGAAACGTTTCTGAAGAGAAGCCTGGGAGCGGAACGTCAACAAATGTTGAATCGATTGGGCTCGGTACGTGGAATTTCGCATTTCAGGTGAAATACCATCGGATCGAGAAGTCGCTGGCGCCATTCGGCGAGAAGAATCCTCGTCAAAACTGTCGAGCCATGAAGCTCGGAGCGCCTCTCGCCGGAGGCGGGGCCGGGCGGCGCGGGCCGCAGCCACCTCTCGGTCGGGGGCATCGGGGCGAGTCGCGTGGAGCGAGGGGCGGCTCTTCGTCGGCGGGGGGTGCGTTTCGCCGCGGCTGGGCTAGAGTGCGCTCCTCGTGTCCGCGACGGAGCCGTCGCCGGGACGACAACGATCAGATCCAGGGAGCGCATCCGTGACTCACGCGCCGAATTCGCCGGAAGCCCGCGACATCGCCCATCATCTCCACGCCTACACCGACGCGCGTCGACATCAGGAGATCGGGCCGCTGGTGGTCGAACGCGGTGAGGGCATCTACGTCCACGACATCCACGGCCGGCGCTACATCGAAGCGATGGCGGGTCTGTGGAGCGTCGGCGTCGGCTTTTCCGAGGAGCGGCTCGTCGAGGCGGCGGCCCGGCAGATGCGGCGGTTGCCGTTCTACCACACCTTCGGCCACAAATCGCACGGGCCGGTGATCGACCTCGCCGAGAAGCTGGTCTCGATCGCGCCGGTGCCGATGTCGAAGGCGTTCTTCACCAACTCCGGGTCGGAAGCCAACGACACGGTGATGAAACTGCTGCGCTATCGCTCCAATGCGCTCGGCGAGCCGCAGAGGAAGAAGTTCATCTCTCGCGTGCGAGCCTATCACGGCGTGACGCTGGCCTCGGCGAGCCTCACCGGCCTGCCCAACAACCACCGTTCCTTCGACCTGCCGATCGAGGGCGTGCTGCACACTTCGAGCCCGCACCACTGGCGCGAAGCGACGCCCGGCGAGAGCGAAGAAGCCTTCGCCACGCGCTGCGCCGAGGATCTCGAAGCGATGATTCTGCGCGAGGGGCCGGAAACCATCGCCGCCTTCTTCGGTGAACCGGTGATGGGGGCGGGCGGCGTGGTGATGCCGCCGGCGACCTACTGGGAGAAGATCCAGGCCGTCCTCAACAAGTACGGCATCCTGCTGGTCGCCGATGAAGTGATCTGTGGTTTCGGGCGTACCGGCAACATGTGGGGCTCGACCACTTTCGGCATGAAGCCGAACGTTCTGGTGTGCTCCAAGCAGCTGTCCTCGTCCTACCTGCCGATCTCGGCGCTGATGATCGACGAGACGGTGTTCGAGCCGATCGCCGACGAGTCCAACCGCATCGGTACGCTCGGCCACGGTTTCACCGCCGGCGGTCACCCGGTGGCGGCGGCGGTGGCGCTGGAAAACATCGCGATCATCGAGGAGCGCGGTCTCGTCGAAAACGTGCGCGGCGTCGGCGCCCACATGCAGAAGCGCCTCCGGGCGCTCGTCGATCATCCGCTGGTCGGCGAGGTGCGCGGCATCGGCCTGATCGCCGCGGTCGAGGTGGTCACCGACAAGGCGGCGAAGAAGGCGCTCGATCCGGTCGGCAAGCTCGGCGGGATGATCGCCGGCATCCTGCAGGAGAGGGGGGTCGTCGGCCGCGCCATGGGCGACGCGCTCGCCTTCTGCCCGCCGATGATCATCACCGAGCGGCAGGTCGACGACATGGTCGACATCTTGGAGGCGAGCCTCGAGGAGGCGAAGCGGCGGCTCGCCGTCTGATGCGGCTGCGGACGGTGCGATCGGATCAACCGCCGCGGGCGGCGCGATAGACCTCGAGGATGCGGTCGGTGATCGCATCCCAGGCGAAATCGGCGGCGCGCCGACGGGCCGCGGCCGCGAGGCCGGCGGCGAGGACGTCGTCGGTCAAGAGGCGGATCAGATGGCCCGCCATGGCGTCGACGTCGCCGTATTCGACGAGGTAGCCGGCGCCGCTCGCTCCGAAGACGTCGGGGATGCCGCCGACCCGGGTGGCGACCACCGGCAGCCCGCCCGCCATCGCTTCGCACAAGGCGATGCCCTGGCTCTCCTCCTGGGAATGGAGGGCGAAGACGCGGGCGCGGTGCAGCGCGGCGAGCACTTCGCCGCGGGAGACCCCGACATGGAACTCGACCCGCCCGTCGAGGCCGAGGTCGCGGGTCGACCGCTCGAGTTCTTCCAGATGGGCCGGGTCGGCGAGTGAACCGACGATCATCAATCGGGCGTCGGGCACGGCGCGCACCACCTCGGCGAAGGCGCGCAGGGTGAGAGCGTGGCCCTTGCGCGGATGGATGACGCCGAGCGAGATCACCACGGGTTCGTGACGTTCACCGATGCGCGCGGCGTTCGGTTCCTCCGGGAGGATGCCCTGCGGGATCGCCCGCGGCCGCACCGCGGCGCGGTGGGCGACGGCGCGCCCGACATAGGGCGTGTCGACCACCAGATGGCGGGACAGGCGCAGTTGGAAGCGCTCGCAGGCGGCATAGAGGAGGAAGCGGGCCCATGCCTTGAAACCGCCCTCGCGCCGCAGCGCTTCCCACAGTTCCTTCTCGGTGATGCCATGCATCGTCCAGACCAGCGGGATGCGGCGCAGGCGGGCGACGAGGAGGACGGCCGACTGGACGACGCCGGTGCCGTGGAGATGGACGAGCGGCGCCGGCATCCGGCCGAGGGTGGCGAGGATCGCCGGGATGCGCAGGATCGAGGAAACGAGGAAGCGGAAGGGCGTGTCGAGGAAGGTGACGTCGATGCCGGCGATGCGATCGTGGCGGATACCCGTCGTCGGGCGCACCGGGGTCGCCATCACGGTGAGGCTCGAGATCTCGGCGCGCGTCGAGAGCTCGCTCGCCAATCCGAAGAGCGAAGCCTGAACGCCGCCTTCGATCCGATCGGCGTCGGACGGGAAGGGGCCGATCATCATCACGTCGATGGGGGTCATCTCGACCACGCGCCGTCACACATTCACCCACCCGTCCGCGCCATCGCGGTGCCGGACGGCGGGCGGAGCCCGCTCCATCGCGAGGTGTAGCGCCGCATACCGCCTTCTGCGCGCTCGCCACACGAGACGTTCGTTACTTAGGGCCGCACCGATGAACGTCGGCCTAACGGTTCGTCGAAGACGCCGCGCGCGGCGTCGGCGAGACCTCGCCGTCGCGCAGGATCAGCGTCTCGCCGGGGGCGAGATGGCGCCACTCTTCGTCGCGGGTCAGCGGTCGGGTGGCGACGACGGTGACGACGTCGTTCGGCGTCGTCTCGGCGGCGAAATCGACCTGCACGTCGTCGTCGACCAGCGTCGCCTTGCCGAAGGGGGCGCGGCGGGTGATCACCGCGAGGCGCTTGCCGCAATGGGCATAGAGGGTGCGGCCGTCGCTCATCAGGCAGTTGAAGACGCCGCGTTCGGCGAGCCGGGCGAAGAGCGGCGGCAGGGCGGCGTCGAGCCGGGCGGAGGAGGGCAGGCGGGGAAAGCGCGCGGCGAGCTCGCCCATCAGCCAGCAGAACGCATGCTCGCTGTCGGTGGTGCCGATCGGGCGGAAGCGGTCGAGCGCCAGCCGCTTGACGCCCTTCAGTTGGCCGTTGTGGGCGAAGCTCCACGGCCGCCCCCACAGTTCGCGGGTGAAGGGGTGGGTGTTCTCCAGTGCGACGCAGCCCCGGTTGGCGCGGCGCACATGGGCGACGACCACCCGGCTGGCGATCGGATAGGCGGCGAGCAGCCGGGCGATGTCGGACATCGCCGAGGGCTGCGGGTCGTGAAAGGAGCGGCAGCCGCGGTCTTCGTAGAAGGTGATGCCCCAGCCGTCGCCGTGCGGCCCCGTCGCGCCACCGCGCCGCGCGAGGCCGGCGAAGGAGAAACGGATGTCGGTGGGCACGTTGGCGCTCATGCCGAGGAGTTCGCACATCGCGGGGCGGGTCCGGAAGCGATCTGGGGCGCACCGGCGGGCGCGCCGGTCCGTGTCGATCATCTATCGCGAACCGACCGCGCCCGCACCAGCAATGATCTTGCGATTTTCCGCTTCGGCGCGAAATGTCGATGCGCGAGCGGCCGGGTCTCCTCCGAACCGCGTCGCGGACGGTCGGCGGCCGCGGTCGAGCCGCGCAGGAGGCGAGACGGCGGGGTGCGGATGATGGGGTTTCTCCGCCCCCACCCGAGTGCTATGTCTCCGCTTCGTTCCGAAGAGTACGACTTTCGGATGGGAGGCGGAGTTCGACGATGATGTACGATCTCGCGGTGATCGGCGGCGGCGTCAACGGCTGCGGCATCGCCCGCGACGCGGCCGGGCGCGGCCTGAAGGTGCATCTCTCGGAGATGAACGATCTCGCGTCCGGCACTTCGTCATGGTCGACCAAGCTGATCCACGGCGGCCTGCGCTATTTGGAATTCTACGAGTTCCGGCTCGTCCGCGAGAGTCTGGTCGAGCGCGAGATCGTCTGGCGCATGGCGCCGCACATCGTCGAGCCGCTGCGCTTCGTGCTGCCGCACCACCGCGGCCTCAGGCCGGCGTGGCTGCTCCGGCTCGGTCTCTTCCTCTACGACCACATCGGCGGCCGAAAACTGCTGCCGCCGACCCGGACGGTGGACCTGACCCGCGACGTCGCCGGCGCGCCTCTGAAGGCGGGGATGTTCCGGCGCGGCTTCGAATATTCCGATGCCCGGGTCGACGACGCGCGGCTGGTGGTGCTCACGGCGCGCGACGCGGCCGATCGCGGCGCGACGATTGCAACCCGCACCCGGGTGGTGGCGGCCGAACGGCTCGCCGACCATTGGCGGGTGACGCTGGAGGACGCCGACGGCGGGCGCGGCGAGATCACCGCCCGCGTCCTGGTCAACGCCGCCGGCCCGTGGGTCGCCGACGTGGTCGGCGACGTGCTCGCCTCGAAGACCCCGGCCAAGGTGCGCCTCGTCAAGGGTTCGCACATCGTCACCCGGCGGCTCTTCGACCACGACCGCGCCTACATCTTCCAGAACGCCGACGGGCGGGTGATCTTCGCCATTCCCTATCAGGGCGACTTCACGCTGATCGGCACCACCGACGTCGACTTCCGCGACGACCCGGCGGCGGCGCGCTGCTCGCAGGAGGAGACCGCCTATCTGATCGCGGCGGCGAGCGAGTATTTCGCCCGGCCGATCGGCCGCGACGACGTGGTGTGGAGCTTCTCCGGCGTCCGGCCGCTCTACGACGACGGGGCGAGCGAGGCCAAGGCGGCGACGCGCGACTACGTCCTCGATCTCGATGCGGCGGCCGGGCGGGCGCCGGTGCTGTCGATCTACGGCGGAAAGCTCACCACCTATCGCCGACTCGCCGAGGCGGTGCTGAAGAAGCTGGCGCCGCTCCTGCCGGCGCTGAGTGCGGCGAAGGCGGGATGGACCGCCGAGGCGACGCTGCCGGGCGGCGACTTCCCCGTCGAGGGCCGCGAGGCGCTGATCGCCGCGACGATCCGCGAACGCCCGTTCCTCGCGCCCGATCTCGTCCGCCGCCTCGTCTCCACCTACGGCACGCGGGCGGCCCGCATCATCGGCGAGACGAAGAGCGCCGCCGGGCTCGGCCGCGACTTCGGCGCCGGCCTCAGCGAACGCGAGGTCTGTTATCTGATGGCGGAGGAATGGGCGCGCACGGCGGAGGACGTGGTGTGGCGGCGCACCAAGCTCGGCCTGCGGATGAGCCCCGCCGAGATCGCCGACCTCGACGCCTTCATGGCGACGATGCGCGCGGCGTGAGGCGGCCCGGGCGTCGTCGTGAAGAGTGAGGTGGGGATGGAACGCGTCGTCCACCCGTCGGAGAAGGGGATGCGGCTCGACCGCTTCCTGCGCATCCATGCGCCCGGTGCTCCTTCGGCCGTCGCGCTGCTGCGGCTGGGTCGGCTCACCGTCGACGGGCGACGGGCGCGGGCGGCAGACCCGCTCGGCGCGGGCCAGGTGGTCCGCATCGCCGATCCGGCGGCGCGCGCGTCGAACGAGCCGGCGAGGGGGGCGGGGCCGGACGCGGCCGAGCGCGATCTCCTCGCCCGCATCACCCTCTTCGAGGACGACGAACTCGTCGTCTTCGACAAGCCCTCCGGCCTCGCCGTCCATCCGGGGACGCGGACCACGGGCGATCTCGACACGATCTTGGCGAAGCTCGTCGACGCCGCCGGTGAACGGCCGCGACTCGTCCACCGGCTCGACAAGGACACGTCCGGCCTCCTGGTGGCGGCGAAGCACGAGCGTCTCGCCGAGCGGCTCGGCCGCGCCTTCGCCTCGCGGGCGGTCGACAAGGTCTATCTGGCGGTGGTCGAGGGGGTGCCGCGGCCGGCGTCCGGGCGGATCGCGACACCCTTGAAGAAGGTGGCGACGGCGAAGGGCGGGCGCATGGTCGCCGCCGGCGCCGACGACCCCGACGGGCTGGCGGCGGCGACCGGCTGGGCGGTGGTCGAGGCCGCGGCGGACGGGGAGCGGAGCCTCGTCGAACTGCGGCCGGAGAGCGGAAGGCAACACCAGTTGCGGGTCCATTGCGCGCTCCTCGGCCACCCGATTCTCGGCGACCGGCTCTACGGCGCGGCGGCGTCGGCGCCGCGGCTGATGCTGCACGCCCATCGGCTCGTGCTGCCGGACGGCCGGGGCGGAACGAGGACCTTCGTCGCACCGACGCCGGCGGGCTTCACGGCGATCGCCGAGCCGGACGTCGCTTCCGGCTGACCCTCGCGGCGATCCGTGCTATCGAGCCGCTCGCTCAAACCGGGGACCGGCCTTGTATCTCGTGCTCTTCGACGTCGACGGAACGCTGATCGACAGCCAACACATGATCGCCGCCGCCATGGCGCGCGCCTTCGCCGCTCGCGGCCTGCCGGCACCGTCGCGGGCCGAGACGCTCGGCATCGTCGGCCTGTCGCTCGACGTCGCCATGTCGCGGCTGATCGGCCGCGCGGAGGCCGACGACGAGGTGCGGGCGCTCTCCGCCGCCTACAAGGAGGCCTTCTTCGACCTCAGGACCACGGCGGAGCAGCAGGAACCGCTCTATCCCGGTGCCCGCGAGGCACTCGATGCGCTCTCGGCGCGCGACGACGTGCTGCTCGGACTGGCGACCGGCAAGTCGATGCGCGGCGTGCGGGCGATCCTCGATCTGCACGATCTCCACGGTCGCTTCGCCACCCTCCAGACCGCCGACGGCAATCCGTCGAAGCCGCACCCGGGCATGATCCACGTGGCGCTCGCCGAGACCGGGGTGGCGCCCGAGAAGGCGGTGATCATCGGCGACACCACCTACGACGTCGAGATGGCCGGGGCGGCGGGCATCGCCGCGATCGGCGTCGGCTGGGGCTACCACGCCGCGAGCGCGTTGACGCGCGCCGGCGCACTGCGGGTGCTCGACCGCTACGACGAGCTTCTTCCGACCCTCGACCATCTGTTCGACTGGTGACGACCGATGCGTGATCTCCTCTGGTACGACCCCTCCACTCCCGTAGAGGCGGAGGTCTTCGAACCCGACCCGGTGAAGCGCGCCCAGGCGGCGATGCGCAAGGATCTGCCGAAGCGCTTCTGGAAGGAGGTGTCGGTCGAGGCGGTGGCGACGGGGGGCTTCCGCGTCCTCCTCGACGGCCGAGGCATCAAGACGCCGGGCAAGCGCGATCTCGTCCCGCCGCGCGCCGATCTCGCCGAAGCGATCGCGGCGGAATGGCGGAGGCAGCGGGTCCACGTCGATCCCGGTACGATGCCGCACACCCGCCTCGCCAATTCGGTCATCGACGGAGTGAGCGAGCGCTTCGCCGAGGTCGCCGACGACGCGGCGAAATATGCCGCGACCGACCTCGTCTGCTATCGCGCCGAGGGACCGGAGAGGCTGGTGGAACGCCAGACGGCGGCGTGGGACCCGCTGCTCGACTGGATCGAGGAGACCTGCGGCGCCCGGCTGCTCGTCGCCGAGGGCATCGTCCACGTCCGCCAGGACGGCGAGGGGCTGGCGGCGCTCAGGCGTCGGTTGTCGTCGTGGGATCCGTGGCGGCTCGCCGGCTTCCACACCGCCACGACCCTGACCGGTTCCTTCGTGGTGGCGCTGGCGCTGGCCGAGGGGCGGGTCGATCGCGACGCCGCCTGGGCGCTCGCCCATCTCGACGAGGACTGGAACGCCGAGTTGTGGGGACGCGACGACGAAGCCGTGCGACGGCTCGCCTTCCGCCGCGTCGAATTCGACGCCGCGGCCGCCTTCATGGGTGTCTGATACCGCAACGGAAGGTGCCGGGCGCGCCGCGACGGTCCGGCGGCGGCGCCGGCGGTCGCGCGACGCCTCGAGGGGTGAAGTTCTCCTACGTTAGGGGCACTATCCCGGGGGGGCGGGCCGTGATAATCACCGCCCCCGATCGCATCGAATAGACGGGGCCGCTCCCATGAAGGAAATTCTCGCGGAACTCGAACGTCGTCGCACCGAAGCCTGGCTCGGCGGTGGCGGTAAACGCATCGAGGCCCAGCACAAGCGCGGCAAGCTCACCGCCCGTGAACGCATCGAGGTCTTCCTCGACGAGCACTCCTTCGAAGAGATCGACATCTACGTCGAGCACCGCTGCACCGATTTCGGCATGGCCGATACGAAGTTCCCCGGTGACGGCGTCATCATCGGCTCCGGCACCGTCAACGGTCGCACCGTCTACGTCTTCGCCAAGGACTTCACCGTGTTCGGCGGCTCGCTCTCCGAGACCCACGCGGCGAAGATCGTCAAGCTGCAGGAGATGGCGCTGCGCAACCGCGCGCCGATCATCGGCCTGTTCGACGCCGGCGGCGCCCGCATCCAGGAGGGCGTGGCGGCGCTCGGCGGCTACGGCGAGGTCTTCCAGCGCAACGTGCTGGCCTCGGGCGTCATCCCGCAGATCTCCGTCATCATGGGGCCCTGCGCCGGCGGCGACGTCTACTCGCCCGCCATGACCGACTTCATCTTCATGGTGCGCGACACGAGCTACATGTTCGTGACCGGCCCGGACGTGGTGAAGACGGTGACCAACGAGATCGTCACCTCCGAGGAACTGGGCGGCGCCTCCGTCCACACCACCAAGTCCTCGGTCTCCGACGGCGCCTACGAGAACGACGTCGAGGCGCTGCTGCAGATGCGCCGGCTGATCGACTTCCTGCCGGTCAACAACAAGGCGGATCTGCCGGAGATCGAGACCTCCGACGATCCGAACCGCGTCGAGCTCTCTCTCGACAGTCTGATCCCGGAGAACCCGAACAAGCCCTACGACATGAAGGAGCTGATCCTGAAGACGGTCGACGAGGGCGACTTCTTCGAGATCCAGGCCAATCACGCCAAGAACATCCTCATCGGCTTCGCCCGCATGGAAGGGCGCACCGTCGGCATCGTCGCCAACCAGCCGATGGTGCTGGCCGGGGTTCTCGACATCGACGCCTCCAAGAAGGCGGCGCGTTTCGTGCGCTTCTGCGACTGCTTCAACATTCCGATCGTCACCTTCGTCGACGTCCCCGGCTTCCTGCCCGGCACGGCGCAGGAATACGGCGGCCTGATCAAGCACGGCGCCAAGCTGCTCTTCGCCTATGCCGAGGCGACGGTGCCGAAGGTCACGGTCATCACCCGCAAGGCCTACGGCGGCGCCTACGACGTCATGTCGTCGAAGCACCTGCGCGGCGACTTCAACTACGCCTGGCCGACCGCCGAGATCGCGGTGATGGGCGCCAAGGGCGCGGTCGAGATTCTCTACCGCTCGGAACTGGGCGACGCCGAGAAGATCGCGGCGCGCACCGCCGAGTATCAGCGCCGCTTCGCCAATCCTTTCGTGGCGGCCGAGCGCGGCTACATCGACGACGTGATCAAGCCGCACGCGACGCGCTCCCGCATCGCCCGCGCCCTCAGGCTCCTGCGCAACAAGCACCTCGAGAACCCCTGGAAGAAGCACGACAACATTCCGCTGTGAGGCCGGGAGGCCGCCGGCCCGGGGCTCGCGCCCGGGCCGCGGCGCCCACCGCCGGATCCTCGTGCTTCCGCCCTCCGCCGGACCCGCCCGACATCTTCTTCTCTCGTACCTGACCGGTGCCGACACATGTTCAAGAAGATCCTCATCGCCAACCGTGGCGAGATCGCCTGCCGGGTCATCAAGACCGCGCGCAAGATGGGTATCGCGACCGTCGCGGTCTATTCCGACGCCGATCGTGACGCCGTGCACGTCGAGATGGCCGACGAGGCCGTCCACATCGGCCCGCCGCAGGCCGCCCAGTCCTATCTCCTCGCCGACAAGATCATCGAGGCCTGCAAGGCGACCGGCGCCGAGGCGGTCCATCCCGGCTACGGCTTCCTCTCCGAGCGCGCCTCCTTCTGCCGGGCGCTGAAGGACGAGGGCATCGTCTTCATCGGTCCGAACCCGCGCGCCATCGAGGCGATGGGCGACAAGATCGAGTCGAAGAAGTTCGCCAACGCCGCCGAGGTCTCGACCGTGCCGGGCTACCTGGGCGTGATCGAGGACGCCGAGCACGCGGTGAAGATCGCCAACGAGATCGGCTATCCGGTGATGATCAAGGCCTCCGCCGGCGGCGGCGGCAAGGGCATGCGCATCGCCTGGAACGACGCCGAGTGCAGGGAGGGCTTCCAGCTCTCCAAGAACGAGGCGGCCGCCTCCTTCGGCGACGATCGCGTCTTCGTCGAGAAGTTCATCGTCGATCCGCGCCACATCGAGATCCAGGTCCTCGGCGACAAGCACGGCAACGTCATCTATCTCGGCGAACGCGAGTGCTCGATCCAGCGCCGCAACCAGAAGGTCATCGAAGAGGCGCCGTCGCCGCTCCTCGACGAGGCGACCCGCAAGAAGATGGGCGAGCAGGCGGTGGCTCTGGCCAAGGCGGTCGACTACGACAGTGCCGGCACCGTCGAGTTCGTCGCCGACCAGAACAAGAACTTCTACTTCCTCGAGATGAACACCCGTCTCCAGGTCGAGCATCCCGTCACCGAACTCGTCACCGGCGTCGATCTCGTCGAGCAGATGATCCGCGTCGCCTACGGCGAGAAGCTGGCGCTCACGCAAGGCGACGTGAAGCTCACCGGCTGGGCGGTGGAGAGCCGCATCTACGCCGAAGATCCGTTCCGCAACTTCCTCCCCTCGATCGGTCGCCTCACCCGCTACCGGCCGCCGGAGGAGGGAACCGATGGCGACATCACGGTCAGGAACGACACCGGCGTCGTCGAGGGCGGCGAGATCTCGATGTACTACGACCCGATGATCGCCAAGCTGGTCACCCACGCGCCGACCCGGCTCGAGGCGATCGAGGCCCAGGCCGATGCGCTCGACGCCTTCGTCATCGACGGCATCCAGCACAACATCCCGTTCCTGACCTCGCTGATGGGCCACGAGCGGTGGAAATCGGGCAAGCTCTCCACCGGCTTCATCAAGGAAGAGTACCCGGACGGCTTCGCCGGCAACGTGCCGCATGCCGAGGACCGCAAGCTGCTCGCCTCGGTGGCGCTGTCGATGGAGATCCTGCGCAAGGATCGCCTCGACGACCTGCCCGGCCGCCTGCGCCCCCACCCGGGCACCCTGCGCGAGGACTGGGTGGTCAAGATCGACGGCGACCACGTGCCGGTCACCGTGCCGTCGGGCTTCGTCGGCATGCCGCTCGAGTTCGAGGTGATGTTCGAGGGCGATGCCGAGCCGGCGACCGTCTCGACCCGCTTCCAGCCGGGCGATCTCCTGTGGAGCGGCGACATCGGCGAGACGGCGATCACCGTGCAGGTGCGCCCGATCATCGGTGGCTGGGAGCTGCGCTATCGCGGCGCCACTTCGATCGCCAAGGTGTTCTCGCCGCGCACCGCGGCGCTCGACGCGCTGATGCCGATCAAGGCGCCGCCGGACACCTCGAAGTACCTGCTCTGCCCGATGCCGGGTCTGGTCATCTCGATCGACGTCGCCGAAGGCGAGGAGATCAAGGCCGGGGCGACGCTGGCGGTGGTCGAGGCGATGAAGATGCAGAACGTGCTGCGCGCCGAGCGCGACGGCAAGGTGAAGGCGATCAAGGCCAAGCCGGGCGACAGTCTCGCGGTCGATGCGGTGATCATCGAGTTCGAGTGATCCTCGGATCGCTCCGCGGATGCTTCATCGGGCGCCCCTCGCGGCGCCCGACGTCGTTTCGCGGGGGTGGCGGCGACCGCCCGACGTTGACGACATTTCGGGCAGGTCTCAGGGTTTCCACGTGTATCGCGAGCCCCGCGTCCCCCGTTATCAATGACCGACCGGCGGGGTGCCGGCGGGAGTTGGATGGTGGTCGTCTACAGAGTGGTCCTTTCCGGTCGGGTCCAGGGCGTCGGATTTCGCGCTTGGATCGAGCGCACCGCGAGGTCGCTCGACCTGTCCGGCTGGGTGCGGAATCGGCGTGACGGTTCGGTCGAGGCGGTCTTCGCCGGTTCGGCAACGGCGGTCGACGACATGATCTCGCGCTGCCGGCGCGGCCCCGACCACGCCCGTGTCGAGGTGCTGGAACGCCACGAGGAGAGCGCGGAGCCGCCTCCGGGTTTCCAGATCCGCATGTCCGAGTGACCGGCTCAGCGTTCGAACACCGCGACCGTCGGTCCGAAGATCGCCTCGAATTCGCGCTTCATCACCACGTCGACGTCGCTCATCGTCACCGGCAGGCCGAGGTCGACGAGCGAGGTGACGCCGTGGCCGCGGATGCCGCAGGGCACGATGCCGCCGAAGTGGGAGAGGTCGGGCTCGACGTTGAGCGCGAGGCCGTGGAACGTCACCCAGCGGCGCACGCGGATGCCGATGGCGGCGATCTTGTCCTCGGCCGGAACGCCGGGCGCGATCTCCGGTTTCTCGGGGCGGCGAACCCAGACGCCGACGCGATCCTCGCGCCGCTCGCCGCGTACGTGATGGGCCCAGAGCGTGGCGATCACCCATTCCTCCAGCGCCGCGACGTGGGCGCGCAGGTCCTGGCGGCGACGGGTGAGGTCGAGCATGACGTAGGCCACCCGCTGGCCCGGGCCGTGATAGGTGTATTCGCCGCCGCGGCCGGTGGCGTGGACGGGGAAGCGCTCGGGCTCGAGCAGGTCGCTCGCCACGGCGGAGGTGCCGGCGGTGTAGAGCGGCGGGTGCTCGACCAGCCAGACGCGCTCGGCGGCGGTGCCCTCGGCGATTCTCGCCACCCGCGCCTCCATCTCGGCGACGGCTTCGGGATAGGCCACGAGGCCGTCCTCGACCAACCATTCGACCGGCGGCGAGCCGGGGCGTGGCAGAAGGGTCCCGCCATGGCCGAGATCGTCGCGGCTCGGCCGGCTCGACGGGCCTTCTGCGTCGGTTCGGGACGGCGTGTTTACCATTCGTCAACCATCGTGCTGGCAAGGTCGGGTTCGCGAAGCACTGCTCCGGCACGGCGAGGTCAGTAGCACATGACACCGTTCGACAACATCGGCCTGGACATCTCGGTGGTCCTCGGGACGACTCACATCCCGATCCACCAGTTGTTGCGCATGGGCCGCGGCGCGGTGATCGAGCTCGACGCACGCGAGCAGGACGACGTGCAGATCCTCGCCAACGACGTACCGGTCGCCACCGGTCAGGTCGTGCTGCGCGGCGATCGCATCGGCATCACCATCACCGAGGTGCTGCTGCGTGCCCCGGGCTTCCGCCCGCGCGACAACGTCCGCCAGATCTGAGAGGCCGGGGCGGGCGATTCCCGCCGGCATCGCGACGACCCGCCGGGTGGCGGAAATTTTCCTCACAGATTTCCCGTCGTCGGTGCTTGATCCCGTGAATCCGATGGGTTACATGAGCGCCACTTCGAACGGCCGACCGCCGATCGAAGGCTTCCTCCGGTCGCGGCCGTGGCGGAATTGGTAGACGCGCTAGCTTGAGGTGCTAGTGGGGAGACCCGTGTTGGTTCGAGTCCAATCGGCCGCACCATCGGAGAAGTTCGAAAAGCCCCGGTTCCGGAAACGGACCGGGGCTTTTTCGGTTTCGGGAGGTTTCGTCTCCCGTCGAAATTCCCCTCGAACGGGCGCGGGCGACGATCCCCGACCGGCGTGGCGTCGGGAGATCCGAGCCGGAGCCGCCACTCACGCCTTCGCCGGAACGATGTGGACGACGCGGTAGCCGCGTGCCTTCATCTCGCGCAGCAGCGCCGGAACCATGGCGGCGGTGTGGGCGTGGATGTCGTGCAGGAGCAGGATGCCACCCTGCTTCTCCTCGAGCCGGTGCAGGACCTGGGCGAACAGCGCCTCGGAGGTGATCTTCGTCCAGTCGGAGCCCCAGAAGTCGGCGCCGAAGACGCCGACCCGCTCCGCCGCCAGCCAGGTCGACAGCGCTCGAGTCGGTGCGAAGCCGGGGAAACGGAAGAAGGGGGTGGCGGGGTGCGGCGCCTCCACGCCGGTCAGGATGCGGTCGACCGTCCGCCAACCCTGCTCGATATCGGCGCGGCCGCGCTCGTGCGGCACCGTGTTCATGATGACGTGGGTCATCGAATGATGGCCGACGGTGTGGCCGGAGGCGGCGATGCGGCGCAACTGCTCGGGCCGGGCCGCCGCCATCCGCCCGACGACGAAGAACGTGGCCTTCACGCACTCCGCCTCGAGCGCGGCGAGGACCCGGTCGGTGGTGGGGCCGGCGGGGCCGTCGTCGAAGGTCAGCACCACTTCCTTCGGCGCCAGCGGCAGGGTCTCGCGATAGCTCTTGGTGCCGACGAAGAGGCCGTCGGCGGGGATCGCCACCTCCATCACCCGCGACGTGCCGAGGGCGTCCGAGCGCGGGCAGGTCTCGGCTCGCACCGGTGCGGCGAGGGCGAGGAGGAGCGTCAGGGCGAGGGCGAGCGGGCGCACGGGCACCTCCGGACGGACATCATGAAAACGCCGCCGGAGAGGCTCCGACGGCGCGAGGGATGCGGCGGCCGGGCGGGATCAACGCAGGCCCACCACCGAAGCGATGCCGCGGAAGGAAGCGGCGGTCGAGGAAAACCAGCCGTCCTCCGGCTTCGGCCGGGCGGCGGGGATGGCGCCGGTCGTCTCCGGTTCGGGTGGTGGCAGTTCGGCGGCCATCGCGGCGTTGCGGGCCGTCGCCGGCGAGGCGCGGCCGGCGTCGTAGGCCGGCAGGGCGGCGGCCGAGGTCTTGCCGGAGCGGCCGGCGGCTTCCTGGGCGAGCCGCTTGCCGGCATCGAAATTGTCGAGCGACCTCTGGTCGACCGGCACGGTGGTCTCGGCGATCGACGGAACGACGCCGCGGATCGGGCCGGAGATCAGCTTCGGCGGCGGGGTCTTCGGCACGATGTGGACGATTCGGTAGCCGCGCTTCTTCAGTTCTCTGAGCAACGGGCCGACGATCGAGGAAGAGCTGTCCTTGATGTCGTGCAGCAGCAAGATGCCGCCCTGACGCGCCTCGAGTTCTGCCAGCGCCCGGTTCATCACGTTGGGGCCGTCGGCCAGAGTGATGTAGCCCTTGAGCCAGTCGTTGCCGGCGGCGTCGATCGCCCAGACGCCCATGTCGAGGCCGTTGAACCAGTCGTTCAGCGCCCTCGAATTGAACAGGCCCGGATAGCGGAAGAACGGCGTCGCCGGGGCATCCCCGGCCTTGCCGTAGAGGATCTGGTCGACCGTCTGCCAGCCGTCGCGGACGTTGGCCTGGGCCTTGTCGAGCGGCCATTTCACCATGGTGAGCGGGTGCGTCATGGTGTGGTAGGCGATGGTGTGGCCGTTGGCGGCGGTCTTGCGCAGGGTCTCGGGATAGGCCTTGGCCATCTGACCGACGATGAAGAACGACGCCTTGGTGCACTCCTTGTCGAGCGCCTCCAGCACGCGCTCGGTGCGGCCCTGCATCGGGCCGTCGTCGAAGGTGAGCACCACCTCCTTCGGCTCCAGCGGTAGGCGGGTCTGATAGGTCTGGCCGACGTAGTAGCCGCCCTCGGTGTCGACCTTCATCACCCGCGACACGCCGATGGCGTCCGGATTGCCCGGGCAGGCGGTCGGCTTGGGCGTCTCGAAGACGTGATGGTGCACCACCGGGGTCGTCTGACCGGTGACGCGGGCGAGATTGGCGGCGCGCAGGGCGGCGGCGTCCGGCTTCGGAGCGGCGACCTTCGCCGGCGCCGCCGGCTTGGCGGCGGGCTTGGGGGCCGGCGTCGCGGTCTTCGCCGTGGCCACGGCCGGACCGGCGGGCTTCGGTGCGGCGGTCGGCAGAGCCTGCGGCTTCTTCGCCACGGTGCCGACCTCGGCCGGCTGCGGGGCGGCGGCGGGATGCGGCTGCGGCGCGGCGACCGGACGGGGCAGGGGGGCGCCGAGTTGCATCGGCGCCTGCTGCGCCGGGGCCGGCGTCATCGCGGCGGCGAGGGCGGCGGCTCCGACGCCGAGGACGGTGAGGCGACGCAGGGACGAACGGCGCATGTCGAACTCCACTACGACGGGTCGGGTCCGGGGCGCCCTCGTCCGTCTTCGCTGATGGGGTCCGCGCCGCCGGTCGGTCGGCATCGGACGGGTCCGTGGGTGCGCCGTCCGGCTCGAGGCGTGATCCGCTCCCTCACGTGGAAATACGGATGCTGCATCGACACGCGGTGGCGCAAGATGTCGTTAACCAATCTAGGGCCGATTTTCTCAACGGCGCGTTAACGAGGTCACAGTCTCGTCGCGCAAGGTGGCGGTTCCGTGGCCGGGGAGACGGCCGGTGCGCCGGTCGTTCGGGGCATTCCGCGCCGAGGTCACATCGTTGCCGCAGGCGGTGGAGAGAAGTCGTTTTCCGCTGGCCTCGTGGTCCGACGACGGCTAGATCTCGGCGCGCATCCGACGCGAACGATCCCGGCGGGAGACGACCGTGACCGACAGAGACATCGCCCCGCCCGGCGCCGAGGCCACGGCGCCGCCCGTCGTGCCCGCCGCGGACACGAGCGCCCCCCCACCCCCGCCGCCGCCGGCTCTGCCGGAGGTGCGCGACGAGGACGGCGATCTCACGCGCGACTTCGTCGAGGCCGTCTCCGAGGCGATCGCCGCCGCCGACGTCGAACGTCTCCATGCCCTCGCCGAAGATCTGCACGAGGCGGATCTCGCCGACCTGATCGAGGCGCTCGATGCCGACGAACGGCCCCGCCTCGTCCATCTGCTCGGCGACGAGTTCGAATTTTCCGCCCTCGTCGACGTCGACGAGACGGTGCGCGTCCAACTGATCGACGACCTGCCGCACGAGACCGTGGTCGAGGGCGTCAAGGACCTCGATTCCGACGACGCGGTCTACATCCTCGAGGACCTCGACGAGGCCAAGCAGGACGCCATCCTCGAGACCTTCCCGGCGGCCGAACGGCTCAGCCTGGAGCGCTCGCTCGACTATCCGGAGGAATCGGCCGGCCGTCTGATGCAGACGGAGTTCATCGCCGTGCCGCCCTACTGGACGGTGGGGCAGGTGATCGACTACTGCCGGGAGACCGAAGATCTGCCGGACGACTTCTACGAGATCCACGTCGTCGAGCCCTCCTTCCGGCTGGTCGGCACGGTGGCGCTCGACAAGATCCTCAGGGCCAAGCGGCTGATCCCGGTGGGCGACATCGTCGACGAGGTGCGCGTCACCGCCCGGGTCGACGAGGACCGCGAAGAAGTCGCCCGCCTGTTCGAGCGCTACGACCTGATCTCGATGCCGGTGCTCGACGAGGGCGACCGGCTGGTCGGCGTGGTCACCGCCGACGACGTCGTCGACGTCGTCAAGGAAGAGGCGGAAGAGGACCTGCGCGCGCTGGCCGGCGTCGGCGACGAAGAGATCTCCGACACCGTCTGGTACGCCACCCGCAACCGCTTCACTTGGCTCTTCGTCAATCTGCTCACCGCCTTCCTGGCGGCCAGCGTCATCGGGCTCTTCGAGGACACCATCGCCCGCATCGTGGCGCTCGCCGCGTTGGCCCCCGTCGTGGCCGGGCAGGGGGGCGTCGCCGCCACCCAGACGATGACCGTGGCGGTGCGTGCGCTCGCCACCCGTGAGGTCGGTTCCCTCAATCTCGCCCGCTTCGTCAATCGCGAGGTGATGGTCGCCTTCCTCAACGGCCTCGCCTTCGCGGTGATCGTCGGCGTGTCGGTGTGGGCGTGGTACGGCCAGATCCAGCTCGGCATGGTGGTCGGCGGCGCGATGGTGCTGAACCTGATCGCGGCCGGGCTCGCCGGGGTCGGTATCCCGCTGGTGATCGAGAAGTTCGGCGGCGATCCGGCGGTGATCTCCGGCGTCTTCGTCACCACCGTCACCGACTGCGTCGGCTTCTTCGCCGTGCTCGGGTTGGCGACCTGGTGGTTCGGGGCGGCGTGAGGGGCGCGCCGTCGGGCGGAATCGCCCAAAGCGGAACCCGCCGCCGGCCCGACGACGGCGCAGGACCGGCGGTCCTCGACCCGGCCGATCCGTCGCCCGCTCGGGAGCGCCCTCGATTTGCCCACCCGACCTCCTCACGCCCTACCCCCCGGGCTCGACCGGGGACCCATGAGGCCGAGCCGCGAGTGGAGAGACCGCTGGGATGTCCCGCCGCCCCGCGCGCGTGTCGGGGCTCGGCCGGGTTGCCGGGTCGGGCCCGGCGATGACGGGGGGATGGGGCGGAGGACACCTCGGGCGCCCATTGCGCCTTTCGGCATCCTCCCGCGCCATTGCCGGCCACCCCGCCGCCGACTAACCTCTCTCCAACGCCGTTCCCGTGTCCCGCTCGCGCCGCGCCACGTACCATTCACCGGAATTGACAACAAACGAACGTCCGTTAGAAAAAGTCGAGCGATGCGCCGTGCCCCGTCAGAGGGCCGCCTCGCCTGGAGGAAACCATGATCCCGAACACCAGCCCCGTCTTCGATTTCGGCCTCGGCGAGACCGCCGAGATGCTGCGCGACACCGTGCGCGGCTATGCGCAGGACACGATCGCGCCGCTCGCCGAGAAGATCGATCGCGAGGACTGGTTCCCGCGCCATCTCTGGCCGGAGATGGGAGCGCTGGGCCTGCACGGCATCACGGTGGAGGAGGAGTGGGGCGGCGCCGGGCTCGGCTATCTCGAGCACTGCATCGCCATGGAGGAGATCTCGCGGGCCTCCGGCTCGATCGGCCTCTCATACGGCGCGCATTCCAATCTCTGCATCAACCAGATGCGGCGTTGGGCCAACGATGACCAGAAGCGGCGCTATCTCGGCAAGCTGGTCTCCGGCGAACATCTCGGCGGCCTCGCCATGTCCGAGCCGGGCGCCGGTTCCGACGTCGTGTCGATGAAGCTCAGGGCCGACAAGAAGGGCGACCGTTACGTCCTCAACGGCACGAAACTCTGGATCACCAACGGGCCGTCGGCAGACACGCTGATCGTCTACGCCAAGACCGATCCGTCGGCCGGTCCGAAGGGCATCACCGCCTTCCTGATCGAGAAGTCGTTCAAGGGCTTCTCGGTGGCCCAGAAGCTCGACAAGCTCGGCATGCGCGGCTCGGAGACCGGTGAGTTGGTGTTCGAGGACTGCGAGGTGCCGGAGGAGAACGTGCTGGGCACCGTCGGCAAGGGCGTCAACGTGCTGATGTCGGGCCTCGACTACGAACGCGCCGTGCTCGCCGCCGGACCGCTCGGCATCGCGCAGGCCGCCCTCGACATCGTCCTGCCCTACGTCCACGAGCGCAAGCAGTTCGGGGCGCCGATCGGCACCTTCCAACTGGTTCAGGCCAAGGTCGCCGACATGTACGTCGAGCTCAACGCCTCGCGCGCCTACGTCTATGCGGTGGCGCGCGCCTGCGATCGAGGCCAGACCACCCGCGAGGACTCCGCCGGCGCCATCCTGTTCGCCGCCGAACGGGCGACCAAGGCGGCGCTCGACGCCATCCAACTGCTCGGCGGCATGGGCTACGTCAACGAGAGCCCGACGGGGAGGCTGCTGCGCGACGCCAAGCTCTACGAGATCGGCGCCGGGACGAGCGAAATCCGCCGAATGCTGATCGGTCGACGGCTGTTCGAGCGCACCGCCTGATCCGACCTGCGCCTCGAACGCGAAGGGCCCGAGCGGAGGAACGTCCGGTCGTGGGCGCTGGACGTCATCCGACCTTTGGACTAGTCCTGTGCCGATCCGACATATCAGCGGAGGGGCCATGAACGACGTGCACGAACGGATCGACGGGGCCGTGCCCGAGGCGGTGCGCAGCTACCTGACCGCCTTTCGGGAGTGCCCGGCAGAGGTTCGCCGTCAGGTGCGAGGCATCGTCCTGGCCCATCGCATCCCGTTCATCGAAGGTTTCTACGCCGGGTTGGAGCAGGACGAGGACGCGGCCCGCTTCCTGCCCGGTGAGGATCGGCGCGAGCGGATCATCCGGTTGCTCGCCGACTGGTTCGACCATCTGTTCTCGGCGGAGTCCGAGGCCGAGGTCGCCGCCGTCGTCGCCTATCAGAAGCAGATCGGCGAGGTCCACGCCCGCATCGGGCTGCCGCCGGACCTGATGGTGCGCGGCATGAGCGCGCTGCGCAGTCTCGTCATCCACCGGCTCGTCGAGACGACGCTCGATCGGGTTCAACTGCTGGCGGCGGCCGACTGGGTCGGCGTGACGATGGACGTCTCGCGTGCCGTGATCATCACCAGCTTCGTCGGCAGTTCCGAGCGGATCGCCCGCACCGACGAAGCCTATCGCCTCTTCGCCCTGGCGCAGAACCTGCAGGTAGAGCGCGAACGCCAGCGCGCCTGGCTGATGGAGTGGTCGCACTCCGTCCTGTTGGCGCTCCACCGGCCGATCCCCCGCAATCTGCCGCCGCTGGCGAAATCGGAGTTCGGTCGCTGGTTCCGCCACAAGGGGTTGGCGGTGCTCGACGGCGCCCCGGAGGTTCCGCTCATCGAGGAGAGCATCCGGCGCATCGACGAGCAGATCGTGCCGCGCCTGGCGCTCGAGCGCTTCGACGGAGCGACGAGTGGGGCCACGTCGCCGACCGAACTGCTCGACGCCGAAATCTCGGCGATCAAGTTCCACCTCAACACCGTCTTCGAGATCCAGATCGAGGTGGAGAACGGTCGCGATCCGTTGACCCGCCTGCTGTCGCGTCGCTTCGTTCCGATCGTCCTCGGCCGAGAGGTGGCGATCACCCGCAAGCACCGGGATCGCAGCTTCGCGGTGGCCTTGCTCGACCTCGACGAGTTCAAGTCGGTCAACGACCAGCTCGGCCACGACGCCGGGGACGTGGTGCTGCAATACACCGCCGCCACCATCGCCAACGAACTGCGCGCGGGCGACTTCGCCTTCCGCTATGGCGGCGAGGAATTCCTGATCTGCCTGACCGACGTGACCGACGAGGACGTCGGCAAGGTGCTCGAAAAGTTGCGCAAGCGCATCGCCGGCAGCTCGGTGCCGCTGCCCAACGGCCAATCGGTCACGGTCACCGCCAGCATCGGGGCCGCGGTCCACGACGACCATCCCGACTATCAGCAACTGATCTCGCGGGCCGACGTCGCTCTCTATCGGGCCAAGAGCAACGGGCGGAACCGGGTGGAGATCGGCTGACGGCGCGGCGACGATGTCGCGGTTGCGGCGGATCATGGCGGCTCGACGGCGAAGCGCTAGACTGGACTTTCGCAAGGATGATCCGAGACACCGCCGCCCGGGGGTCCGCCATGCGTCGCTTCTCGTTCCTTCTCATCGCCGCCGCGGCCATGCCGCTGTTGGCGTCGCCGCTCTCCGCCGCCGAGATCACCGAGAAACGGGCCCTCGCCCGGGCCGTCGAGATCCTGAAGGGCGATCCCTACGGCGACGACGAGCGGCAGGTGCTCGCCAACATCACCGAGCGCCGCTTCGGACCGCGCAGCGCCACCGTCTGCGGTGGCGGGGCGAGCCCGGTCTGGGCCTTCCGCGTGGTGGTGAAGGCCGCCCGCGATCACGATGGCGGGCCGATCGACGGCTGGCTGGTGATCGACGGGAAGACCGGCAGGCTGGTCTGCGCCAATCTGCCGTTCCTCGATTGAGGGCGTCGGCGGCGGGCCGGGTGATCCGCTCCCGCGACCGAAGGAGGCCGACATGTCGATCCGTTCACCGAGAACCCTGGTCATCGCCGCCGCCGCGGTGGCGGTGCTCGCGACGGTGCCGAGCCCGATCGTCGCCGACGAGGGCGATCCGGCCGGTTGGTCGGTCGCCACCGACCCGCGGGGTCGCGCATTCCTCAAATGGGTTCCCGAGGCGGGGGGGCCGCGCATCCTGCTGATCGGCTGCCTGCGCGACGTCGACGAGTTCTTCGTCTCGTCGGTGGGAGTCGGGGGGCTGCCGGAGCGGGCGTCCGGAGTGGGTCTCGTGCTCACGGTCGCCGATGCCGACCACGTCGTCTACGGCGACATCGAACCCGATCCCGACGGGGGCGGCCCGAAATTCATGCACGAGGCTGACTTCGACGCCGCGGCCCGGAAGCGAATGGCGAAGCAGTTGCTGCCGGTGCTGAAGGCGCCGGGGCCGATCGTGCTCCAGGTGGAAAACGGCGAGCCGGTCGAACTGCCGCTCGAGCCGATCCCGCCGCGTGCCGGGATCGAGGAGCCGCTGAAGCGGTTCGAGAAGGTCTGCTTCGGGCGCAAGTGAGCCTCCGGCGGAGGCCCGCCGATCAAGCCGCGCCGGCGAAGGCGCCGCGGGCGCGGTCGACGAGGTCGCGGAACGGTGCCGAAGCGGCGGCGAGCTTCTCGTCCCAGTCCGGATCGGGCGTCTGGCCCTCGGTGCGGGCGAAATAGACCTGCATGGTCGAGGCGATCAGGAAGGGATCGATCACCGCGCGCTGCGCCGCCAGGGCGAAGAGAAGAGTGAAGATCACCGCCCAGGCGGTGGTCGGACCCGGCACGATCAGGGCGAGGATGCCGACCGGCGCGAGCAGGAAGACGAACAGGAGCACAGCCATCAGCCAGCGGAAGAGCGTCAGCCAGACGGCGTTCCACAGGATCGCCTTCGCGTTCTGGGCATAGAGGACGATGCCGTGGCGGGCGGTGGTCCAGGGGTCGTCGGAAGCGATACGGATCTCGCGGGCGAGCACCACCTCGTCGATGAAGCTCGTCGACATCCGCAGCACCGCGCCGAGGAATCGGAACAGCGGTCGCAGGCCGGGCAGGAAGGAGAAGAGGTCGGCTCCGCCGACGAGGCCGGTCACCGCTCTCACCGCACCCTTGACCAACTGGTCGAGGACGAAGAGCAGGTGGATCTCGCCGAAGCGAGTCTTCACGGCGGCGACGGCGTGGGTGATCTTGGCCCGGCCCGAGGGCAGCGGACGACCGTCGTGGACCATGACCATCGCCGCGACGTGGCCGGCGGTGATCATGTAGAGGAGGTATTCCCGAAGGCTCCATACCCAGACCATCGCGCCGACGGCGCCGATCACCCCGCCCCAGACGGTGGCGCCGGCTCGGAATTCCGCGCCGCCGACGTGGCCGACGGTCCAGCCGAGACCGGCGCCGCCCGCAACGGCGGCGACGAAGGCGAGCGAGAGGCCGCCGAGCACGAGAACGCGCAGGACGACGAACGGCCAGGTGGCGAGGACGAGGCGAAGCGAGCGGAGAATCGAGAAGGACCACATCGGAACACCCCCGCGATGGTTTCCCATCCTAGCACGGCGGCACGGTGACGGGTTGCGGCGGACGAGCGGAACCACACTGGGTACGTCGATCGATGGAGCTATGCACAAACAATGGTTTGTCTGAAATCTCTCAGAATCGATGTGAGGTCGGCTCCGTCGTCGTTGAGCATCTTTGTCGAGCGGGGTCGACACGTCCCGGCGAGGCCACTACATCTTGGTCACACACATCCCGCCGCCACTCATCCGGACGCGCCATGATCAAGAACCCCAAGACCTATTGGTTCACCCGCCTCGACGAGGAAGAGGACGACGAGAAGACCAAGACGCCGCCCTCGGTGCCGGTCGACAAGCATCTCTTCGACGCTCGAACGGTTCTGATCACCGGCTCTATCACCCAGGAGCTGGCGCGCGACGTCACCGCCCGTCTGCTGGCGCTCAGCCACGTGTCGAAGGAACCGATCAACATCATCGTCTGTTCGCCCGGCGGCCACGTCGAATCCGGCGACATGATCCACGACATGATCCGCTTCGTGCCGGTTCCGGTCAGAATGATCGGCGTCGGCTGGGTCGCCTCGGCCGGTGCGCTGATCTACATCTCGGTGCCCAAGGAGCAGCGCTTCTGCCTGCCCAACACCCGCTTCCTGCTGCATCAGCCGTCCGGCGGCGCCGGAGGTCCGGCCACGGACATCGAGATCCAGGCGCGCGAGATCCTCAAGATGCGCGACCGCCTCAATCAGATGTTCGCCGACGCCACCGGCCAGTCGCTGGAGCGGGTCGAGAAGGACACCGACCGCGACTACTGGATGGGGCCGAATGAGGCGATCGAGTACGGTCTGGTCGGCAAGGTGATCAAGACCATCGCCGACCTCGGCTGAGGCGACGGTCGCCACCGGAGAATGTGACGAGGGCCTCGAAAGAGGCCCTCTGACGTTGCGGCGCCGGCGCGAGGACGACGCCGCTCGAGGAGGGCGAGATGTTCTTCACGCTGTCGAAGGTGGCCTTCCTCTTCGCCCAGCCGTCGACGCTGACGGTGCTGCTGATCGTCGCCGGGCTCCTCGCCGGCGCGGTGGGACTGCGCAGGATCGGACGGGCGCTCGGCGGCCTCGGCCTCGCACTCCTCGGGGTTCTGACGCTGACGCCGCTCGGCCCCTTCCTGCTCACCGAACTCGAGGACCGCTTCCCAATGCCCGCCGCCGACGCGCCGCCGCCCGTCGGCATCGTCGTGCTCGGCGGCTTCACCGATGCGCGCATGCTCGCGGCGCGCGGTGTCGTCGGCCTCGGCGAAGGGGCCGCGGCAGTGTTCGAGGTGGCGGATCTGGCGAAGCGCTTCCCCGACGTGCCGATCGTGCTCTCCGGCGGTTCCAACGCGCTGATCGTCGAGGTCGATGTATCGGAGGCCGAGCTGATGAAGCGGCTCTTCGTCGCCGTCGGTGTCGACCCCGCCCGGCTGGTGCTCGAGGAAGGGTCGCGCACCACCTGGGAGAACGCGGTGGCCAGCCGCGATCTGGTGAAGCCGGCGCCGGGCGCGCGCTGGTGGCTGGTGACCACCGGTTACCACATGCCGCGGGCGATCGCCGCCTTCCGTGCCGCCGGCTGGACGGCGATCGTCGCCCGTCCGTCCGCCTACGTCACCACCGGGCGCATCGGCTTCCGCCCGCCGATGTTGTGGGGGATGAAGAGCGCCGACCTGGCGGTCAAGGAATGGCTCGGCATCCTCGGTTATCGGCTCTCCGGCCGCGCCGCCGAGTTGCACCCGGCACCGTGACGGCCCGCCGGGGCGATCAGCCGGCGTTGTCTTCCGCCATCGCCGATTTCAGGAGCGCCGTCCGCGCCTTCGACAGGTATTGGCGCCGCACCAGTACGGCGAGGATGAAGGTGGTGGTGGCGAGGAAGACGCGCGCGTCGATGAACCAGCCGAAGAGGCCGAGCGAGAAGAACAGCGCCCGGAGCCCCCAATGGAAGTGCTGGCCGGCGTCGATCTGCATCTCGGCGGCCCGCTCGATCGCCCGTTCGCGCGCCGCCGCGTCCGGATGGTCGGCGGCGGGCACCGCGCCGATCAGCACGGCCGAGTAGTTGAACAGACGGTAGGCCCAGCCGAACTTGAAGAAGGCGTAGCCGTAGATCACCACCAGCATGGCGATCTTGATCTCGAGCTCGCCGGCGGTCGGGACGATGTGGAAGGGCAGATCGCGGAAGATCGCCATCATCCGGTCGGTCTGGTTGAGCAGGGTGAAGGCGCCGCCGAGCGCGATCAACGAGGTCGAGGCGAAGAAGGCGGTGCCGTTCTGCAGGCTCGCCATGATCGCGGTGTCGACGATGCGCACCTCACGGGCGGCCATCTCGCGCATCCAGCGCCGGCGTTCGACGTTCATCAGGCGCGACAGCGACGGGCCGCCGATGCGGGTCAGATCGACGATGACGCCGAAGCCGCCCCAGGCGACGACGAACCAGACGAGAGCGATGAGATCCAAGGAACTGAAGGGGGTCATTTCTCCTCGTTAATACGAAAGTTCGGCGCCGGGAAGGCGGGCCGGTCGCGCGTTGCGGTGGCGCGGCCGGATCGCGATCGCGGTGTCGCTTCAAAGCGGTTGACGCACCCCATCAGAAAAATCGGTTGGACGGAGGCGGGCGACGGTGCCAGCGTCGTCGCCGACCGAACCCGAGGGGAGAAGCGGCATGACCGTCCTGAAGCTCGTCATCGGCAACAAGCGCTATTCGTCGTGGTCGCTCCGGCCGTGGTTGCTGATGACCCATTTCGGCATCCCCTTCGAGGAGGTACCGGTGTTGCTCGACACGCCTGATTTCAAGCCGACGGTGATGAGGTATTCGGCCTCGGGCAAGGTGCCGTGCCTCGTCGACGGCGACATCCATGTCCACGAGACCCTGGCCATCGTCGAATTTCTCGCAGAGAGTTTCCCAGATCTGGCGATCTGGCCTCGGGATAGGGCGGCGCGGGCGCTCGCCCGGGCTCTTTCCAACGAGATGCACGCCGGCTTCACCGGGTTGCGCGCGGCCTGCCCGATGAACCTTCGGCGCCGCTTCGCCTTCAAGGACCGCGGTCCGGCGGCGGCGGCCGACGTCACCCGCATCGTCGCCGCCTGGCGCGACGCGCGAGCCCGGTTCGGGGCGGAGGGGCCGTTCCTCTTCGGCGCGTTCACCGCGGCAGACGCCATGTTCGCGCCGGTGGTGACGCGGCTCGACACCTATTCCTGGCCGGTGGCGGCCGACACACGGGCCTACATGGACGCGGTGCTGACGCTGCCCGCCTTCCTCGCCTGGAAGGCGGGGGCGGACGCCGAAACCGAGATCGTGGCGGCGGACGAGGTCGAGGCGTGAGGCGATCGGCGGTGGACCATCGGGCGCCGGCGGTGGTCCGGCCGCGGCGGGCGGGGTAGGATCGTCGGCGCAAGCGCTCTTCGCCCGGGACGTCGATGGCACTCAACCTGATCAAACTCTGCGTCGGTTGCGACGGCATCGACGATCTCGCCCACTGGATCGGCGCGACCATCGCCGAGAAGAAGCGGCGCGGGCTCGAACCGGTCCATGTCCATCGCACCCGGATGATGCCCAAGCGGATCGACGAGATCGTGCCGGGCGGTTCGCTCTATTGGGTGATCAAGGGGCAGATCCGGGTTCGCGAAGAGATCCTCGCATTGCGCGCGGTGAAGGACGCGGCCGGGGTGCCGCATTGCGACATCGTGCTCTCCGGCGAATTGATCGAGGTCGAGTCGCGGCCCCATCGGCCGTTTCAGGGCTGGCGCTATCTCGACGCCGAGGCATCGCCGCGCGATCTGAGAAGCGAGGCGGTCGCCGATCTGCCGGTGGAGTTCCTGCGCGAGTTGGCGGGGCTGGGGCTGCTCTGAAGGGACCGGCCCGAGGTCGTCACGCCTCGCCCTCGCCGTCGCCGTCCGGCTCGGCGGCATCACTCCGCGCGGCCGGCTTCGTCGCGGCTCTCGGGCGAGGGGTGAAGACCAGACCCTGTTCGACGATGTCGGATCCGAAGCGGCGACGCAGGTCGTCGATCGCCGCCTCCGCGCGGGCACGACGGCCGGCGTTCTCGTCGACGAGGTCGGGCGGATCGCAGAAATCGATCGGCACGAGGTCGGAGACGCCGATGCCGATCAGGCGGAAGCGGCGGCCGTCGCACTCCTTCGTCAGGAGGTCGAGGCCGGTGCGGAAGATGCGGTCGGCGAGCGCCGTCGGATCGGCGAGGCGGCGGGCGCGGGTCAGACCCTTGAAGTCGGGCGTCTTGAGCTTCAGTTGCACCGTCCAGCCGCCGATGGCGTGCGCCTTGAGTCGGCCGGAGACCTTGGTGGCGAGCCGGAACAGGATCTTCTCCAGTTCGCGCGGGTCGGAGACGTCGGTCTCCAGCGTCAGTTCATTGGAGATCGATTTGATCTCCTGATCGGGCTCGACGACGCGGGCGTCTTCGCCGAAGGCGAGTTGGCGCAGGCGCCGGCCGAGGACGCCGAAGCGGCGCATCAGGCGGCCTTCGTCGGCCTTGCGGAGGTCGGCGACGGTGCGCAGGCCCTCGGCCTCCAGCGCCGCGGCGGTCGCCCTGCCGACGCCCCAGATGGTCGAGACCGGACGGGGGGCGAGGAAGTCGAGGGTCTCGATGCGGCCGATGACCGAGAAGCCGCGCGGCTTGTCGAGGTCGGAGGCGATCTTGGCGAGGAACTTGTTGTGGGAGAGGCCGACCGAGACCGAGAGGCCGAGTTCCGTCTCGATGCGCCGAGCGAAGCGGGCCAGCGTCATCGCCGGCGGTCCATGGTGGAGAAGCTCGGTGCCGGAGAGGTCGAGGAAGGCCTCGTCGATCGACAGAGGTTCGACGAGCGGGGTGAGCTCGAACATCAGGGCGCGGATCTCGCGACCGACACGGGTGTATTTCTCCATGTTCGGCCGGATGACCACCGCTTGGGGGCAGCGCTCCAACGCCTGCCACATCGGCATCGCCGACTTCACGCCGTGGATGCGGGCGATGTAGCAGGCGGTGGAGACGACGCCGCGCTTGCCCCCGCCGACGATCACCGGCTTGTCGCGCAGGGACGGGTCGTCGCGCTTCTCCACCGAGGCGTAGAAGGCGTCGCAGTCGATGTGGGCGAGGGCGAGATCGGGGAGTTCGGGGTGGGCGAGGAGACGCGGGCCGCCGCATTTCGGACAGCGCGCCGCCCTCGGCCGGACGGCGGTGAAGCAGTCGCGGCAGAACGCCTTCGGGCGCGGCACCGGGGCAGGGGCGAGGGTATCGCTCATCGGCGACGATGATAGCGCCGGGAGACGGCGCGAGCGATGCCCCCTCGATCGCTTCCACCGCGACCTTCACGGCCGAGCGTCCTCGAAACCGGTCGCCCGGGGGCCGATGCCGGCGAGAACGCCATCCTCATGGCGGCGGCGGGCGCGATCATCGTTCGGTGTCGGATCAACGTGGCCTTAATCACCCCTGTGGGATTCTACCGTACGGTCATGTGATCCATCCGGACACCTTCGATGAACGAGAAAGACGAGCACCATTCGATGTCGCGTGTCGCGGGGACGGGAAATCCCGTTCGGCGTCTGCGGGATCTGTTCGAGGATCGAGGCGGGAACCTCGGGATGGTGGCGGCTTTCGCTTCGGTCCCCTTCGTCATCGCCCTCGGTATGGTCGTCGATTACGACCGGATGGCTCGCGGCCGCGCCGGGGTCCAACAGGCGCTCGACGCCGCGACCTTGGCGAGTGCCGCGACGGGGAAACTCGACAGCGTGCTCTCCACCTCGGTCTTCAACGCGAACTTCTCCAACCCGGAGGCGACGGTGTCGAATCTCTCGTTCTCGACGAGCGGTGAGAACATCGTCGGCACGGCCAAAGTCTCGATCACGACCACCTTCAGCGCCATCATCGGCGTCCAGACGCTGGAGATCGCGGCGACATCGAAAGCCGTTCCGGTTCCCCAGGTGCTCGCCAGCGCCACCTTCAAATCGGTGTCGGCCCAGGGGGCCTATTCGAAGGACGTCTTCCTCTTCACTCGTGGTGCCAACGGGGCGATCAACAGCCAATCGACCGTCCTGACCTATCGTTACACCTACAAGAACGGTGTCGGCACCAAGACGCTGACCCCATCGGCGGGCGTCACGAAGACAATCACCGTCGGTCCCTACGAGACCTACGGTGTCGGGCTGGTGATCTACGAGGATCTCACCTATACGGGCAAGTTGGTGAACCCGATCACGAAGTACAGCGATGCGGCCAACGCATCGACTTGGATCCGCACGACGGGGAGTTGCAATACTTCGGGTGGGGCGACTTCCAACGTCGAGGACGGAGGCGACACCAATTTCCTCGACTTCGTCTACAACATGACCTGTACGATCGGTCCCTCGAAAACCCACAAGCCTCGTCTGTCGAGCTGATCGGCCATGGGTCCCGGCGGAGGCCGATCGGGCGTGATCGACCGGCGGAGCCGCGCCGGACATGCCCGGGGCCGCTCCCGATCGCGATGGATCGCGGCCGAATCACGTCTCGGCCTCGCTCTCCGCTCCCATTTCCGCCTCGATCCGCCTCGCCACTTCCGCCCAGTCGCGGGTCTTCAGCCATGTGCCCGGGACGTCGGGAGCGAGGCGGAAGTAGCGCGGGTCGTCGACGAAATGGACGAGGCGCGCCTCGACGCCGGCGTCACGCACCGAGGCGAGGTTCGTCGGCCCGTCGTCTACGAAGAACAGGGGCCCGGCCGCTCGGCCGGCCATCCGGGCCACCGCCGGACCCTTGGGGCCTTCGTTGGCGACGACCGGGTAGTCCATCCCGAGCTGGGCGAGGCGGGCGGCGCGCCTTTCGGCGTGCTCGGCCGGGACGTTGGTGAGCAGCACCACGTCGAGGTGAGCGGCGAGGTGGGCGAGCACCGCCGCGGCGCCGGGAACCGGTTCCTGATCGTGGACGTGGGCCGCGAAGAAACCGGCGATCAGCGCCGCCACCTCCGGGGCCGGCACGGCGCGGCAGGAGCCGAGGCGCGAGACGTTGCCGGTGATGCCGAAGGAGCGCACCTCCAGACGGTAGCCCTGCCGGCCGATGAAGGCTTCGAGGTGGGAGACGAAGCGCTCGCCCGCTCCTCGTCGACGTCGACGACGAGGAGCGGGCGAGCGCCGAGATCGAGTCGGTCGAGGGCGTCGCGGGCGACCGGCGACAGGTCGCTCATCGCTCGGACACGGGATCGAGGGTGTGACGGGCGGCGGCGATCATGGTGGGGCGGATGCGCCGGCGTTCGGCGAAGACGAGGAGCAGCGTCTCGTCGCCCATGAGATGCTCGAGGACGGCGGCGAGGAAGCCCGGTTCGCCGGCCGCGGCGCGTAGCGTCTCCGGGCCGAGACCGGTCGCGCCGAGAAAGCGGCCGAGGGTCTCGGGGTCCTCGGCGAGGAAGGTCAGGGCGTCGACGGCGAGCGCCTCGGCGTCTTCGCGGCTGGTACGAGCAGAGCGTGTATACATCGCGAAACCCGCCTTTTCGGCCCCCTTTTCCTTTCGGAAAGGAATCGATGCTAGTGTCGAACCCGAATGAGGATGCGGCAACTGCCGAATTCGACGGGGCGATCACGGGGTCGTGGTCGGGGGAAGGTGTGATGGCGAAAACCGTCCTCATCGTGGAGGACAACGAGCTCAACATGAAGCTCTTCCACGATTTATTGGAGGCGCACGGCTACAGGACGCTGCAGAGCCGCAACGGCTTCGACGCGATGGAGATCGCACGGGCCGACCGTCCCGATCTGATCCTCATGGACATCCAGTTGCCCGAGGTCTCCGGCCTCGAGGTGACGAAATGGCTGAAGGAGGACGACGACCTCAAGTCCATCCCGGTGATCGCGGTGACCGCCTTCGCCATGAAGGGCGACGAGGAACGCATCCGCCAGGGCGGTTGCGAGGCCTACATCTCCAAGCCGATCTCGGTGGGCAAGTTCCTCGAGACGGTGCGGTCCTATCTCGGTGACGCCTGAGCGCACCTCGTTCGAGAGTTGAGTGATGACGGGTCGAGTTCTGGTCGTCGACGACATCCCCGCCAATGTGAAGCTGCTCGAGGCGCGGCTGACGGCCGAGTATTTCGACGTGATGACGGCCCTTTCGGGAGAGGAAGCGCTCGCCGCCTGCCTCCAGAAGGCGCCGGACATCGTCCTGCTCGACGTCATGATGCCCGGCATGGACGGGTTCGAAGTCTGCCGGCGGCTCAAGGCCGATTCGCGCACCGTCCACGTACCGGTGATCATGGTGACGGCGCTCGACCAGATCGCCGACCGGATCAAGGGGCTCGAGGCGGGGGCGGACGACTTCCTCACCAAGCCGGTCAACGACACGGCGCTGATCACCCGGGTGAAGAGTCTCATCCGTCTCAAGATGCTGACCGACGAGCTGCGCATGCGCTCCAACGTCGGCCGCGACATGGGGCTCGAAGATGCTTTCGATCCGTTGCTCTTTTCCCAGGAATTGCGCGGCAACGTGCTGGTCGTCGACGATCGGCGTTCGTCGAGCGAGCGGCTCGCCGCCGCCCTCGGCAACCGCCACGCGCTGACCATCGAGCCCGACCCGCAGCAGGCGCTGTTCCGCGCCACCGAGGGCGACTGGGATCTGGTGATCGTCTCCCTCGACCTCGCCAATTTCGATGCGCTGCGGCTGGTGTCGCAATTGCGTTCGCTCGACCGCACCCGGATGCTGCCGATCCTGCTCCTGGTCGGCGAGGACGATCGGGTGCGGCTGGCCCGTGGCCTCGACATGGGGGTCAACGACTACCTGCAGCGCCCGGTCGAGCGCCAGGAACTCTGCGCCCGGGTGAAGACCCAGATCCGGCGCAAGCGCTATGCCGACAGTCTGCGCGACTGCGTCCAGCAGACGATGGAGATGGCGATCACCGACGGGCTGACCGGGCTCTACAATCGCCGCTTCATGCAGACCCATCTCGACCAGACGCTCGAGCAGGCCCTGAGGCTGGAGCGCTCGCTCGCCGTACTGATCTGCGACATGGATCACTTCAAGTCGGTCAACGACACCTACGGCCACGATGCCGGCGACGCGGTTTTGAAGGAACTGGCGGAACGGATGCGTGGCAGCGTGCGTGGCGTCGACCTCGTCTGCCGCTACGGCGGCGAGGAATTCGTGGTGATCCTGCCCGACACCGAGCTCGATACCGCCGGCATCGTCGCCGAGCGGATCCGCTCGCGCGTCGCCGCCGAACCCTTCCTGCTACCGGACGGGCGGACCCTCGAGCGGACGGTTTCGGTCGGCATCGGGGCACTGCAGGCACCCACCGACACGGTCGAGACGATCCTCAAGCGGGCCGACGCGGCGCTCTACACCGCCAAGTCCTCCGGCCGCAATCGGGTGGTCGCGAAGGCGGCGTGAGGCACGTCGATCCGCCCACCGTTGCGGCGGGGGGATCGGGGCCGGATTAAGGTTGACGATTCATCAAGACCGTTGAAAGCGGCGAGGCGGAAGCGGCGAGAGCTGTTCCCGGCCGTGGCGGCTCGGTAGGGTTCTCCTCGCGCTTCCGTTCCGTGAAGTTCACCGTCGCACCGGCCGCCCCGGGAGACGATGATGGCACGGAGGCTCGCGGTGCCCGCGCATCGGGCCCGCCGCAAACACCCGATGCGTCGGGTCGTGTCGGCCGGGTGTCGACCCTGAGTGGCCTCCTCGTGGGATCATGCACCCGGCCGACCACCGACGACCGGCGGTCGGCCCTTCGATGGTTCGCCGCCCCGCCTCCGGGTCGCGAAGTACGCCCCGCGGTGGATTCGTCCTGCGGCCTATTGAACCTCAATATGAACAAATACTAATGTAGAGGTTCCGCTTCGCCGCGACAGGGCCGGCGGCGCCGGGTCCGGCCGTGCGCATCCGAGCGGGCGACAACGACATGCGAGGAAACGAAATGGCTTACGAATTCGAGGGGCGTGAGATCGAGACCACCGCCAACGGCTATCTGGTCGATCAGAGCGAATGGAGCGAGGGGCTGGCCGCGCACATCGCCGCGGCGGAGCAGATCGAACTGACGCCGCGCCACTGGGACATCATGAACTACCTGCGCGAAGAGTGGCTGGAAAACCAGCTCCAGCCCAACACCCGCACCATCATGAAGGCGATGTCGGAGAAGTGGGGCGAGGACGTCGATCAGCGCTCGCTCTACGATCTCTTCCCGCTCGATCCCTCCAAGCAGGCGGGCCGCATCGCCGGACTGCCGGAGAGTCGCCGCAAGGGCGGATACTGAGCCGAAGCCCTCGCGACGCCGGCCGGAGCGTCGGCGTCGCACTCGGCACGATCCCGGCGGCTCCGCGACGACGCGCGTTCCGCCGCCGCGAACCCGCGCGAAGCGGTCAGAGCCAGCGTCGCTGCAACAGATGGACCCGAAGATCTGGGGCGAGGGCGGTCGACGGTTCCTCGGCCGCCGCGCGCGCGCGTTCGCGGCCCCCGCCCGGAAGCGTCAGGCGCCGCCGCGGCGGCCGACGTTCGGTCACGTCGTCGCCGCCGTTCTCTTGAATCTTCTCGACGAGGGAGCGGAAGCCGGTATCGGTGCGGACGTCGGGCATGGGTGATGGATTTCCGAGTTGGACGTGTCGAGAGGCGAAACTAGCGCGCTCGCCGTCATTTGCGAAGGGTGGGGTTCCCGCGAGCCGACGATTTCCCGAGAATGCCGGTTCCCGCAACGAAAAAGCCGCCCTCGCGGGCGGCTCTCGGCGGAAGACCGTGGATCGTGGGCCGTGGCCTCACTTGATCTTGGCTTCCTTGAACTCGACGTGCTTGCGCGCGATCGGGTCGTACTTCTTCGCCGCGAACTTCTCCGTCATGGTGCGGGAGTTCTTCTTGGTGACGTAGAAGTAGCCGGTGTCGGCGGTGGACACGAGCTTGATCTTGATGGTGGTCGCCTTCGCCATGGCGCGGTCCTTCCGGTATTCGTCTGCTCACAACGCGACGGCCCGCGTGAGGTCCACACGGGCCGCGCTTCGATCTCGAAGTCGGGCGCAAATTGACCGAAGAGGCCGGCGATGTCAAGGACGCCGCCGGCGCTTCTCGGGTCGGGGCTCACCAGCCGTGGCGGCGGAATTCGGCCGGCGTGACGCGACCGTCGCGGTTCGCGTCCATGGCGGCGAAGAGGACGTCGCCGTGGTGGGTGACGAACTCCGCCTCGCTCACCGTGCCGTCGTGATTCGTGTCCATCGGCGCGAAGCGGGCCATCTTGCGATCCTGCATCATCGCCTGCCGCACCGGGTTGTTGCCGCGTTGCGGCCCCATGCGCACGGCGGCGTATTCCTCGCGGCTGATCGCGCCGGTGCCGTCGGCGTCCATGGCGGCGAAGACGCCGGTGGCCTGGCCCCGCAACTCGTCGCGGGTGACGACGCCGTCCTTGTTCTCGTCGATCTGCTCGAAGCGGGTGCGCCACGGCGCATCGGGGTTGCCCATGCCGCGACCCATGCCCATGCCCATGCCGCCGCCGGGACCCCCGCCCCAGCCCTGAGCGAGGGTCGGTCCGATGGCGATGGCGACGACGGTCGCCGCGAGGGCGGTGGCGGTGAGAAGTTTCGATCCGAGGGTCATGATGTTCTCCTGCGATCCCGATCCGGCGCACGTTCGCCGCATACGGAGAGACCTGGCCCCTCCGCCTCTCGCAGGCGCTCGACGGATCTTTCGACGATGTTCGGTGGGAGTGTGGGGCGAGGTCTCCGCGAGACGTTCCGTCCGCCGCTCCCGATACATGAGAAGTCTACGATGTGGTCGCTCGATCCGACAGTTAACTCGCCGTAATACGTAGTCGATCAGACGCGTCGGCGCGGTGCGAGGACGACGACGGCGGCGAGGTGGAGAGCGAAGAAGGCGGCCATCACCATAGGTGCGCCGGTGCGGGGGGCGAGGTCGAGACCGACGCCGATCGCCGCCGGGCCGACGAGCATGCCGACGCCGTACATGGCGACGAAGGCGGCATTGGCGCCGGCGAGGTCGGAACCGGCGAAGCGATCGGCGAGCGCCGAGAGCCCGACGGTGTAGAGCCCGGCGATGGTGCCGCCCCAGACGAAGAGCACCGCCAGGGTGAGGGCGAGATTCTCCGCGGTGAAGGGCAGGGCGGCGGCCCCGACGACGCCGACCAGCGAGACGAGGGCGAGGAGGCGGATCTTGTCGTGGCGGTCGGCGAGGAGGCCGATCGGGATCTGCAGGAGGACGTTGCCGAGGCCGACCGAGGTGAGAAGCCAGGCGGCGCGGGTCTCGTCGAGGCCGGTGGCGAGTCCCCACAACGGTAGGAACGACAGCCCTCCGGACTCGACCGCGCCGAAGGCGAGGACGCCGAGGGTGGCGATCGGGGCGGCGACGACGTAGCCGACCGGTGAATGGGTGGGGGCGTGCTCCAGCCGCGGGCAGGTGGCCCCGGCGATCCACACCGGCGCCAGCGCGCCCGCCAGCACCAAGGCGCCGACGGCGAAGGGCAGGGCGCCCTCCGACCCGGTGAGCGAGAGCACGATCGGACCGGCCGCCAGCCCGAACGAGAACACGGTGGCGTAGATTCCGACCATCAGTCCCCGCTTCTCCGGTGGACTGACGGTCATCAGCCAGAATTCGGAGACGACGAAGGCGATGGTCAGCGCCCCGTGGAAGAGGGCGCGCAGTACGAACCACATGGCGAGATCGTCGACGAGGCGGAAGGCCCAGAAGGTCGCGGCGACGACCGCGATCGAGCCGATCAACAACCGCGCTGCGCCGAACATGCGGGCGAGCGGGGTGACGAACAGCGGCACCAACAGCGAGGCGAGGCCGGCGACGGCGGTGTTGAGGCCGATCAGCGTCCCCGAGACGCCGCGCGCCTCGAGCACGAGGGCGAGCAGCGGCAGGCCGAGGGCGAGGCCGGTGGCGACGGTGGCGGCGGTCGAGAAGATCGCCGTGAGCGCCAGAACGCGGGACCGGTCGTCGCGAGGCGCCATGGTCACGACCGGGTGGCGATCACCGCCGCGGCGCCGCCCATGGCCACGGCGGACGTGCGGTTGGCGATGCGCATCGCCAGCGGGCTGCGGAAGAGGCCGCGGACGCGGGCGGCGAGCGCGATCCAGCCGAGATCGGTGACGGCCATCACCGTCACCTGCACGGCGGTGAGCAGCGCCCATTCGGCGAGGCCGACCGAGGCGACGTCGACCAGCGAGGGCAGCAGCGCGACGTAGAACACCATGATCTTGGGGTTGCCGAGGGTCAGGGCGAGGCCGGAGCCGAAGCGGGCGAGGGCGGAGCCTTCGGGTGCGTCGCCGCCGTGGGTTTCGGGATCGGTCGGGGAACGCCACATGCGTACCGCCAGCAGGGCGAGATAGGCGATGCCCGCCCATTTCACCACGACGAAGACGAGGTGGAGTCGTTCGGCGAGGACCGACAGGCCGGCCAGTGCCGCGGCGAGCCAGGCCGCCTCGCCGATCCACATGGCGGCGACGAAGGGCACGACGGTCGCGGCGCCGCGGGTCAGCACCTGCGACACCAGCACGGCGATGCTCGGGCCGGGCGAGCCGGCGTTGAGGAAGAGCGCGCCGGCGAAGACGAGGAGGGCGGTCGTCTCCATCGGGTCAGGCCGCCTCGATCAGGCCGCGGACGAATTCGGTCCGGCGCCAACGGTAGAAGGGGACGGGGTGGTCGGCGGCCAGGCGCGGGTCGCCGGCGAGGCGGGTCTCGAGTTCGTCGAGGACGGCGCGGGTGATCGGCGGCAGTTCGGGGCGCGCGCGGGCCTCCTCGAAAGTGACCCAGGCGACGTCCTCGAGCTCGCCGGAGGGGCCGAGGCCGCTCTCCAGCCGGCCGGCGATCGCCTCGGCGGGGATCGCCAGGAAGCGGGTGTCGAAGCGGCGCGGCCGGCCCGGCGGGGTGATGGCGCGGGCGACGAAGCGGATCTCGGCCAGCGCCGGGGCGAGGTCGCGGGCGGCGAAGGCGGCGAAGGCGTCGTGTGGGTCGATCGCCTCGGCGGACGCGGCGGGGGTGGCCTTCCCGGCGGGCACGGCGACGAAGACGCCGGCCTCCTCGAAGGTCTCGCGGATGGCGGCGATGGCGATCGCCCGGGCGCGGGCCTCGGTCTTCGGGCCCTTCATCTCGACCATGAGCTTGGCGAGTTCGGCGGGATGGTAGTCGTCGGCGGGCTTCACCCGGCTGTCGGCGGGATCGACGCGGCCGCCGGGGAAGACCCAGGCGCCGGGCATGAACCTGTGGCGCACGTGGCGTCGGCCCATCAGCACCCGCGTCGGTCCGCCGGCGGCGCGGTCGAGGATGAGGAGCGTCGAGGCGTCGCGTGGGCGGTAGTAGTCGGCCTTGTGCGAGCGATCGAGGGCGTTCAGTTCGGCGAGGATGTCTTCGACGGTTCTCATGCGATGCCTTCGTCGCGGGCGGCTATCCGGCCGAAGCCGTGCATGCGCAGCGCCCATTGCAGCCCGACCACGCCGCCCTTGATCGGGCGGATGAGGAGAAGTGCGAGAGCCGCCGTCATCGGCAGCCAGATCGCCATCTGCACCCATATCTCGAGCGTGAAAAGCCGTTCGGTGAGGAGCAGCCCGCTCACCACGACATGGCCGACCACGAGGATGGTCAGATAGGGCGGCAGGTCGTCGGCGCGATGGTGGTGCAACTCCTCACCACAGACCGAACAGGCGGGAGCGACCGTCAGATAGCCGTCGAAGACGTGGCCGGTGCCGCACACCGGGCAACGCCCCTGCGCGCCGCGCAGGATGGCACGCTTCACCGAGCGGGGCGCCGGACCGGCCTGCCTTTCCGGCTCGGACCGACCGCCGCCGCCCCCACCCTCGTCGAATGGAACCTTCACGTCCAACCCCTGCCGCGCCGCCCGTCCCGTCACGACGGCGGCGTGGCGACCACCTTGGCGTAGGCGGGGCGAAGACGCAATCGCGCGTACCAGTCGGCGAGGTGGGGGTGGTCCGGCCGGTCGATCGGCAACTGGAGCCAAGTGTGGGCATAACAGCCGGCGGGAACGTCGCCGATGCCGAACCGCGCGCCGGAGAACCACGGCGTCTTCGCCAGCGCCGCGTCGGCGATGCCCCAAAGCCGGGCGCATTCGGCGATGCCGCGCTCGATGGCGGCGTGATCGCGCTTCTCCGGCGGGGTGCGCAGGATACCGAAGACCACGTCGCGGAAGGGCGTGGCGAAGGAATGCTGCCAGTCCATCCATATCTCGGCCGTGGCGCGGGCGGCCGGGTCGTCGATCCACAGCGAGCCGACCCCGTATCGCGCCGCGAGATAGCGGACGATGACGTTCGATTCGAACAGGGTCAGATCGCCGTCCTGGAGCACCGGCACGAGGCCCATCGGGTTCATGGCGCGGTATTCGGAGGTGTCGAGCCCGCCGAAGGGGCCGCCGGCATCGATGCGCTCGTAGGGGAGGCCGAGTTCCTCGGCGATCCACAGTACCTTCTTGACGTTGGCCGAATTGGCGCGGCCCCAGATCGTGAGCATGGACGGGTTCCTCCTCGAGGAACGAGCTTCGGCGACCGGGGCGAGCGACGCAAGGCCGTTCGGGACCGGGCCGGTGCGCGCGCGACGAGACCGATGTCGGAGGTGCGGGCGTACGACACTCTCCTCCCTCGCGAGGGAGGGGCGGGGGGCTCCCCGGCGCTCAGTTGCGCCGCGGCGCGCCCTTCCTGCCCCGGCTCGGGCCGCCGCGGACCTTGGAGTTGGCCAGCGCTGCGGCCAACCGCTTGCGGCCCATGCCGCGCTCGATCGTGCCCTCGCTCATCAGCTCGAAGCGCAGCGCCCCGGCGAAGGGCTGGGCCTCGACCAGCTTGACCTCGACGGCGTCGCCGAGGCGCCAGGTTTCGCCGGTTCGGCTGCCGATCATGGCGTGGGTGACCTGATCGTAGACGTAGTAGTCGTCGCCGATGGTCGCCGCCGGCACGAAGCCGTCTGCGCCGGTGTCGTCGAGGCGGACGAACAGGCCGGACTTGGTGACGCCGGAGATCTTGGCGCGGAAGGTGGCGCCGATGCGGTCCATCAGCCAGCGGGCGATGAGACGATCGATGGTGTCGCGCTCGGCCGCCATGGCGCGGCGCTCGGCGGCCGAGATCTCGGCGCCGATCGCCTCCAGCTTGTCGTCGACCGACTCGGGCAGGCCGTCGGGGCCGAGGCCGAGCGCGCGGATCAGCGCTCGATGGACGATGAGGTCGGCGTAGCGGCGGATCGGCGAGGTGAAGTGGGCGTAGCGCTTCAGATGCAGGCCGAAGTGGCCGATGTTCTGCGGGTTGTACTCGGCCTGGGCCTGGGAGCGCAGCACCACCTCGTTGACCAGCCCCGCCTTCGGCGTGTCGACCACCTTGGCGAGGATCGAGTTGAACATCGAAGGCTTCAGCCCGCCGCGCGAGGCGAGCTTGATGTCGAGGGTGGAGAGGAACTCCTTCAGCGCCGTCACCTTCTCCTCCGACGGGGCGTCGTGGATGCGGTAGACCAGCGGCACCCGGTGCTTCTCCAGCGTTTCGGCGGCGGCGACGTTGGCCTGGATCATGAACTCCTCGATCAACTTGTGGGCATCGAGGCGTTCGGGGACGACGACCTTGTCGACGGTGCCGTCGGGCTTCAGCAGGATCTTGCGCTCGGGCAGGTCGAGCTCCAGCGGCTCGCGATGTTCGCGACCCTTCTTCAACACCGCATAGGCCGCCCAGAGCGGCTTCAGCACGCCGGTGATCAGGGTCTCGGTCCTGTCGTCGAGGCGACCGTCGATCGCGGCTTGCGCCTGCTGGTAGGAGAGCTTGGCGGCCGAGCGCATCAGGATGCGGTGGAAGGTGTGGCTCTTCTTGCGGCCGTCGGCGGCGAAGATCATGCGCACCGCCATCGACGGGCGCACCTCGGTCTCCTTCAGCGAGCACAGGTCGTTGGAGATGCGCTCGGGCAGCATCGGCACGACGCGATCGGGGAAATAGACCGAATTGCCGCGGTGCTGGGCTTCGCGGTCGAGGGCGGAGCCCGGGCGGACGTAGTGGGCGACGTCGGCGATGGCGACGGTCACCACCCAGCCGCCGGGGTTCTCCGGGTCGGTGTCGGGGGTGGCGTGGACGGCATCGTCGTGGTCCTTGGCGTCGGGCGGGTCGATGGTGACCAGCGGCAGGTCGCGCCAGTCCTCGCGACGGCCCTGCGGGGCGGGTTCGCACTTCTCCGCCTCGATCAACACCGCCGTCGGGAAGATGTGCGGGATGTTGTGGACGTGGAGCGCGATCTCGGAGACGGCGCGCTCGGAGGCCATCGAGCCGACGACGCTGCGCACCTTGGCGCGAGCGAGGCCGAGGCGGCCACCGGAGCGGATCAGGTCGAGGGCGACGAGATCGCCCTCCTGGGCGTCCTTGAGATCGACCTCGCCGACCTCGATCTCGCGCCCCTTCTTGTCGATCGGCACGATGCGGGCACCGCCCGGCACCAGGCGGACGATGCCGAGCATCGCCGGCGGCTTCTTGTCGAGGACGCGGATGATGCGGGCGGCGTAGGTGACGCCGTCGGGCAGGTCGTCGAGATCGTCGGTGAGTTTCAGCAGCAGGCGGTCGCCGATACCGGCGGCGGGACGGACCGGGCCGGCGCGGCGCCCCCCCTTGGGCTCGGGCAGCACCAGGACGAGCGGCGCGGGACCGTGATCCTCCTCGTTCCACTCGTCGGGGGTGGCGAGCAACTCGCCGTCGGCGTCGCGGCGGGTGACGTCGGCGACGAAGACGTGGGTGAGCTGACCGGCGGGGGTGAAGTGCTTGCGGCGCTTCTCCACCACGCCGTCGCTCTGCAACTCGCGCAAAACCCGCTTCAGGGCGATCTTGGCGCCGCCGGTGATGCCGAAGGCACGCGCGATATCTCTTTTTCCCGCCGCGCCGGGATTCTCGGCGAGGAAGGCGAGGATCTCCTCGCGGCTCGGCAGGGCGTCGCCGAGCTTCGGGCGGGCGGCGGGACGGGCGGGAACGGGGGATTTCGGGCGGCGGGCCAAGTCGGTGTCATCCTCGCGGAGCTGGGTGCGGCGAGGATAGACCGTCGAGCGGGTGCTGTCGCGGCGGATCGTCGGCGACGGCGTGGCGGCCGGTGCGGAGTGGCGGTGGGGAGGCTTCAGGCCCAGGCGACGGCGTCGTCGTCGTCGACCACCACGGCGGCGGGCGAGGGACGCCAGTAGAGGTCCTGGTGCTGTGCGATCACCCGTTCCGAGTCCAGTCCGGCGATGTCCTGTTCGCCGACCACCCGGTCGCGGCCGCCGGCCTTGGCGACGTAGAGGGCCTTGTCGGCGCGGGCGTAGAGTTCGGAGAAGGTCGAACCGGGCAAGCTGCGGGCGATGCCGATCGAGACGGTCGGGGTCACCCGGCCGCGCTCGCTCTCCACCACGATGGTGGCGACGCGGCGGCGCATCTCCTCGGCCATCGCCGAAGCATGGGCCTGCGCCACCTCCGGATCGCGGAAGGGGCATTCGAGCATCACCGCATATTCCTCGCCGCCCATGCGGCCGAGGACGGCGATCTCGTCGAACATGTCGCGAAGCACTTCGCCGACCCGGGCGATCACCTCGTCGCCGACGAGATGGCCATGGAAGTCGTTGATCAACTTGAAGCGGTCGAGGTCGCCGACGAGGAGCGCGACGTGGCGTCCGGTGGCGAGACGTTCGGAGACCGTGGTGACGAAGGAGCGGTTGTTGAGCAACCCGGTCTGTTGGTCGGTGGCGGCGAGATCGCGCAGGGCCCTGGTCGAGTTCCACAGGTCGAGATAGATCTCGCCGAACTCGCGGATGATCGGCACGGTGAGCAGGCCGGCGACGAGGCCGACGGCGAGGCTGGTGGAGAGTTGCGAGGCGAGGTCGGAGTCGCGCTCCTGGATCATCACCGCGACGGCGGCGACCAGAGCGATCAGACTGCAGATGCGACCGACGAAGAACCACAGATCACGGCGACAGCGAATGCTGCGCCGCGACGTCAGCCGGACAGTCGACTCGAGCGTGCCCACCGGACCACCACCTCGTCCCCAGCGAAGACCTCCCCCGAGGAGGCGCATCGAAGTTGGGTATCTTGAGGGAAGGGGTCCCAACGCCGGCTTGCGGAATTCGCTAAAAACGTCGCGATCCGCGAGGGAACGCCGTCCCGGCGCGGCGGTGCGACCGACGGCCGCGGCGGCCGGTCGGCGCTCGCGACCGTCGCGAGGGGGGGGCGGGATCGGCGCCGAGGCGCGGATCGACGCCTCAGGCCTTCTTCTTCGCGGCGCGCGCCGGCTTCTTCGCCGCCGCGGTGGTCTTCGCCTCGGTCTTCGCGCCGCCGCTCGCCGTCTTCGCGGTCGACGTCTTCGAAGCCGCCGCCTTCGTCGCCGGAGCCTTCGTCGCGGCGGCCTTCGGGGCCGACGCCCTGGCCGCGCCACGCGTCGGCTTGACCGGCGACTTGGCGGCCTTCTCGGCGAGGAGCGCCATCGCGACGTCGAGCGTCACGGTGTCCGGCGACATGCCCTTGGGCAGCGTCGCGTTGATCTTGCCGTGGTTGACGTAGGGGCCGAAGCGACCGTCGCGCACGGTGATCGAGCCGGCGCCGAGGGAGGGGTGCTCGCCGAGGTCCTTCAATGCCGCCGGAGTGCCGCGGCCACGGCGTCCTCCCGCCTGCTTCTCGGCGATGAGGGCGACGGCGCGGTTGATGCCGATCTCGAAGACCTCGTCGGGGCTCGGCAGATTGGCATAGGTGCCGTCGTGGAGGACGAAGGGGCCGAAGCGGCCGAGGCCGGCGGTGATCGGCTTGCCGGTTTCCGGGTGCGGCCCGACCTCGCGCGGCAAGGAGAGCAGCGCCAGAGCCTTGCCGAGATCCATCGCGGCCGGCGACCAGGTCTTGGGCAGCGACGAGCGCTTCGGCTTGTCGCCCTCGCCGAGTTGGACGTAGGGGCCGAAGCGGCCGGCGCGCAGGGTCACTTCGAGCCCGGTCTCCGGATCGGTACCGAGCAACCGCGTGCCGTCGCCGTCGGCGCCTTCGCCGCCCTCGCCATCGGCACCGGCGGCCTGCATCTGGCGGGTGAAGCGGCATTCGGGATAGTTGGAGCAGCCGATGAAGGCGCCGAACTTGCCGAGTTTCAGCGACAGGCGGCCGGAACCGCAGGACGGGCAGGCGCGCGGATCGCCGCCGTCGGCCTTCTCGGGGAAGATGTGGGCACCGAGCAGGGCGTCGATGGCGTCGAGCACGTCGGCGACGCGCAACTCCCGGGTCTGCTCGATGGCGGCGGAGAACTCCGCCCAGAAGGCGCGCAGCACTTCCTTCCACGACGCCTCGTCGGCGGAGATCTTGTCGAGGCTCTCCTCGAGATCCGCGGTGAAGTCGTATTCGACGTAGCGGCGGAAGAAGCTCTCGAGGAAGGCGATGACGAGGCGCCCCTTGTCCTCGGGGATCAGGCGGCGCTTGTCGAGGGTGACGTATTCGCGGTCGCGCAGCACCTGCAGGGTGGCGGCGTAGGTGGAGGGGCGGCCGATGCCGAGTTCCTCCATCTTCTTGACCAGCGTCGCCTCGGTGAAGCGCGGTGGCGGCTCGGTGAAATGCTGGTCGACGGTGACCTTGCGGCGGGCGAGCAGTTCGCCCCGGGTCACGGCCGGCAGGCGGCGGGTCTCCTCGTCCTCCTCGTCGTCGCGACCCTCGGCATGGAGCGCGAGGAAGCCGTCGAACCGGACGACCGAGCCGGTGGCGCGCAGATCGACGCGCTCGGGGCCGGCGAGGGCGGTGATCTCGACGGTGGTGCGATCGAGGACGGCCGACTCCATCTGGCTGGCGACGGTGCGCTTCCAGATCAGTTCGTAGAGGCGGGCCTGCTCGGGTTCGAGGTACTTCGCCACGTCCTTCGGACGGCGGGCGAGGTCGGTCGGGCGGATCGCCTCGTGGGCTTCCTGGGCGTTCTTGGCCTTGGCGGTGTACTTGCGCGGCACCTCGGGCAGGTAGTCGGCGCCGAAGTCCTCGGAGATCGCCTTGCGGATGCCGGCGATGCCCTCCGGGGCGATGTCGACGCCGTCGGTTCGCATGTAGGTGATGAGGCCGACGGTCTCGCCGCCGATCTCGACGCCTTCGTAGAGGCGCTGCGCCACCTGCATGGTGCGCGCCGCGCTCATGCCGAGGGCATAGCTCGCCGACTGTTGCAGCGTCGAGGTGGTGAAGGGCGGGAAAGGATGGCGCTTGACCGGCTTCTGGTCGACCGAGGCGACCGAGATGGCGGCATGTTGGAGGATGTCGCGGATGCGGGTCGCCTCGCCGCCGGTCTTCACGTCGAGCCGGCCGAGCTTGCGCCCTTCGAAGCCGACGACGCGGGCGTCGAACTCCTCGCCCCGCGGGGTGGCGAGGCGGGCGATGATCGACCAGTATTCCTGCGGCCGGAAGACCTCGATCTCGTGCTCGCGATCACAGACGAGACGCAGCGCCACCGACTGCACGCGACCGGCCGAGCGGGCGCCGGGGAGCTTGCGCCACAGCACCGGCGATAGGGTGAAGCCGACGAGATAGTCGAGAGCCCGGCGCGCGAGATAGGCGTCGACCAGCGCGGCGTCGATCTCGCGCGGCTTCTTCATCGCTTCCAGCACGGATTGCTTGGTGATGGCGTTGAAGACGACGCGCTCGACCGGCTGGGACTTGAGGGCGCGCTTCTCGCGCAGCACCTGCAGCACGTGCCAAGAGATCGCCTCGCCCTCGCGATCCGGGTCGGTGGCGAGGATGAGCTTGTCGGCCGTCTTCACCGCCTGAGCGATCTCGGCGAGACGCTTGGCCGACTTGCCGTCGACCTCCCAGTCCATGGCGAAATCGTCGTCCGGGCGGACCGAGCCGTCTTTGGCCGGCAGATCGCGGACGTGGCCGTAGGAGGCGAGCACGGTGAACCCGGGGCCGAGGTACTTGTTGATGGTCTTCGCTTTGGCCGGCGATTCGACGATGACGACGTTCATGAACTGCGCCGCTCCAGGCTCCGATCCGGTCGGCGTCGGACGCCGCCGGCATTCAACTGCGATCTCCCGCACCGACGGTGGAGAGAGCTGCGATCGACCGCTTCCGCTCGGCGGCGGGTCCGCGCCGTGGGTTCTTCCGAGCGACCCCGGACGGTCGCGGCACCCACACCGTTGTCCGCCGGCGCGAGGAGTGCGATACTCGCAAAAGGGTCTGATACAACCAGATACAACCGATGCGAGCCATCCCGAGACGCACCGCATCGAAGGCACTCTTGAATGCGGCCTCGGATGGGGATGGTCAAGGGGCAGGCGTCACCGTGCCGAGGTGGACGGCGTTTTCGCCCCGGATCCGAGAAAATACAACCGGGAGTAGATAGACGTAGAAACAGCAATCATTACGATTGGATACGGGCAATCCGCTGGTCGAGCCGCCGGGCGTTCGACCGAACCGGGTGCCCCTCCGAATTCCGACCTACGAGGTGAAACTTCGCGGCGGTGTGGGGAGGATGGTTCGAAGTCCCGGCGGCGAGAGGTGACCGAATGATCGGTGCGGTGCGATCGCCGGCGAGACCGGACGAGGCGGCTCAGTACATCGAACAGGTCGCCACGCAATTGCGCGACCTCGCCCAGAGTTCCGGTTACTCCTTCCTCGCCTATCTGATCGACATGGCGCGACTCGAGGCCGCGTCGAAGGCGGCGGCGGCCGTGCGTCCGTTGGCGGTGGACTGAGCGGCCGGCAGAACGAACGTCCGGACGACACGACCCGGACGAGGTGAGTTCTCTCCCGGCGGTCCGTGATCACGGCGGCGGAAAGACGTAGTCGACGATGCCGTGCGCGTCGAAGCGGCCGTCGAGCATCCCGTGGCTCGTCCGCCAGGGGCCGGCGAGGCGGCTGTCGGTGAAGGCTTCGGTGATCACCCGTGGGGCGAAGCGGTGCAGCGCCGCGGCGGCGGCCACCAGCGCCACCTGTTCGGTGAGGATGCGGGCGGATCCCTGATCGGCGATGCAGGCCTCGGCGGCGGCGCGGATGGTCTCGGCCGATTCGGTGCTGGAGCGGTGGTCGAGGTCGACGGCGATGGCGCCGATCGCGGCGGAGAAGGTCTCGGGTGCTTCGTCGGCGAGGCGCAACACGTCGAGCGCCATGATGTTTCCGGCGCCGGCGGTCAGGCCGGCGAGTGGCGCGTCGCGGTAGAATCGGGCGAGGTCCTGGTCCTCGGCGAAGCCGTTGCCGCCGAGGCATTCGAGCGCCTCGGCGCAAACCGCCACGGCACTCTTGGCGATCCAGTACTTGGCGGCCGGTACCACCAGCCGGGCATAGGCGGCTTCGCGATCGTCGTTCTCGGCACGATCGAGGGCGAGGGCGATGCGGATGGCGAGCGCGGTGGCGGCGGCTCCGTCGAGGGCGGCGTCGGCGAGCACCCGGGCCATCAGCGGTTGGTCGAACAGCGGTTCGCCGGCGATGGTGCGGTGGCGGGCATGGTGGACGGCGCGGGCCAGCGCCCCGCGCATCAGCCCGGCGGCGGCGGTCAGGGCGTCGTGGCGCAGCAACTGGGTGGCGCGGGCGGCGAGGTCGGCGGCCTGATCCGGCCGGCCGACGGGGATCGCCTCGGCGTCGGCGAAGCGCAGTTCGGCGACGGCCTCGCCACGGGCGCCGAGCGTCGGCTTCAGCCGCTCGATGGCGATCCCGTTGACCGTACCATCGTGGCGGAAGCGCGGCACCAGGAAGAGGCCGGTGCCCTCCACCCCCTCGCCGGCGACCACCATCGCGTCGTTCATCGGCGCGGCGACGAACCAGGCTCGCCCGTCCAAGCGCCATTCGCCGGTCTCGGTGGTGCGGACGCGATTGGCGGTCGGCGCGCCGGGGAAGGTGCCGTCGCGTTCGACCAGCGCGAAGCCGAGCGCCACGCCGGCCTTGGCGGAGACCGGCAGATGGCGGTGGTCGTAGCGGCGGGTCGAGGCACGGACCAGCCACTCGGCGCCGACGTCGCCGGCGCCGGTCAGAGCGGCGAGCACGGCGGAGGTGGTCGACATCGCCGAGAGATGGGCGATCTCGGTCTGGGCGGCGAGGAAGAGGCGGGTGGCGCGCAGCACGTGGCGCTTTCCCGGTTCGCGGCTCTCGTCCTCGTGGAGGGCGACGCCGAGACCGGTCTCGGCCGAGCGGCGGACGAGGGCGTGGCGGGCGGGATGATACTCGACCACGTCGAGCCTTTCGCCCCAAGGGTCGTGGCCGAGGAAACGCGGCGGGTTCGCCTCGGCGAGGCGGGCGAGCTCGCGGATCTCGGCCGATCCCCAGTAGGTGCCGTGTTCGGAGAGCGAAGTCTCGACGTCGCGGGTCAGCACGCTCTCGAGCGCCCCGATGAGGATCGGATCGTCGTCGAAGAGATTGCGCGGGGCGAAGGAGGGGATCCCCGCCGCGCCCGTCCTGCCCTTCGTCTCCGGCATGTCGTTCCCCCGATTCGATCGGGGAAGTGTAGCGCGAGGCGGCCTCCGGCAGGCAGGAGTCGTGGACGGCTCACGATTCCTCCGCGTCGGAGCCGGGGAAGGCCGCTCGCGCCCTTGTCTCCCGTCTCGCGAGGCCCTAAGACCTCCTCTTCGATGACCAGCGCTCCATCGACCCCCACACCCGCCTTCCGTCACCGCCATCTCCTCGGCATCGAGGGGCTGTCGCAGCCGGAGATTCTCCATCTTCTCGACAAGGCGGAGGAGGAAGTCCTCGTCTCCCGCCAAGTGGAGAAGAAGAAGAACGTTCTGCGTGGCCGCACGCAGATCAACCTGTTCTTCGAGGCATCGACGCGGACGCAGTCGTCCTTCGAGATCGCCGGAAAACGGCTCGGCGCCGACGTCATGAACATGTCGGTCGCCTCCTCTTCGGTGAAGAAGGGCGAGACGCTGATCGACACGGCGACGACGCTGAACGCCATGCGCCCCGACATCCTCGTGGTGCGCCATCACGCCGCCGGCGCGGTGCATCTGCTCGCGCGGAAAGTCTCCTGCTCGGTGATCAACGCCGGCGACGGCGCCCATGAGCACCCGACCCAGGCGCTGCTCGACGCGCTGACCATCCGTCGCCACAAGGGACGGATCGAGGGGCTGACGGTGGCGATCTGCGGCGACATCGTCCATTCCCGTGTCGCCCGCTCCAACATCCTGCTGCTGAATGCGCTCGGCGCCCGGGTCAAGCTGGTCGGGCCGTCGACGCTTCTGCCGTCGGGGGCGGAACGGCTCGGGGTCGAGACCTTCACCGACATGAGGAAGGGCATCGCCGGGGCCGACATCGTCATGATGCTGCGCCTCCAGCGCGAGCGCATGAACGGCTCCTACGTGCCGAGCGTGCGCGAGTACTTCCACTATTGGGGTCTCGATCAGGAGAAGCTCGACTGTGCCGCGCCGGATGCGCTGGTGATGCACCCGGGGCCGATGAACCGCGGTGTCGAGATCGACCCGGAAGTGGCCGACGGGCCGCAGTCGCTGATCGCCGAACAGGTCGAGATGGGTGTCGCCGTGCGCATGGCGGTGCTGGAAGCCCTCGCCGAACATCTTCCCAACGCCTGAGGCCGCCCATGACGCCCGCCGTTTCCTCCGCGCGCCCCGGCGACCGCCGCAGCGGCGATCACCGTCCCACCGTCTTCTCCGGCGCCCGCATCGTCGATCCGTCGCGCGATCTCGACGCCGTCGGCTCGGTGATCGTCGCCGAGGGCCGCATCCTCGCCGCGGGTCCGGAGGTCCTGAATCAGGGCTCGCCCGAGGGTTGGGAGGTGGTCGACGCGCGCGACAAGGTGATCGTGCCGGGGTTGGTCGACATGCGCGTCTTCCTCGGCGAGCCGGGGCACGAGCACCGCGAGACCTTCGCCTCGGCGTCCCGCGCCGCGGCGGCCGGCGGCGTCACCACCCTCGTCACCATGCCCGACACCGACCCGGTGATCGACGATCCGGCACTGGTCGACTTCGTATTGCGCCGGGCGCGGGAGGAGGCCGACGTCCGTGTCCATCCGATGGCGGCGCTGACCAAGGGCCAGGAGGGCAGGGAGACGACCGAATTCGGGCTCCTGTCGGAAGCCGGTGCGGTCGCCTTCACCGACGCGCGGCGCTCGGTCGCCTCCGCTCTGGTGATGCGCCGGGCGTTGACCTATGCCCGCGACTTCGGCGCGCTGATCGTCCATCACGTCGAGGATCCATCGCTCGCCGGGGCGGGGGTCGCAACCGAAGGCGAGTTCGCCACCCGCATGGGGTTGCCGGGTATCCCGCGCGAGGCCGAGACCATCATGCTGGAACGCGACATGCGCCTCGTCGCGCTGACGCACGGGCGCTATCACGCCAGTCAGGTGTCGACGGCCGACTCGATCGAGATCCTGCGCGCCGCCAAGGCGCGCGGCCTCGACGTCACCGCGGCGGTGTCGATCAACCACTTGTCGCTCAACGAGCTCGACATCGGCACCTATCGCTCGTTCCTCAAGTTCTCGCCGCCGCTGCGCTCCGAGGACGATCGGCAGGCGATGATCGAGGCGCTGGCGGAAGGGATCGTCGACGTCGTCGTCTCCGGTCACGATCCGCAGGACGTCGAGACCAAACGCCATCCCTTCGCCGAAGCCGCCGACGGGGCCGTCGGGCTCGAGACGCTGGCGGCGGCGGCTCTGCGCCTCGTCCACGACGGGCGGCTCTCCTGGAAGCGCTTCGTCGAGGCGCTGTCGTTGAGGCCGGCGGAGCGGCTGGGGCTCGAGGCGGGCCGGCTCGCCCCCGGCGCGCGCGCCGACCTCGCGGTGATCGATCCGGGCATGCCCTGGTTGCTCGACAAGACGAAGCTCCGGTCGCGCTCCAAGAACACGCCGTTCGAGGACGCGAAATTCCTCGGCCGGGTGGTGCGCACGCTGGTCGGCGGGCGTACGATCCACGCGATCGACTGACCCCTCCGGAGCTCGCCCATGTTCGCGATCCTCGTCGCCCTCGTCTTCGGCTACGGCCTCGGTTCGATCCCCTTCGGCCTCGTGCTGACGCGCGCCGCCGGTCTCGGCGACATCCGCGCCGTCGGCTCGGGCAACATCGGCGCCACCAACGTCCTGAGGACCGGCCGCAAGGGGCTGGCCGCGGCGACGCTCCTCGGCGACGTGTTCAAGGGCACGGTGGCGATCCTGATCGCCCGCCAGTTCGCCGGCGAGGGCGCGGCGATGGCGGCGGGCGTCGGCGCCTTCCTCGGCCACCTCTTTCCGGTCTGGCTCGGCTTCAAGGGCGGCAAGGGCGTGGCGACCTACATCGGCTGCCTTCTCGGCTTGCACTGGCCGGCGGCGCTCGCCTTCTGCGGCGTCTGGCTGGCGATGGCCGGGATCTTCCGCATCTCGTCGCTGGCGGCGCTGACGGCGAGCGCCGTGGTCCCGGTCGGCATGTGGCTCGGCGGGTGGATCTCGACGACGCTGGCGGGGGTTTTGATCGCGCTGGCCGTGCTGGTGTGGATCCGCCACCACGAGAACATCCGCCGGCTGCTCGCCGGCACCGAGCCGAAGATCGGCAAGAAGAAGGATGCGACCCCGGCCGCCTGAGGCGCCGGCTCGATCGCGCCACCGCCTCACCCGCGACCCCTCCGCCTCGCGCCGCCGTTCGGGGCCGCCGAGCCCGGAGCGGTCCCGGCGGTGGTGAGGTCGGACGGGCGGCGATGGGCGCGGCGCGGCCGGGCGGACCCGAGGCGCGATTCGCCGACGCTCAATGGGTGGTGGCGAGCCGGGCAGGGGGGTGCTCGCCGATCGCCGGATTCGGCGAATGATGGGCGAACAGAGCGACCAGTGTGGCTGCGAGACCGACGGCGAAGATGATGCGCCGGGAATGATCGTGATGAACGTGCATGGGACCTGCCTCAGAGGCGGGTGCTTCTACACCCGTTCGGACCGGCGCGACATCGGCTCGAGTGCGTAGGTAGTTCGGGAAGCCGAAACGAGAGAACGCGCCCAGGGGGGCGCGTTCGTCATCTCGGTCGGTGGAGGAGCGGGGAGGGCTCCCCGCCCGCTCACGAGCAGCCGCTGGTCGAGCCGCAGGTGTCGCACTTCAGGCAGGTGCCGTTGCGCACCATGGTGAAGTTGCCGCATTCGGAGCAGGCCTCGCCTTCGTAGCCCTTCATGCGGGCCTCGGCGCGGCGCTCGGCGACGACGTCGGACTTGGCCTCGGTCCTGCCGGCGGCGGCCGGGCGGGTCTCGTAGACCGGGTCCTGCTTCAACGCGGTGGCGCCGAAGACCGCGGCGATGGCGCTCGCCGCCGTCTGGGTGTGCGACACCGAGCCGGAGGGCTGGCCGGAGCCGGTCGACTTCGTGCCTTCCACCACCTTCAGCCGCTCGGCGACCTTGCCACGAACGAGGCCGCGGGAGACCACCGCTTCCGGACCCGGGGTCGGCCTCGAGCCCTCTTCGACGCCGGAGCCCATGGCGGTGGCGCCGATGTCCTCGGGCTTGACGTGGGCGAGGTCGTGGCGGCCGAGATAGGAGACCGCCAACTCGCGGAAGACGTAGTCGAGGATCGAGGTGGCGTTCTTGATCGCCTCGTTGCCCATGACCATGCCGGCCGGCTCGAAGCGGGTGAAGGTGAAGGCGTCGACGTATTCCTCGAGCGGCACGCCGTACTGCAGGCCGAGCGACACGGCGATGGCGAAGTTGTTCATCAAGGAGCGGAAGGCGGCGCCTTCCTTGTGCATGTCGATGAAGATCTCGCCGATCCGGCCGTCGTCGTATTCGCCGGTGCGCAGATAGACCTTGTGGCCGCCGACGATGGCCTTCTGGGTGTAGCCCTTGCGGCGGTTCGGGAGCTTCTCGCGGGCGCGGATGGCCCGCTCGACGATGCGCTCGACGATGCGCTCGGCCATGACCGCGGCGCGCGCCTGCGCCGGCTCGGTCGAACGCATCGCTTCGATCGCCTCTTCCGCCTCGTCCTCGTCGTCGGCGACGAGCTGGGAATTCAGCGGCTGCGACAGCTTGGAGCCGTCGCGGTAGAGGGCGTTGGCCTTCAGTGCCAGACGCCAGGACAAGAGGTAGGCGCTCTTGCAGTCGTCGACGGTGGCGTCGTTGGGCATGTTGATGGTCTTGGAGATGGCGCCCGAGATGAACGGCTGGGCCGCGGCCATCATGCGGATGTGGCTCTCCACCGAGAGGAAACGCTTGCCGGTGCGGCCGCAGGGGTTGGCGCAGTCGAAGACCGGCAGGTGCTCGGCCTTGAGGAACGGCGCGCCCTCGACGGTCATGGCGCCGCAGACGTGGATATTGGCGGCCTCGATCTCGGCCCGGGTGAAGCCGAGGGCCGGCAGCATCTCGAAGGACGGGTCGTTGAGCTGGTCGGCGGTGAAGCCGAGCGCCTTGCTGCAGAACTCTTCGCCGAGCGTCCACTTGTTGAAGACGAACTTGATGTCGAAGGCCGACTTGAGGCCGCCGGCGACCTTGGCCAGCGCCTCGTCGGTGAAGCCGCGGGCGCGCAGGGTCGACGGATTGACGCCCGGCGCCTGATCGAGCGAGCCGTGACCGACGGCGTAGGCCTCGATTTCGGCGATCTCGCTCTCCCGGTAGCCGAGGACGCGCAGCGCCTGATCGACCGACTGGTTGATGATCTTGAAGTAGCCACCGCCGGCGAGCTTCTTGAACTTCACCAAGGCGAAGTCGGGCTCGATGCCGGTGGTGTCGCAGTCCATGACGAGGCCGATGGTGCCGGTCGGGGCGACCACGGACACCTGGGCGTTGCGATAGCCGAATTTCTCGCCGAGCTTCAGCGCCTCGTCCCATGCACGGGTGGCGGCGGCGATCAGGCCGGGCGTCGGGCAGGAGGCGTGGTCGAGCGGCACGGGGGCGATCGCCAGCTTCTCGTATCCCGCCGTCTCGCCGTGGGCGGCGCGGCGGTGATTGCGGATGACCCGCAGCATCTCGTCGGCGTTCTCGGCATAGCCGGGGAAGGCGCCGAGTTCCTTGGCCATCTCCGCCGAGGTCGCATAGGCGACGCCGGTCATCACCGCGGAGAGCGCACCGCAGATCGAGCGGCCCTCCGCGCTGTCGTAGGGAATGCCGGAGGTCATCAGGAGGCCGCCGATGTTGGCGTAGCCGAGGCCGAGGGTGCGGAACCTGTAGGAGAGCTCGGCGATCTCCTTCGACGGGAACTGCGCCATCAGCACCGAGATCTCGAGCACGATCGTCCACAGACGGCAGGTGTGCTCGTAGCGCTCGATGTCGAAGCCGTTGTCGGCTGTGCGATAGGGCAAGAGATTGATCGAGGCGAGATTGCAGGCCGTGTCGTCGAGGAACATGTACTCGGAGCACGGATTGGAGGCGCGGATCTCACCGGACGCCGGGCAGGTGTGCCAGTCGTTGATGGTGGTGTGGAACTGGATGCCGGGATCGGCCGAGGCCCAGGCCGCGTGGCCGATGTCCTCCCACAGGGCGCGGGCGTCGATGGTCTTCTTCACCTTGCCGTCGGTCCGGCGGATCAGGTCCCAAGTGCCGCCGGCCTCGACGGCGCGCAGGAAGCCGTCGGTGACGCGCACCGAGTTGTTGGAGTTCTGGCCGGAGACGGTCAGATAGGCTTCCGAATCCCAATCGGTGTCGAAGATCGGGAACTTGATGTCGGTGTAGCCCTGCTTGGCGAACTGGATCACCCGCTTGATGTAGTTCTCCGGCACCGACGCCTTCTTGGCGGCACGGATCTCGCGCTTCAACGCCGGGTTCTTGGTCGGGTCGAAACAGTCGTCGCCGGAGCCCTCGCAGTTGACGCAGGCCTTCATCACCGCCGAGAGGTGCTTGGCGGTGATCTTCGAGCCGGTCACCAGAGCGGCGACCTTCTGCTCCTCCTTCACCTTCCAGTTGACGTATTCCTCGATGTCGGGGTGATCGACGTCGACGACGACCATCTTGGCGGCGCGGCGGGTGGTGCCGCCCGACTTGATGGCGCCGGCGGCGCGGTCGCCGATCTTGAGGAAGCTCATCAAGCCCGAGCTACGACCGCCGCCGGCCAGTCGCTCACCCTCGCCGCGCAGGCGGGAGAAGTTCGAGCCGGTGCCCGAGCCGTACTTGAACAGGCGCGCCTCGCGCACCCACAGATCCATGATGCCGCCCTCGTTGACGAGGTCGTCGGCGACCGACTGGATGAAGCAGGCGTGCGGCTGGGGATGTTCGTAGGCGGAAGCCGAGCGGACGAGCTCACCCGAGCGGAAATCGACGTAGAAGTGGCCCTGCGAGGGACCGTCGATGCCGTAGGCCCAGTGCAGGCCGGTGTTGAACCACTGTGGGCTGTTGGGGGCGACGAGCTGGAGGGCGAGCTGGGCGCGCAGTTCGTCGAAGAAGGCGCGGGCGTCGGCCTCGGTGTCGAAATAGCCGCCCTTCCAGCCCCAATAGGTCCAGGTGCCGGCGAGACGATCGAAGACCTGACGAGCGTCCTTCTCCGAGCCCCAGCGCTCCTTCTCGGGCAGGTCGGCCAGCGCCGCCTCGTCGGGCACCGAACGCCACAGCCAGGACGGAACGGTCTCTTCCTCGACGCGCTTCAGGCGCGCCGGCACACCGGCCTTGCGGAAGTACTTCTGGGCGAGGATGTCGGCGGCCACCTGGCTGAAGGCGGCGGGCACTTCGATGCCGTCGAGCTTGAAGACCACCGAGCCGTCCGGATTGCGGATCTCACTCGTTGTGGTGCGGAATTCGATCGCCTGATAGGGCGACCGGCCGGCCGTCGTGAAGCGACGTTCGATGCGCATGTCCTTCGATCCTCGAGCCCGTCGGGAGCCCCTTCGCGGGAGCCTCCCCGATTCCGTCTTCTAGATGAGGCGGCTGGCGCCTCGCTTCGATGATTCCGTCCTGAGGAACGGGATATCTTGTGGTGAGCGTGCTCGCAAACACTAAATGTAGTGTTAACGAGGTCCTTCCACAAGGGTCGAGGCGCGAGGAGAAGGGGTCCGCGGACACGACTTCTCGTCGCCCCGCATCGTACCGGGCGGCACGACACGGAACCCCGACGGACTGGCTTTCACTCAGGAGATCCGGGGGGCTCGGTCTGCCGATGCCGCGCTCGGTACTGGGTACCCTCGAAGGCTAGTCCGAGTCCGGAAGAGGCGTCAAGCGATTGGGCCGTCCGATCGGTGCACGGCTAAATATGGTGTCCCGCGATGTGGAAAACGGGGACGGTGGACGGGGCGCGAAGTGACGTGACGACGATCTCTAAAATTCGAATCGAATGCCTTGAAAATGCGGGGGTTCGATTGAACGCGGTCTTCAGGCGGATGTGCGAGGCTCGCTTCGTGTCGATCTCCAGCGAAGCGGGCGAAGTGCGCCCGGGAGCGGTGGAATTCGACGCGGTACGCCGCTTCTTCCGGTCGCATCCGGCAGAATCCGGGGTGCCCCAAGGGGAGGGCTCGGGGCCGCGCGGTGGAGACCACCGGCGGAAGGGCCGCGAGGGGGGAAGCGTCCATGTCGGACATCCGAATCAATCGCGCCCAGGGCGTCGCGCTCGAAGACCTCGACGTGGTCGTGGTCGACGATTCCAAGCCGATGCAGACGATCGTGCGTTCGATGCTGAACGCCGCTCGCGTCCATCGGGTGCGCACCTTCGACAATGCCGGCGACGCCTATCGGGCGATGCTGGTCGAGCCGCCGCACATCCTCATCACCGACTGGAACCTGCCGGACAGCGACGGTCTGTCGCTGGTGCGCTCGCTGCGCGATCCACGCTCGGGGCCGCTGGTGGCGGTACCGGCGATCCTGATCACCGGCCACGCGACCCGCCGGCTGGTGGAGAAGGCGATCGCCTCGGGCGTCCACTTCGTCCTCGCCAAGCCGCTGTCGCCCTCGAACGTGCTGAAGCGGATCGACGCCGTGATCCTCGACAACCGTCGATTCGTCCTCGAACCGACCCGCGGCCACTATGTCCTGCAGGGCGCCGATGAATTGCTCGCCGGCCAGCGCCAGCGTTGGCGCGAGTTGCAGGAGGGCGCGCAGCGCGCCCGGCAACGGGCGCTCGAGCAATCGGCGAAGCCGGTTCGCGCCGGCGCGGCGCCGACGACGGAAGCTTCGGCCGCGACCGAGGAGAAGAAGCCCCACACCGCCGCCGCCACCGAGCGGGCGAAGCCGGCGCGCGATGCGGCCGATCGGCGCCGCGCCTTCGGCTTCGGCACCGCGCACGTGCGCAACGATCCCGTCGAAACGTCGACTGGACAGCCGCCGCGACAGGCGTCATAACGGCCTCGACTTCCGAACGGGGCCCGCGGCGATGAAGCAGTTCTGGTTCTTCTTGTTCACTTGGTGGAAGGGGCAGACCTTCGGGACCTGGTGGCACACCCGCCTCCACGGCGAGTTCGTCGGCGAGGACGAGTTCGGCAATCGCTATTATCGCACCAAGGGCGGGGCGATCGATCCCAACCTCGGCTTCCAGCGTCGCTGGGTGATCTACGCGGACGATGCCGACGCTTCCGCCATCCCGCCGGGTTGGCACGGCTGGATGCACAATCGCGTCGACGTGCCGCCGAGCGAGGAGAAGGGCTATACGCCCTGGCCTTGGCAGAAGCCGCATCGTCCCAACCCGACGGGAACGCCGGCGGCCCATCGGCCGCAGGGGTCGATCCTGGCTTCGGGCAAGCCGGCCGGCGACGCCGGCTATCGGGCCTGGCGGCCGGAGTGAGGTCGCGACGGCGATTTCGACGCGCCGTTCGCCGCCTCGCCATCTCCTCGCCACGAGTGGCGGTCATCGATCGGCGGTGACGGTGGGGTTCCCACCGCGCCGCCTTTTCACGTGCCGTCCCACCCTTTCGGAGCGACGATGACGACCCTCTCGACGATCCCGTCCGCCCTGCGCCGCGGTTCGCGGCGGGCGAGCCTCGCTCTGGCGTCCACCCTGCTCGCCGTCTCGGCGGCGGCGGCGGCGCCCAAGGAGGCGCAGGTCTCGCAGGACGGGACGCGAATCGCCACGCCGATCGCCGCCTTCTCCGGCCTCGACAAGATCACCGGGCGGATCATCTCCTTCGACGTCGCCATCGACGAAACGGTGCAGTTCGGCGCGCTCCAGGTGACGCCGCGGATCTGCAACACCCGGCCGCAGACCATGGCGCCGCTGACCACCTCCTTCGTCGAGGTCGACGAGATTACCCTCGACAACAAGATCCGCCGCATCTTCACCGGCTGGATGTTCGCCGACAGCCCCGGTCTGCACGCGGTCGAACATGCCGTCTACGACGTGTGGCTGACCGACTGCAAGGGGTCGAGCGAGGATCCGGCGGCCCGCGCCAAGGCGGGCATTCCGGCCGGCGCCGCCGAGCCGCCGGCGAAGCCCGCGGCGGCTCCGGTCGCGCCCGCCGCACCGGTCGCACCCAAGCCGGCGGCCGCGGCCCCCTCGAATGCGGCGCCCGCCGTGGTTCCGCCCGCCGCGCCCGCCGCGGCCGGGCCGAAGCCCGCGACCGCCACGGCGGCTCCTTCCGCGACGCCGCTGCCGGCGCGCAGCGACCTGCCGCCGTTGCCGCTGCGCTGAGCCGGGGACCGGACGTCGCCGCCGATCAGGTGTTCCGATCGCCTTCCGTGTCCCGGTCGCCGCCGAGTCGGGCGGTGACGCGCGCTCCCTCGACGATCTCGCCCGGCGCACCGAAGCGGTGATAGTCGGCGCTCGCCGCCAGAGCCTCGGCGAGGCGGGCGCGGTAGATGCGGCGCGGGATCTCGACGCCGCCGAAGCGGCCGAGATGTTCGGTGAGAAACTGGGTGTCGAGCAGGGCGTAGCCGCCGGCGGCGAGGCGGGCGACGAGATGGGCGAGTGCCACCTTCGAGGCGTCGGTCACCCGGCTGAACATGCTCTCGCCGAAGAAGGCGCCGCCGATCGAGACGCCGTAGAGGCCGCCGACGAGGGCGCCGTCGAGACGGCATTCGACGGTGTGGACGACGCCGCGCTCGAAGAGCTCACCGTAGAGGCGGCGGATCTCGGCGTTGATCCAGGTGCCGCTGCGGCCGGGCGCGGGAGCGGCGCAACCGGCGATGACACCGTCGAAGTCGGTGTCGCAGGTGAGGGCGAAGCGGTCGGAGCGGATGGTTCGGGCGAGGCGGCGGGAGAGGTGGAAACCGTCGATCGGCAGCACCCCTCGGCTCTCTGGCTCGACCCAGAAGAGTTCGGGATCGTCCGCCGCCTCGGCCATCGGGAAGATGCCGATGGTGTAGGCGCGGATCAGCGTGTCGGCGGTGATCCGCGGGGTTTGGCGGGCCACGGACGCAATCTCCGAAAACGGGCGCGCGGACGATGTCGCGGAGGGCGGCGCTCGAGGGTGGGGAGGCGCGGCCCCGGGCGGCTCAGTCGAAGGGCTTCGTCTCCAGGAACTTCTCCAGCCAATGGATGTCGTACATGCCGTTGGCGATGTCCTGGTTGTCGATCAGTTTGCGGAACAGCGGGATGGTCGTCTCGATGCCGTCGACGACGAACTCGTCGAGACAGCGCCTGAGCCGCATCAGGCACTCGACGCGGTTGCGGCCGTGGACGATCAGCTTGCCGATCAGGCTGTCGTAGTAGGGCGGGATCCGATAGCCCTGATAGACGCCGCTGTCGACGCGCACCCCGAGCCCGCCGGGCGGATGATAATAGGTGATCTTGCCGGGGGAGGGCGTGAAGGTCGCCGGGTTCTCGGCGTTGATCCGGCACTCGATGGCGTGGCCCTTGAACTCGATGTCCTCCTGGCGGACCGAGAGGCCGGCGCCGGCGGCGACGCGGATCTGCTCGTAGACGAGATCGATGCCGGTGATCGCCTCGGTGATCGGATGCTCCACCTGCAGGCGGGTGTTCATCTCGATGAAATAGAACTCGCCGTTCTCGTAGAGGAATTCGATGGTGCCGGCGCCGGCGTAGCCGAGGTCGGCCACCGCCTGGGCGCAGATGGCGCCGATCTTCTCGCGCTGGGCGGGATTGAGGGCCGGGGAGTTGGCCTCTTCCCAGACCTTCTGGTGGCGGCGCTGCAGCGAGCAGTCGCGTTCGCCGAGATGGACCGCGCCACCCTTGCCGTCGCCGAGAACCTGGATCTCGATGTGGCGCGGGGTGATCAGCAACTTCTCCATGTAGACCGCGTCGTCGCCGAAGGCCGCCTTGGATTCGGCCCGCGCGGTGGCGTAGGCCTCGTGCAGGTCGTCGGCGGTGCGCGCCACCTTCATGCCGCGGCCGCCGCCGCCGGCCGAAGCCTTGATCAGCACCGGGTAGCCGATCTCGGCGGCATGGCGTTCGGCGTCCTCGGCCGTCTCGACGGCGCCGTCGGAGCCGGGTACGACCGGGATGCCGAGACGCTGGGCGGTGCGCTTGGCCTCGATCTTGTCGCCCATGATGCGGATGTGCTCGGCCGAGGGGCCGATGAACTTGACGCCGTGGGCTTCGACGATCTCGGCGAAGCGGGCGTTCTCGGAGAGGAAGCCGTAACCCGGATGGACGGCCTCGGCGCCGGTGATCTCGCAGGCGGCGACGATCTGGGGAATGTTGAGATAGCTCTCCGACGCCTTGGGCGGGCCGATGCAGACGCTCTCGTCGGCGAGGCGGACGTGCATGGCGTCGGCGTCGGCGGTCGAGTGGATCGCCACGGTGCGGATGCCGAGTTCCTTGCAGGCGCGCAGGACCCGGAGGGCGATCTCGCCGCGATTGGCGATGAGGATCTTGTTGAACATGGGCGCCCTCGTCATTCGATGACGACGAGCGGCTCGCCGTACTCCACCGGAGACGCGTCCTCGAAGAGGATGGCGGTGACGACGCCGGCCTTGGGCGCGGGGATCTGGTTCATCGTCTTCATCGCCTCGACGATGAGGAGCGTCTGGCCCTCGCGCACGCGGGTGCCGACGTCGATGAAGGCGGCCGCGCCCGGCGAGGGCGAGCGATAGGCGGTGCCGACCATCGGCGACTTCACCACGCCGGGGTGGTCGGCCCAGCCCGCCTCGGCGGGTGCGGCCGGCGCCGGAGCGGCGACCGGAGCGGCGACCGGAGCGGCATGGGCGACGGCCGGGGCGGCGACGGTGACCGGCGCCACCACCTGGACGACCCGGGCGACGCGGATGCGCAGATCGCCCTGTTCGACCTCGATCTCGCTCAGGTCGGTCTCGGCGACGAGCAGTGCCAGATCGCGGATGAAGTCGGTGTCGAAGGGCTTCTTGGGAGTGGCCATCGGGTCGGATCTCGGCTCTTTTCGGATCTTCGTTCGGATCGGATGCGGCCCCGCTTCGGGCGATCCGGCGGCCGTTCGGCGATCACCGCGTTCGGGGCGGACGGATACGGCCGTCGAGCCGGCGGGGTCCGGCGCGTCGGCGCTTTATAGGCGGGGTACGGCGCGCGAACAAGGGCCGGGGCGGTGCGGGGTCTCCCGCATCCCCGGATATCTCGTCGGTGATCGGCCGGTGGCTTCAGCAGTTCTTGTTGAGGGTACAGCGGGCCTCGGCGACGCGGGCCTTGAGGGCGGGAAGCTCGATGCGGCCGGGGATCACCTTGTCGCCGATGACGAAACCCGGGGTGCCGCGGATGCCGAGCGCCTTGGCGAGCCCGTAGCTCTCGGCGATGGTGGCGTCGATCTCGGCGTCGGCGAGCGCCTTGTCGAGCGCCGCCGCGTCGACGCCGGCGTCGCGGGCCGCCGCCATCGCCTTGGCGAGGTCGGAGGAGCCGCGCGTCCCGATCAGGCGCTTGTGGAAGTCCTGGAACTTCGCCGGGGCGACGCGGCCGACGGCGATCGACACCCGCGCCGCTTCGACCGAGGCGTCGCTCAGGATCGGCATCTCCTTGAGCACCACCTTGACCTTGGGATCGGCGGCGATCAGGGCGAGAAGATCGGGCAGGGCGGTCTTGCAGTAGCCGCAGTTGTAATCAAAGAACTCGACCACGGTGATGTCGCCCTTGGGATTGCCGAGGGTCACCTGACGGGGGCTTTCGAAGAGCGTCGCCTTCTTCTCGGCGAGCACCTTGGCGAGACCAGCCGAGGCCTCCTCCACCTGCTTCTTCTCCAGCGCCGCCATCGCCTCCTCGAGCACCTCCGGGTGAGCGACGATGTACTCGTGGACGATCTTCTCGATCGCCGAGCGGTCGAGCGGCGCCTGGGCGCCGGCAGGGGCGCCGGCGAGGAGCGCGATGGCGGCGGCGCCGGCGAGGAAGGCGGTGAGGCGGCGCGTCATGGGGCACTCCTGGTGCGAGCGCCGCGCGGGCGCGACGCATCGATGAAAGTTCGATCAATCGTCAGGCTTATAGGACACGATGTCGTCGGCGCGAAGCCAGTCGGAGGAACCGGTCTTCAAATTGTCTCGAGCCCGCGCCGCGTATTTTCGCGCTTCCTTCACGTCGCCGGCGACGAAGAGGCCCGTCGCCACCATCAGGTCGGCCTTGGACGGGTCGCCCTTCATCCCCCAGGCGCGCGCCAGATGCCGCCAGGGCGTCGGGTCGAGCCGGTCGCGATCGGCAGCGATGGTGAGCTGGCGGATCGCCTCGTCGACCAGTCCCTTGTCCTCGGTCGCCACCAGGGCGTGGCCGAGCATCACCCGGATCGGCGCGCCGGAGGGGCCGGGCGCCAGATCGACGGCGCGGCGCAGTTCGAGGATGGCCTCGCGCGGTTTGCCCCATTCGAGCAGGGTCTGGCCCTTGAGTTCGTGGAAATAGGGGTTGTTCGGATGCTCGCGGATCAACTCGTCGATGAGGCGAATGGCGTCGGCCGGGCTGTTGCGGCGATAGGCGACGACGGCGCGGGCATAACGGGCGGCGAGCGAAGTGTCCTTGGCCGGATAGCGGCCGCCGACGGCGCTCGGGCTGTCCATGAAGGCGACGAGCTTGGCCCGCACCAGATCGTGGCGGGCCCGGAGTTCCGGCGGGTCCTTGTGGGTGTGGAACTTCGACCGGCTCGCCAGTTCCTCGATCTGGGAGATGCGCTCGCGCGGCATCGGATGGGAGAAGGCGTAGGGGTCGCGGCCGCGGACCGACACCACCATCTGATCGGCGAAGCGGCGGAAGGTGATCAGCATGCCCTCCGCCGACTGGCCGGTCTTCTCCAGATAGTTGATCGCGGCGCGATCGGCGGCGAGTTCCTCGGTGCGGGCGTAGGCCAACATGGTGGCGCCGGCGAGGCTGGCCGAACCGGTCAGGACCGCCGCGCCGGCCTGCCCGGCCTGTGCGCCGCCGCCCGAGCGCGCCGTGCCGACGATCGCCGCGCCGCCGAGCACGGCGCCGATGAGCGCCATGTTGCGAGCTCGCGACAGCGCCTCGCGGAAGCGCACCTGATGCGCACCGGCGATGTGGCCGGTCTCGTGGGCGAGGACGCCGATGACCTCGTTGGGGGTGGCGGCCTCCATCAGCACGCCGATGTTCATGAAGATGCGACCGCCGTCGATGATGAAGGCGTTGAAGTCGCGGCTGGCGACGAGCACCAGCCGGACGTCCTTGGCCGGAACGCCGGCGACCTTGAACAGCGGCCGGGCGTAGTCGGAGAGCAGCGCCTCGGTCTCGGCGTCGCGCACGAAGGAGGGGGCGCGCGACTGCGCCGCGGCCGGGGGGTGGGCGAGCGCGATCGCCGTGGCGAAGACCGCCGCGACGAGAGAGGCGCCGGCGTGGCGCCGGGCGACGGCGTCGCCGCTCGAGGGTCTCTCAGAGGTTTCCGTCACGGTTCTCCGTCCTCCGCCGATCGCCCGAGCATAAGCCCGAGGGGCGATCACGACCAAGGGCGTCGCCGCCTCGTCCGCTTCTCGCGCGGCGGTGATGGCGTCCGGGTCCGTCGCCGCGATCACTCGGCGGCGGCGCGCGGCCTTTCGACTGAGCGCAAGCACTCGTGCAGCGCGTCCCACAGGCGACGGCGCGCCGTCAGCGCGTCGCGGGCGGCGGTGAGCATCTCGACGGTGGCGACGGTGTCGTCGCCGACGATCTCGGCGATCATCGCCTCGGCCGCCGGCCCGTGCTCGCCCGAATCGAGTTCGATGTGGCGCTCGAGGTAGAAGATCATGATCGGCGCGGCGGCGGGGTCGATGCCCCAGCGGGCGAGCAGGCCGCGGAACATGTCGGGGATGACGTTCTCGCGACCGAAGAAGAAGGAGCCGAGCACCTGCGGCAGCGTCCCGTTCAACGCGGTGCGCAGCGTCGCGGCGACGAACTCGGCCGGACCGGCGGCGACGTCGGCCTCCGCGAGGGCGGCGAAGGGATCACGGCCGGCGGCGAGGCGGGCGACGAAGCCCTCGATCGCCGTGGTGTCGGCACCGATCTCGCGCATCGCCTCGAGATAGAGGCCGTGGTGCGAGGCGTGCCGGCCGCCGGGGGCGATGTCGCTCTCCTCGCCGAGCACGATCTCGTTGACGAGTCGCGCCGCCTCCGGGTGGGCCGGTGGGGTCCACGGCAGGGTGACGGTGGTCAGATCGCGTTGCAGGCGCTTCAGCAGCGTCATGAAGTCCCACACGGCGAAGACGTGCCAGGACATGAACAGCCGCAGATCGTCCGGCGTCTCGACCGCGGCGAAGACGGGATGGGCGGCGAGGCGATCGTGGGCCTCGTTGATTTCGGCGCGCAGGGCGCGGACGGCGTCGGTCACGTGACGTCTCCGGTCCGTGGATGATGGAAGGGGATGGGGCGTCAGGGAGTGGCCGGGTCGCCCCGGTCGATGCGGTCGGCCCAATCGACCATGGCGGCACCCCACAGGCGCGCCGTCTCGGGGTCGAGATCGAGCTGGGTGATGCGATGGCCCTCGCGGACGATCACCCTGAGCATCTTCATGTCGCTCTCGAAGACCACGTGCTCGAGGCGGACCTCGCGCCGGTAGGGTGCGGCGAGGGTGAGGAGATCGGTGCGTTCGACGTCGCTCATTTCCGGTTCCCCAGCCCCGGAGTGTGGCCGCCGGCGCGATAGAAGGCGAGCTCGAGACGCTTCTGCCAGTCGCGCGGCGTATCCTGGAAGTCGGGCTTCAGGTCCATGTGGAGCACCACCATGCCGTCCTGGGCGGCGGCTTCGACCAGCCGCTCGAGGTCGAAATAGGAGGTGATTTCACGGTGCGAGATGATCAGATCTGAGAGGTTGGCCATCGGGTCGTCCGAATGAGGGTGGGTCGCGGGTTCAGGTGGTCGTCCGGGCGAGGCCGGGGGAGGCGAAGAGCCGATCGTAGGAACGTAGGCGATAGAGCAGCCGCGTCGAGTGGCTCTCGTCGCCGAATGCGGTGCGATCGTGCAGGACGTTGTTGCAGATCACGCCCTGGCCGGCGTCGAGGCGCAGGCGGAAGACGAGGGGATCGGTGGCGCAGATCTCCTCGAGCGCGGTGACGGCGGCGCGGGTGAGCGAATCGTCGGCCCAGACGATGTGTCGCTTGCGGGCGGTGTAGCGCATCAGCAGGCCGCCGGTCGCCGGATCGACTTCGAAGACCGGGCCGATGGCCCAGTCTCGCACCGAGCCGTCCTCCTCGACCGACGGCGGGATCGCCATGGCGTCGGGGCGCATCAAGGCCTCGACCAGCGCGGGATCGCGATCACGCAGGCGGATGTAGGCGATCTCGTGATCGAGCAGGGCGTTGACGCCACCCTCGGCCGCCGGCCGGACGCAGTGGAGCACCATGGCGCGGATCGCCCGCTCCGGCCCCTCGTAGGCGTAGTAGCCGTCGGTGTGCCAGCCGATCGGGCGGGTGGAATAGGGAATGAAACCCGAACGATGGGCGTCCTCGGCCACCTCGATGGCGACCAGACCGTCGGGACCGGCGGAGCGGTGCTTCTCGAATCGGGTCAGGCCGCAGGCGGCGGCGAGCGCCGAGACGGCGCGACGCGCATGTCCCTCGTCGGTGCGATCGGCGGCGAATCGGTAGAGACACATGTCGGCGCGGGCGATGGCCGCCTCGATCGCGGCGAGTTCGGCGAGCGTCGGGGCGAGCGGGTCGGCGATGTCGACGAGGAGCTCGGAAGGGTCGGTCGGATGGGCCGCGAGCTTCGCCTCGCGCCAGGCCCGATAAGCGGCCTCATCGGTGGTCGAAAAGGGTCCCAAGACCGGATGAACTGAAATGCCAGTGGCTCTTCCACGGCCTTCCACGGCCCCATCTTCAGCTTGCATTCCCTGTTTCCTCCTCGCCGAACGACTTCGCGTGACACATCAGGAAGTAGTGTCTAAACATTGTTTTTCATTGTATTCCGTCGTTCATGAAATACGCCGGCGTCGAGGCCGCATGAAAAATTTCAGCATCGGAATACAGATCGATTGAAATGCGCTCTTTGCAAAGCTTGAAAATCAGAATAGCATCATATTCAAGAGATCGCATATAACGGTTTTCGAGGCGGCTCCGGCGGTGCGAAGTGAACGCGCATCGAGGGGGTCGCAGGCTTGCCGAAAGCGACGCGCGCCGCCGGCGGCCGAAGCAGAGACCACGCGAGTGTCGCTCCGCTGCAGGCTCGTCAAGGGCCGCGGGACGGGAACGACGACGATGACCCGGGACGACACCGGGTCGAGGAAACGCACCGAAGGAGAAAGTCATGACGGGCGAAGCACCGGGCAACGGCACCAAACATCCGACGCCGCTCCTGGACGAACTCGAGAGCGGTCCGTGGCCGAGCTTCGTCACCGGCCTGAAGCGGCTGCGTGACAGCGGTGGCAAGCAGTATGCCGCCATGATGAACGACCTGCTCGGCCAGCTCGAGCATTCCTACACCAACCGTCTCGGCTACTGGAAGGGCGGTACCGTCTCGGTGTTCGGCTACGGCGGCGGCGTCATCCCGCGCTTCTCCGAGGTCGCCGAGAAGTTCCCCGAGTCGAAGGAGTTCCACACCCTTCGCGTCCAGCCGCCGGCGGGCTACCACTACACCACCGACCTGCTGCGCAAGTTTTGCGACGTCTGGGAGGAGCACGGCTCGGGCCTGATCGCGCTGCACGGCCAGTCCGGCGACATCATGCTGCAGGGCTGCAAGACCGAGAACGTCCAGAAGGCGTTCGACGCGGTCAACGAAATGGGCTTCGACCTCGGTGGCGCCGGCCCGGCGCTGCGGACCTCGATGAGCTGCGTCGGCCATGCCCGCTGCGAAATGTCGATGTACGACGAGGTCAAGGCGCATCGCTCGATGATCAACGAGTTCCTCGACGAGATGCATCGCCCGTCGTTCCCCTACAAGTTCAAGTACAAGTTCTCGGGCTGCCCGAACGACTGCGTCAACGCGATCCATCGCGCCGACTTCGCAGTGATCGGCACCTGGCGCGACGACATGAAGGTCAACCAGGACGAGGTGAAGGCGTACGTGGCCAAGCAGGGCCGCAAGTACACCATCGACCACGTCATCGCCATGTGCCCGACCCGCGCCCTGTCGCTCAACGACGACGACACGCTGGACGTCGACAACCGTTCGTGCGTGCGCTGTATGCACTGCCTCAACGTCATGAACAAGGCGCTGGCGCCGGGTGACGATCGCGGCGCGACGATCCTGATCGGCGGCAAGCGCTCGCTCAAGGTCGGCGACCTGATGGGCACCATGGTGGTTCCCTTCTTCAAGCTGCAGACCGACGAGGACTACGAGGAACTGGTCGAGTTCGCCCGCACGATCATGGAGTTCTTCGCCGAGAACGCGCTCGAGCACGAGCGTATCGGCGAGACCATCGATCGCATCGGCCTGCCGACCTTCCTGAAGGGTGTCGGTATCGAACCGGATCCGAACATGGTCAAGCACCCGCGCACCTCGAGCTACGTGCGCACGGACGACTTCACCGACGAAGCCGACAAGTACTTCGAGCGCAAGGCGCGCGAGCAGGCGGCCGAGTGACGTCTCCACACATCCGACCCGGCCGGTGAACGGCCGGGTCAGCATTCCCGCGCGCCGCGGTGCGGCCGCGTACCCGTCACGCACGACATATTCCCTTGGGAGGGAGCGACATGACCGACGCCCAGACGGCCAAGAAGCCGCGGCTGCCCGATGAACACGGGGTGCCGGATCCGTTTCCGTTCATGCATCCGCTGTTGAAGAAGAACTACGGCAACTGGGATTGGCACGACCGTCCCCGTCCGGGCGTCCTGCATCACGTCTCCAAGTCGGGCGACGAAGTGTGGACCGTGCGCGCCGGCACGCAGCGGCAGATGGACGTCGGCACGATCCGCAAGCTCTGCGACATCGCCGACACCGTCGGCGAGGGCTACGTCCGCTTCACCACCCGCTCGAACATCGAGTTCATGGTCGGCGACTTCTCCAAGGTCCCGGCGCTGATCTCGGCGCTCGGCGCGGAAGGCTTCCCGGTCGGCGGCACCGGCAACTCGGTGTCGATGATCTCGCACACCCAGGGCTGGCTGCATTGCGACATCCCCGGCACCGACGCCTCCGGCGTGGTCAAGTCGCTGATGGACATGATGCATCACGAGTTCACCCACGAGGAGATGCCGAACCGGGTTCGCATCACCACCTCGTGCTGCCAGATCAACTGCGGCGGACAGGGCGACATCGCCATCAACGTCCAGTACACCAAGCCGCCGAAGATCAACCACGACCTCGTCGCCAACGTCTGCGAGCGTCCGGCGGTGGTGGCGCGCTGCCCGGTGGCGGCGATCCGTCCGGCGCTGGTCGACGGCAAGCCGTCGCTGGAAGTCGACGAGAAGAAGTGCGTGTGCTGCGGCGCCTGCTATCCGCCGTGCCCGCCGATGCAGATCAACGGCGCGGACTCGACCCGCATCGCCATCTGGGTGGGCGGCAAGCACTCCAACGCCCGTTCGAAGCCGACCTTCCACAAGCTGGTCGTCGCCAACCTGCCGAACAACGCCCCACGTTGGCCCGAGGTCGAAGAGGTGGTCCGCAAGATCCTCTACGCCTACAAGGACAACGCCAAGCACTTCGAGCGCATGGGCGAGTGGATCGACCGCATCGGCTGGCCGCGTTTCTTCGAGCTGACCGGCCTCGCCTTCACCAAGCATCACATCGATACCTGGGTGGGTGCGCGCCACAACATGAACATGTCGGCGCACGTCCGCTTCTGATCCGGGGCGACCGGGGGCTTCGAGGGACGCCTCCGGTCGTGACCGGCCGACGAAGAAAAAAAGACATTCGGGGGAGGAAGTCCCGTGAAGATCGGAGTGGTGGTCAACGAGGGGCCGTACACGCATCAGGCGTCGGATACGGCCTATCAGTTCACCAAGGCATCGCTGGAGAAGGGACACGAGATTTATCGCGTGTTCTTCTACCACGACGGGGTGAACAACGCGACGCGCCTGACGGTTCCGCCGCAGGACGAGCGCAACGTGCAGCGCAACTGGTCGGAACTGGCCGAGAAGTACCAGCTCGATCTGGTCGTCTGCATCGCGGCGGCGCAGCGTCGTGGCATTCTCGACGACAGCGAGGCCAAGCGCCACGGCAAGGGCGACGGGGCGGCCAATCTGGCGCCCGGTTTCCGCATCTCGGGTCTCGGCCAGCTGATCGAGTCCGGCATCCAGTCCGACCGTCTCGTGGTCTTCGGCGACTGAGGGGAACGATCATGTCCGACACCAAGCGTTTCCTCTACGTCAACCGCAAGGCGCCGCACGGCACCATCTATGCGCTGGAGAGCCTCGAGGTGGTGCTGATCGGCGCCGCCTTCGAACAGGACGTCAGCCTCGCCTTCCTCGACGACGGTGTGTTCCAGCTGATCAAGAAGCAGGCGACCACCGGCATCGGTGTGAAGAACTTCGCTCCGGTCTACCGGGCGCTCGGCGACTACGACGTGAAGAAGATTTTCGTGGAGCGCGAGAGCCTCGAGGAGCGTGGTCTCTCGGAGGACGATCTCATGGAGATCACCCACGAGAACGACGACGAAGAAGACGTCTCCTCCGTCGAGATCGTCGACCGCGCCCGCATGGCCGAGATCATGGCCGCGCAGGACGTGATCCTGAGCTTCTGAGAAGGGTGAGACAGATGTCGACGCTCCACACCGTGAACAAGTCGCCCTTCGATCGCGGCAGCCTCGAGTCGGCGCTGGCGCATGCACTGCCCGGCGACGCCGTTCTGCTCATCGAAGACGCGGTGGTCGGCGCGCGGTCCGCCGCCGCGCGCATCGCAGAAGTCCTCAAGGCCGCCATGCCGGCCTGCTCGCTCTACGTCCTCGGGCCGGATCTCTCGGCCCGCGGCATTCCCACGACCGATGTCATCGACGGCATGACCGTCGTAGACTACGCCGGGTTCGTCGACCTGGTGACCGGTCACGACAAGACTCAGGCTTGGCTCTGATCCCGGCCGACGAAACACGAAGCACCCTGCGGAGGAAAACATGGGTTATCAGTGGAACGGACAGGAAATCGCTGCGGACGAGGAAGGTTATCTCACCGACCTCTCCCAGTGGAACCCCGAGCTCGCGCTCCTCATCGCCGAGGATGAGAAGGTCAACATGACCGACGACCACTGGGAAGTGGTGAATTTCCTGCGCGAGTACTATGACGAGTACCAGATCGCCCCGGCCATTCGCGTCCTCACCAAGGCGCTGAAGAAGAAGCTCGGCGAAGAGAAGTCGACGAACAAGTACCTGTACGACCTCTTCCCCTACGGCCCGGCCAAGCAGGCGTGCAAGATCGCCGGTCTGCCCAAGCCGACCGGCTGCGTCTGACGCTTTCTTCCGGACGGCTTCGCCGATCGAGGCCGTCCGGAGCCTGATCAACGAGACCGAGAAGGTCCATTTGCGGATGGCAGGGGGGACGCCCGTGCTGACGACGATCTACGCTTGTCTCTTCTACGTCGCAACCGTGGTGCTGGTGGTGGGCTTCGCCAACCGCATCAGGCAGTTCGCGATGACCCCGGCTCCCCTCAAGATCCCGACCATGCCGGCCCCGACGACGAAGACCGGCGTGGCCTTCCGTCTGTTCCGTGAGGTGGCGTTCTTCGAGAGCCTTTTCAAGGCCAACAAATGGATCTGGGTGTTCGGCTGGGTCTTCCACATGGCGCTCGCCGTCGTGTTGATCCGCCACCTGCGCTACTTCGTGCATCCGGTTCCCGAGGTGCTGACGCTGATCCAGCCGTTCGGCGTGCTCGCCTCCTTCGCCATGGTGGCGGGGCTCGGCGGTCTGTGGGCGCGCCGCTTCCTGGTGGAGCGCATCCGCTACATCTCGCGGCCGTCGGACCATCTCATGCTGGCGCTGCTGATGGGCATCGGCCTCTCCGGCATGATGATGAAGTTCGTCGCCCACACCGACATCGTCGCGGTGAAGGCCTTCTTCCTCGGGTTGATGCGCTTCTCGCTCCAACCGCTGCCGGCCGACCCGATCCTGCTCGTGCACCTCACGCTGGTGGCGGTGCTGATGATCGTCTTCCCCTTCTCCAAGCTGGTCCACTCCGCCGGCGTGTTCTTCTCCCCCAGCCGCAATCAGGTCGACGACAGCCGAGAGCGTCGTCATCTGGCGCCGTGGGCGGCGAAGCTCGAAGCCGACAGGGCGAGGTGAGCGCGATGTACATCAAGACCGACCCGTCCGAAGCGACGCAGATCGATCCGTTGGAGATGCCGGCCCTGTGCCCGGGCGCGATGGCGGCTTCGACTCCTTGGGTGGCGTCGCCCGACCATCAGACCTCCTGCGGCTTCCCCGGCGAGCTCGTCGACAACTGGAAGGAGAAGGCCATCGAGAAGATGGGCGAGCTCCTGACGAAGTACCGCTCGCTCAAGGTCTATCTCGACAGCTGCGTGAAGTGCGGCGCCTGCACCGACAAGTGCCACTACTTCCTCGGCACCGGCGACCCGAAGAACATGCCGGTGGCCCGGCAGGACCTGCTGCGCAAGGTCTATCGTCGTCACTTCACCCTCGCGGGCAAGTGGTTCCCCAGCCTCGTCGGGGCGGAGGATCTCACCGAGGAGGTGCTGAACGACTGGTATTCCTACTTCCACCAGTGCTCGCAGTGCCGGCGCTGCTCGGTGTTCTGCCCCTACGGCATCGACACAGCCGAGATCTCGATGGCGGGTCGCGAGATCCTCGACCACATCGGTAAGGGCCAGAAGTACTGCAACGAGATCATCGGCAAGGTCCACACCATCGGCAACAACCTCGGCCTGCGCCCGAACGCTCTGCGTTCGACGCTCGAGGGGCTCGAGGAGGACATCGAGGACGACACCGGCGTGCCGGTGAAGCTGCCCCTCGACCAGAAGGGCGCCGACATCCTGCTCGTCACCCCGTCGGCCGACTTCTTCGCCGAGCCGCACATCGACGGCCTGATCGGCTACGCCAAGGTGTTCCACGCGGCGGGAGCGAGTTGGACGATCTCGTCCTACGCTTCGGAAGCGGCGAATTTCGGCATGTTCATCGGCTCCTACGAGAACATGCGGCAGATCTCGCTGCGGATCCGTCAGGCGGCGCTCGACCTCGGGGTGAAGCGCATCATCTTCGGCGAGTGCGGCCACGCCTGGCGCGTCGCCTACTCGTTCCTCAACACGCTGGCCGGGCCGTTCGACTTCCTCGACCCGCGCTATCCGGTGCCGCAGCACATCTGCGAGTACACCTGGGATCTGATCGAGCAGGGCAAGCTCCAGTTCGACAAGTCGAAGAACGACCACATCCGGCTGACGTTCCACGACAGCTGCAACGTGGCGCGTGCGACGCGAATGGGCGACAAGCCGGGTGGCCAGTTCGAGATCCCGCGGGCGATCCTGCGGACGGTCTGCAACCACTATTTCGACATGCCTGCGGACACGATCAAGGAGGCGACGTTCTGCTGCGGCGGCGGCGGCGGCCTGCTCACCGACGAGCTGATGGACCTGCGCAAGAAGGGCGCCAGCCCACGCATGAAGGCGCTGCAGACGGTCCAGCAGGAGCACGGCGTCACCCACATGGCCGCCATCTGCGCGATCTGCAAGACGCAGTTCTCCAAGGTGATGCCGGACCACGGCTTCGAGCGCGACTCGATCCTGAGTGTCCACCAGCTGGTTTCGAACGCCATCATTCTCGAGGCGCCGCAGGACGACGACTGAGATCGGTGAGAAAAAGCACCGGCTCGGCCGGGGGAGGAAAGATATGAACGAGAACGCCAACCCGAAGAAGCTGACCTTCCGCCGCTTCAAGAATGGCGAGAACATGTGGAAGTGGGGAGATCTTCAGGAGAAGATCTTCACCGCCGACAAGACCCACAAGTGCCCGACCTATGTCCATCGCGCGCCGCCGTGTCAGGCCGGTTGCCCCTCGGGTCACGACATCCGCGGCTGGCTCGCCATCGCCCGCGGCATGGACAAGCCGCCGGTCGCCGGTCAGGCGTGGCAGCAGTACGCCTTCGATCGCATGGTCGAGGCCAATCCGTTCCCCTCGGTGATGGGCCGCGTCTGCCCCGCGCCGTGCGAGGACGGTTGCAACCGCAACGAAGTCGACGAGTTCGTCGGTATCAACGCGGTCGAGCAGTACGTCGGTGACTGGGCGATCGACAACGGCCTGAAGCTGCCGGCTCCGGCGGCGGAGACCGGCAAGTCGGTGGCCGTGGTCGGTGGCGGCCCGGCGGGTCTGGCGGCGGCCGCCTTCCTGCGGCGCTCGGGTCACGCGGTCACCATCTTCGAGGCCCACGACCGCCTCGGCGGCATGATGCGCTTCGGCATCCCCGGTTACCGCACGCCGCGCGACCGCCTCGACGCGGAGATCCAGCGCATCCTCGACACCGGTGTCGAGGCCAGGCTCAACTGCCGCGTCGGCACCGACGTCACCATCGACGAGCTCGAGGCGAAGTTCGACGCCATCTTCTGGGCGCTCGGCGCGCAGAAGGGCCGTCCGCTGCCGGTTCCCGGCTGGGACGTCGAAGGCTGCATCACCGGCGTGGAGTTCCTCGACGCCTTCAACCAGGGCTGGGTGTTCTCGACGGCGCCGCGGGTCATCGTGGTCGGCGGCGGCGACACCTCGATCGACGTCGCCTCGGTCGCCCGCCGTCTCGGGCACATCTCGGCCGACGCCCACAAGGATCGCCCGGGCGCCGAGAATCTCGGCTTCGCCGCCCACGACGTCGCCGGTACCATGGCCCGCGGCGGCGTCCAGGCGACGCTGACCTCGCTCTTCCCGATGTCGCAGATGACCGCCGCCGAGCGGGAGCGCGAAGATGCGCTGCGTGAAGGCGTCGACATCCGCGACGGTGCCATGCCGCTCGAGGTGCTCTCCGAGAACGGCAAGGTGACCGGCCTCAGGATGTGCAAGTGCACCATGAAGGGCATGGTGCCGATGCCGATCGAAGGCACCGAGTTCTTGCTCGAGTGCGACATGATCGTCTCGGCGATCGGCCAGATGGGCGACCTCGCGGAAGGTCTCGAGAGCCTCGACAACGGGCGCGGCTTCATCGGCGTCGACGGTGTCTACAAGGTGAAGGGCAAGGACAAGCATTTCGCCGGTGGCGACGTCCTGCGTCCGCATCTCCTGACCACCGCGATCGGCCACGGCCGCATCGCTTCGCAGGTCATCGACGCCTTCCTCGACGGCGACAATCTCGACAAGCGGCCGAAGGTCGACGTCAACCAGTTCCGCCTGCTGGAGGAGTTGCAGCAGCGCGGTTTGGAGCCGGATCCCTACGACCACATGCAGGCGCGCGGCACCTGCGAGGCCGATTTCGCCGTCCACAACTACGAGGACCGCGGCTCGAGCCACGTGATCCCGCACACCGAGCTCTTCAAGGGGCACTTCCAGTACGACCCGCGCGAGCACCGGCACGAGATCCACGTCGACGCCGCCAACGTCATCGGCAACTTCGAGGAGCGCATCCGCGGGCTGACCGAGGAGCAGGCGCGTCACGAGGGCAAGCGCTGCATGAGCTGCGGCATGTGCTTCGAGTGCGACAACTGCGTGGTGTTCTGCCCGCAGACCGCGGTCGAGCGCGTGCCGAAGAAGGAGCGGGCGCTCGGTCGCTACGTGACGACCGACTACGCCAAGTGCGTCGGCTGCCACATCTGCAAGGACGTCTGCCCGACCGGTTACATCCAGATGGGGCTCGGGGAGTGAGGCGATGAGCGAGAGATCGTCCCTCGAGCGGCTGATCGTGGTGGTGAGCCTCCTGGTGATGACGGTTCTGGCCGGCATCATCGGCGCTCACGCCGGCGAGGTGCCGCTGCCCACCGTGCCGAAGGCGACGGCGGGGTCCTGCGTGGCTCCTCCGGACGTCATGCGGCGCAGCCACATGTCGATGCTCCAGCATGGACGCGACCTGTCGGTGCGTCAGGGCGAGCGGGTGGAGGGCGGCCGGCTCACCGGCTGCATCGACTGCCACGCCGTCTCGGACGGCAAGGGCGGTCACGAGACGGTCTCCTCGCCGCAGCACTTCTGCCGCGCCTGCCACGACTACGCGGCGGTGAAGGTCGATTGTTTCGAATGTCACGCGTCGCGGCCCGAGCCCAAGGTCAAGGCCTCGGACGCCACGTCCGAGGTCCCGGCCTCGGCGCTCGCCGCGCTCGCCGATTATGCCGAGGAGGTCGCTCGATGACCGAAGGTTCGCAATCCTGCGGCGGCTCCTGTGGCTGCGGGTCGGAGGCCGGGAAGGTCGACGAGGGGCGGCGCGGCTTCCTCGCCGGTGCGGTGGCGACCGGCGCGACCGCGCTGGCGCCGGGCGTCACGCTCTTCGCCTACGGCACCGCCGAGGCCGAGGCCGCCGGCGCCGATCCGAAGAAGCGCTGGGGGATGCTCGTCGACGTCTCCAAGTGCGTCGACGGATGCACCGGTTGCGTCACCGCCTGCCAGACCGAGAACGGCTGGAAGACCACCGGCAAGCCGGCGACAGATCCGCAGTGGATCCGCAAGGTGACGCTGCGCGACCCGAAGTCGGGTGCGACGCGTTCGGCGCCGGTCATGTGCCAGCACTGCGCCGAGCCGCCCTGCGCCGACGTCTGCCCGACCGGCGCCTCGTTCAAACGGGCCGACGGCATCGTGCTGGTCGACCGGCACCGCTGCATCGGCTGCCGCTACTGCATGATGGCGTGCCCCTACAAGGCGCGCTCCTTCGTCCACGAGGCGCTCGAGGACCAGAAGCCGCACGCGCCGCGCGGCATGGGCACTGTCGAGGGCTGCACGCTGTGTGTCCACCGCGTCGACAAGGGCGTCGCTCCGGCTTGCGTCGAGGCCTGCGCCAAGTCGGGCGGAGCGATCATGTTCGGCGACATCGCCGATCCGAAATCCGAGATCTCCAAGGTGATCGCGACCTACGCGACGATGCAGATCCGCGGCGACCTCGGCGTCGACCCGGGCGTGCGTTACCGGAACCTGTGAGGACGACCCATGGCGAACATCGTCTATACCGAATGCCAGGGTGGTCAGAGGTTCTGGGCACTGCTCGGCGCACTCCTGATGGTGGTGGCGATCGGTGCGGCGTCGGCGCTCTACATGGAGCACAACGGCCACATCGTCACCGGCATGTCGAACGAGATCGTCTGGGGCCTGCCGCACGTCTTCGCCGTGTTCCTGATCGTCATCGCCTCGGGTGTGCTCAACATCGCCTCGCTCGGCTCGGTGTTCGGCGAGATGCAGTACAAGCCGAAGGCGCGTTTGTCGGGCGTGCTGGCGATCACCTTCCTGGTCGGCGGCCTCGCCATCCTGGTGCTCGATCTCGGGCGGCCGGACCGGCTGACCGTGGCGATGACCAACTACAATTTCCGCTCGATCTTCGCCTGGAACGTGCTGCTCTATTCCGGCTTCATCGCCGTGGTTGTGGCCTATCTGGTGGTGCAGATGACGCGGACTTGGGCGAGGTACACGCCCCACGTCGGTCTCGTCGCCTTCCTCTGGCGCCTGACGCTGACCACCGGTACCGGGTCGATCTTCGGCTTCCTGATCGCGCGTTCACCCTACGCTTCGGCGGTGCTGGCGCCGCTGTTCATAGCCATGTCGCTGGCCTACGGCCTCGCCGTGTTCATCCTGATCCGTCTGGCGCTGGAGAATTCGGCCAGCCGCGGCCTCGGCGATGAACTGCTGCAGCGACTGATGCGCCTCCTGGTGATCTTCGTCGGGTCGGTGCTCTATTTCTCGGGCGTGTTCCACTTCACCTCGATCTACACCGCCTGGCGGGTGGGCTGGGAGAGCTACCTGCTTCTCGACGGCGGCCTCTACACGCTGCTGTTCTGGGGTCTCTACGTGATCCTCGGGACGCTGGTGCCGATTGCGATGCTCTACGGTCGCACCGGCGTCACCCGCCAGCGCGAGATCGTGGGGTCGGTGCTGGTGCTGATCGGCGGCTTCGCCCACATCTACGTCATCATCATCGGTGGTCAGGCCTATCCGCTCGAGCTCTTCCCTGGCTACGAGGTGACGAGTTCGTTCAACGACGGCGTGGTGGCGAGCTACGTGCCGACCTTGCCGGAACTCGGCCTCGGCCTCGGGGGTGCGGGGCTGGCGCTGGTGCTGGCGATGGTGGCGATGCGCGTGTTCCGCCTGCTGCCGCAGGGCGACGGGGTGAGCAATGCAGACGCCTCGTGAGATGGGGACGACCGCCGTGACCGCCTCGAGCGGGCCGGGCCCGCGCTTCGGGGCGGTCCGGCCGCGTCTCCTGATCTCCGCGGCGCACAAGTCGTCGGGCAAGACCACCTTCACCACCGGGTTGGCGGCGGCGCTGACGGCGCGCGGCCTGGTGGTCCAGACCTACAAGAAGGGCCCGGACTACATCGATCCGCTGTGGCACATGCGCGCCACGCGGCGGCCCTGCTACAATCTCGACTTCAACACCCAGGACCCGTCCGAGATCGAAGCGACCATCGCCGCCCACGGCGAGGGTGTCGACTTCGAGCTGATCGAGGGCAACAAGGGTCTGCACGACGGTGTCGACCTCGAGGGACGCGACTCGACCGCGGCCCTCGCCAAGCTCGTCGGAGCTCCGGTGGTTCTGGTGCTCGACGCCTTCGGCATGACGCGGGGCATCGCGCCGCTGGTGATGGGCTATCAGGTGTTCGACCGAGAGGTCGACATCCGCGGTATCGTGCTCAACCGAGTGGCGACGGCGCGGCAAGAGACGAAGCTCCGTCAGGCGCTCGAGCGCTACACCGACCTGCGGGTGCTCGGCTGCATCGGCCGTTCCGCCGATCTGGCGGTGGCCGAGCGTCACCTCGGCCTGACGACGCCGCAGGAGACCGACAACGTCGAGATGATCGTCTCCCACCTCGCCGAGACGGTGGCGGCGGATGTCGACATCGACGCGGTGATCGAGATCGCTCGACGTCCGGCCCACGGTCATCGGCCGAACGTGACGGCGAACGTCGTGACGCGGCCGGCGGCCGCGGCCGAGGCGGAGCCGGTGACCATCGGCGTCGTCCGCGACGCGGCCTTCTGCTTCTACTATCAGGACGACCTCGAGGCGCTGGAGCGGGCGGGGGCGCGGCTCACCTACTTCTCGGCGCTCGACACGCCGCGCCTGCCGCGGATCGACGGTCTCTTCATCGGCGGCGGTTTTCCGGAGAGCCACATCGGTCGGCTCGCGGCCAACGCCTCGCTGCGCCGGGACATCGCCCGGGCGGCGGGGGAGGGGCTGCCGATCTACGCCGAATGCGGCGGCCTCATGTATCTCGCCCGCTCCATCGCCTGGAAGGGCGAGGTGGGTGAGATGGTCGGGGTGGTGCCGGGCGACGCGGTCGTCCAGGACCGGCCGCAGGGTCGTGGTCTCGTCGTGATGGAGGAGACGGCGGCGATGCCCTGGCCGGCTCCGGCGGACACGGGTTCGCCCCTGCGGGTCAAGGCGCACGAGTTCCACTACGCCCGGCTCGAGAATCTCGAACCGGGGTGTCGCTTCGCCTACCGGGTGGTGCGCGGCGACGGCATCACCGGAACCGACGACGGCATCGTCGTCGCCAACACCATGGCGAGCTTCACCCATCTGCGTGACACTTCGCGGGCGCGCTGGGCGGAGCGTTTCGTCGCCTTCGTGCGGGCGCGGGCGGCCGCGGCGCGATCGAAGCCGACCGGCCTGGCGCCGACCGGCGGAGCTTGGGCGGGCCGGAGCCTGAGCGGTGCCGCGGCGGCGGTGATGCGGGGGGAGGACAGGTGAGAGGCGAGCCGGCGAAGGCTTGGGACGGTCTTCGGGATGCGGAGGGGTACCTCCTCGACCCGGCGGACTGGAGCGAGGACTTCGCCCGTATCGCCGCCGGGGAAGAGGGCATCGAGCTGACCGAGGAGCACTGGTCCGTCGTCCGGTTCATGCGTGCGTGGCAGGAGCACCATCAGGTGTCGCCGGATGCCCGTTTCGCGATGAAGCATCTGACGGCGGAATTCGGGGCTCCGCGCAACCGGCTCTTCGAGCTCTTTCCCTACGGCTACGTCAAACAGGCCTGCAAGATCGCCGGGATGCGGCGGCCGAGGGTCTGGAGCACGGGTTGAAGGGGGCGATCGCCGCGGCGCGGGCGCGCCTGAAAGTCCCGGACCGTCGGTGGTTTCGCGGTTTCGGGAAATGCGAATATGGGAATATGTTCGAGAAACGATCGGTCGATCGGACACCCCGCGAAGCGGCCGTCCAGAGCCGGACACGCGGGACACAAGCAACGGCCGGGCGCTCGGGGGAGCGTGAACGGCCAGATGGTCAGGAGGGTTCGATGGCACACGTGGTGGTTCTCGGCGCCGGTCTCGGCGGCGTCGTGATGGCCTACGAGATGAAGGATCAATTGCGCCCCGGCGACAAGCTGACCGTCATCACCAAGGATGCGAAGTATCATTTCGTGCCTTCGAACCCTTGGATTCCGGTGCGCTGGCGGCAGCGCGAGGACATCCAGATCGATCTGGCGCCGACCTTCGCCAAGCGCGGCATCGACTTCAAGGCGATCCCGGCGGCCAGGGTCCATCCCGATCAGAACAAGATCGAGCTCGTCGACGGCTCGGAGGTCGAATACGACTTCCTGATCATCGCCACCGGGCCCGAACTCGCCTTCGACGAGATCGAGGGCTTCGGGCCGGCCGGCAACACGCAGTCGATCTGCCACATCGACCATGCCGAACAGGCGGCGGTCGCCTTCGACGAGTTCTGCAAGAACCCCGGGCCGATCATCACCGGCGCGGTGCAGGGCGCTTCGTGCTACGGCCCGGCCTACGAGTTCACCTTCATCCTCGACACCGAACTGCGCCGTCGCAAGATCCGCGACAAGGTGCCGATGACCTTCGTCACCTCCGAGCCCTACGTCGGCCATCTCGGCCTCGACGGCGTCGGCGACACCAAGGGGTTGCTCGAGAGCGAGATGCGGGAGCACCACATCAAGTGGATGACCTCGACGCGGGTTAAGAAGGTCGACTCCGGCAAGATGGTGGTCGAGGAGATCGCCGACGACGGATCGGTGAAGGCCGAGAAGGAGTTGCCCTTCGGCTTCGCGATGATGCTGCCGGCCTTCCGCGGCATCGGCGCGGTGCGGGGTGTCGAGGGTCTCGTCAATCCGCGCGGGTTCATCCTTGTCGACAAGCACCAGTGCAACCCGAAGTACCGCAACGTCTTCTCGGTCGGCGTCTGCGTCGCCATCGCGCCGATGGGACCGACCCCGGTGCCGTGCGGCGTGCCGAAGACCGGCTTCATGATCGAGTCGATGGTGACGGCGACCGCCCTCAACATCGGCCAGATCCTGCGGGGCGGCGAGGCGAGCCACGAAGCGACCTGGAACGCGGTGTGTCTGGCCGACTTCGGCGACTCGGGCGTCGCCTTCGTCGCCCAGCCGCAGATCCCGCCGCGCAACGTCAACTGGTCGTCGTCGGGCAAGTGGGTCCATGCGGCCAAGATCGGCTTCGAGAAGTACTTCATCCGCAAGATGCGTCGCGGCGAGAGTGAGCCCTTCTACGAGAAGGCGATGCTCGACTTTCTCGGCATCGGCAAGCTGAAGAAGACCACCTGACAAAATCATCCGGCGCCGCCTCGCCGCGGCGCCGGTTCTTGACGAACGAAGGACGACCCCACCCGCGTCGAGGAACGACGCGGGCGCCGGAACGTCGTCTCCTGGGGAGAATCCGCCCGTGGCCGCCGCGTCGCGCCTCAGCGCCATCATGCCCGATCTGGCTCCTTTCCTGCATTGGATGCCGATGCTCGACCGCCAGACGGTTCGGGCCGACCTCATGGCCGGCCTGACCGGCGCGGTCGTCGTCCTGCCGCAGGGCGTGGCCTTCGCCACCATCGCCGGCATGCCGCCGGAATACGGCCTCTATGCCGGGATCGTCCCGGCGATCGTCGCGGCTCTCTTCGGCTCGTCCTGGCATCTGGTGTCCGGGCCGACGACGGCGGCATCGCTCGTCCTGTTCTCCTCGCTCTCCGGTATGGCCGAGCCCGGCAGCGCCGAATACGTGAAGCTGGCGCTCACCGTCGCCTTCATGGTCGGCGTGCTCGAGATCGTCATGGCGCTGTTCAAGCTCGGCACGATCGTCAATTTCATCTCCCATTCGGTGGTGATCGGCTTCACCGCCGGAGCCGGCGTGCTGATCGCCATCAATCAGGTGAAGAACTTCACCGGGTTGGCGATTCCGCGCGGAGCGCATCCCCACGAGGTGCTGCTGCACGTCGCGCACGATTTCGGCAGCATCTCTTGGCCGACGGCGGCCATCGGTCTGTCGACGCTGGCCACCGGCATCGTGGTGCGCAACCGCTTTCCGCGCGTTCCCTACATGATCGTGGCGATCTTGGTCGGGTCGCTGGTCGGGGTGTTGTTGAAGGAGGCGGCGGGTGCGACCTTCGCCACGGTGGGCGCGCTGCCGTCGAGCCTGCCGCCGCTGTCGGCGCCGAGTTTCGATCCGGACGTCTGGCGCGATCTCGCCCCGACCGCGGTGGCGATGACCATGTTCGCGTTGACCGAGGCGCTGTCGATCGCCCGGGCGCTGGCGGTCCGCTCCGGCCAGCACATCGACGCCAATCAGGAGTTCTTCGGCCAGGGGCTCTCCAACATCGCCGGATCGTTCTTCTCCGGCTACGTGGCGACGGGGTCGTTCAATCGCTCCGGCCTGAACTACGACGCCGGGGCGCGGACGCCGCTGGCGGCGATCGTCGCGGGCGGATTGCTGATGGTGCTGGTCTTCGCTCTCGCGCCCTATGCGGTCTACATGCCGCTCGCCGCCATGGCCGGCGTGCTGTTCCTGGTCGCCTGGGGACTGATCGACTGGCACCACATCGCCCAGATCGTGAAGACCTCGAAGTCCGAGACGGCGGTGATGACGGTGGTCTTCATCTCGTCGCTGGTGCTCGAGCTCGAGTTCGCGATCTTCCTCGGCGTGATGCTGTCGTTGCTGCTCTACCTCAATCGCACCTCCAATCCGTTGATCATCCCACGGGTGCCCGATCCGATGAGCGCGGGGCGCAAGTTCGCCACAGCCGGGGGGGACCTCGTCGAATGTCGGCAGCTCCGGATCATCCGCATCGACGGCTCGCTGTTCTTCGGTGCGGTCAACGCCTTCCAGGAGACGCTGCGCGGCTACGAGAATGAGATCCCGGACGTCCGCTTCCTGGCGATCGTCATGTCGGGCGTGAACTTCGTCGATCTCGCCGGGGCCGAGGCGCTGGTGCAGATGTCGAAGCGCTGGCGCGCGCGCGGCGGCGGGCTCTACCTCATCCGGGTCAAGGATCGGGTGATGGAGATCTTGGAGCGCGGCGGCTACATCGAGGAGATCGGGCGCGAGAACATCTTCACCTCGAAGACCGAGGCGCTTCGAACCCTCTACCGCTACTTCGACTACAACGAATGCGCGACCTGCGGTCGGCGCGTCTTCGTCGAATGCGCCCGCATGGGCAAGCAGGAGCCGACCGAGGCCGATTTCGACGACGACGAGCCGATGCCGAAGGCCCCCGCGATGGGGCCGCCGGCGGCGGTTTGAGACGACGGGCGATCCGGGACGGGTCGCCACAGGAGATGACGCCCGCCCGGCGGGCCGCGATGAGGAAACGAGAGTCAATGGCCAGGGATCCGGCGATCGAAACCTCGCCCGTCGTCAGCGACGAGGTGAAGTACACGACCTGCTACATGTGCGCCTGCCGCTGCGGCATCAAGGTGCATCTGAAGGACGGGCTCGTCCGCTACATCGAGGGCAACCGCAATCACCCGGTCAACAAGGGCGTGATCTGCGGCAAGGGCTCCTCGGGCATCATGCAGCACTACTCGCCGGCGCGACTCAGGAAGCCGCTGAAGCGGGTGGGGCCGCGCGGCGAGAACGCCTTCGTCGAGATCGAGTGGGAGGAGGCGCTCTCCATCGCCACCGGATGGTTGAAGACCATCCGCGACACCGATCCGAAGAAGCTCGCCTTCTTCACCGGCCGCGACCAGTCGCAGTCGCTGACCGGCTGGTGGGCGACGCAGTTCGGCACGCCGAACTTCGCGGCGCACGGCGGCTTCTGTTCGGTCAACATGGCGGCGGCCGGTCTCTACACCATCGGCGGATCGTTCTGGGAGTTCGGCGAGCCGGATTGGGAGCGGTCGAAGTACCTGATGCTCTTCGGCGTCGCCGAGGACCACGATTCCAATCCGATCAAGACCGGGCTGGGCAAGATGAAGGGTCGCGGCGCCAAGGTGGTGTCGGTCAACCCGATCCGCACCGGTTATTCGGCGGTCGCCGACGAGTGGCTGGGCATCCGCCCGGGCACCGACGGCCTCTTCGTCATGGCGTTGATCCACGAGTTGCTGCACGCCGACAAGGTCGATCTCGACTATCTGGTGCGCTACACCAACGCCCCCTGGTTGGTCGTCCAGAACCCGGGCGGCGCGGATCACGGCCTCTTCGCCCGCGACGCGAGCGGTGCACCGCTCGCTTGGGACGTGACCAAGGGGGAGATGGTCGACGCGCGCCTGCCGGAGATCCATCCGGCGGTCGTCGGCGAATTCACGCTCCCCGACGGGCGCGTCGCGGTGCCGTCGTTCCAGCTTCTCGCCGACCGCTACATGGCGGGCGAATACGCCCCCGACGCGGTGGCGGACCGCTGCGGCATTCCGGCCGACACCATCCGCCGCATCGCCCGCGAGCTCGCCGAGGTGGCATTCGAGCAGACCATCACCCTCGACGTCGAATGGACCGACTGGGCCGGCCGCAAGCACGACAAGATCATCGGGCGTCCGGTCGCCATGCACGCCATGCGCGGCATCTCGGCCCACTCGAACGGCTTCCACACCTGCCGGGCGATCCACGTGCTGCAGGTGTTGCTGGGTTCGGTCGAGGTGCCCGGTGGCTTCCGCTTCAAGCCGCCGTTCCCCAAGCCGATTCCGCCGGGCATCAAACCGGCCGGCAAGACCTACACCCCGAACACCCCGCTCACCGGTGCGCCGCTCGGCTTCCCGACCGGGCCGGAGGATCTGGTGCTCGAGGCGGACGGCACGCCGATCCGCATCGACAAGGCCTATTCGTGGGAGGCGCCGCTCTCCTCGCACGGCCTGATGCACATGGTCATCACCAACGCGCACAACGCCGACCCCTATCCGGTCGACCTCCTGTTCATGTACATGGCCAACATGAGCTGGAATTCCACCATGAACACCAAGGGTGTCATGGAGATGCTGACGGCCAAGGATCCGGCGACCGGCGAGTACAAGATCCCCAGGATCATCTACTCCGACGCCTATCAGTCGGAGATGGTGGCCTATGCCGACCTGATCCTGCCGGACACCACCTACCTCGAGCGCTGGGACTGCATCTCGCTGCTCGACCGGCCGATCTGCGAGGCCGACGGCCCCGCCGACGCCATCCGCCAGCCGGTGGTCGAGCCCGATCGCGATGTGCGTTCGTTCCAGTCGGTGATCCTCGACCTGGGCGCGCGTCTCGGCCTGCCCGGCATGACCAACCCGGACGGAACGGCGAAGTACCCCGGGGGCTACGCCGACTACATCGTCAACCACGAACGGGCGCCCGGCATCGGCCCGCTCGCCGGTTGGCGCGGCGAGGCCGGTGACCAGCACGGCCGCGGTGCGGCGAACCCGAACCAGCTCAAGGCCTACATCGACCATCAGGCGTTCTGGCACCACGAACTGGCGCCGGATCAGAAGTTCTACAAGTTCGCCAACAAGGGCTACCTCGACTTCGCCGTCCAGATGGGCTTCGTCGGCCATGCCGACCAGATCGTCATCCAGCTCTATTCGGAGACGATGCAGAAGTTCAAGCTGGCGGCGCAGGGCCACGGTGCGGTGCAGCCGCCCGACCATCTGCGTGCCCGGGTCGAGACGAGTTTCGACCCGCTGCCGGTCTGGTACGTGCCGTTCGAGGAGTCGATGATCGACACCACGGCCTATCCGATCCACGCGCTGACCCAGCGGCCGATGATCATGTACCACTCCTGGGGCTCGCAGAACGCTTGGCTCCGGCAGATCCTCGGCCGCAACAAGCTCTACGTCGCCACTTCCAAGGCGCGCGAACTCGGCGTCGAGGACGGCGACTGGGTCAAGGTCTCCAGCCACAACGGCGAGATCAAGGTCCAGGTCAAGACGATGGAGGGCCTCAACCACGACACGGTGTGGACGTGGAACGCCATCGGCAAGCGGTCGGGCGCGTGGAACCTCGCTCCCGACGCGCCGGAGGCGAAGCAGGGCTTCCTGCTCAATCACCTGATCTCGGAGCTGCTGCCGCGCGACGCCTCGGGCAAGCGCATCACCAACTCCGACCCGATCACCGGGCAGGCGGCGTGGTTCGACCTGCGCGTCCGCATCGAGAAGGTGAAACCGGGCGAGGAGGTCTGCGAACCGCAGTTCCCGACCCTCCCGCGTCTCGTCGGCCTCGAGCCGGCACCCACCGTCAACAGCTACGGCGCTTCCTTCCATCAGAAGGCGCGCGACGAGAGGAGCCCGGCATGACTTCGCTGCCGAAGCACCCCCCGGCGAAGCGCCTCGGCCTCGCCATCGACCTCGACACCTGCGTCGGTTGTCACGCCTGTGCGACCAATTGCAAGGAGTGGAACACCGGCGGCATCTCGGCGCCGTTGACCGACGTCAACGCCTATCAGGCCGAACAGCGCGGCGTGTGGTTCAACCGCGTCTACACTTACGAAGTGGGCGGGGAGGGGCCGGACGCGCGCACCGTCCACTTCCCCAAGAACTGCCTGCACTGCGAGCAGCCGGCCTGCGTCACGGTGTGCCCGACGGGCGCTTCCTACAAGCGTTCGGAAGACGGCATCGTGCTGGTCGACCACGACAAGTGCATCGGCTGCAAGCTGTGCTCCTGGGCCTGCCCCTACGGCAACCGCGAGTACGACGAGCACGTCGGCGTCATGAAGAAGTGCACGCTGTGCGTCGACAAGATCTACAATCAGAATCTGCCAGAGGTGGACCGGGTTCCGGCCTGCGTCGCCGCGTGCCCGGCCAAGGCGCGTCACTTCGGCGATTTCGCCGACCCGAACTCCACCGTTTCGAAGCTGACGCGCGACCGCGGCGGCTACGATCTGGCGCCGGAGACCGGCTATCTGCCGACCAGCAAATACCTGCCGCCGCGGCCGGGAAAGCGCAGCGAGGCCATGCCCGCCGCCGCTCCGGCGCCGGCGATCGCCGGAGCCGGAAGGTTCCTGAAGTGGGTCGATCGCGTGCTGACGCGTTGAGGGACGACGAGACATGCATCCCGCCTATTCCGTCATCTTCTTCACCACCGCTTCGGGCGCCGGCTACGGCCTGCTCGTGCTGGCGGCGATATTCGCGATCTCCGGCCTGATGCCGGCGACCGCTTGGCTCGGCTTCGTCACCAACGGGCTCGCCCTCGGCCTGATCGCCGGCGGTCTCCTGTCGTCGACCTTCCATCTCGGCCATCCCGAACGGGCTTGGCGGGCGCTCACCCAGTGGCGTTCGTCGTGGTTGTCGCGTGAGGGCGTGCTGGCGGTGGCGACCTTCGTGCCGGCCGGTCTCTTCGCCATCGGCTGGGTGTTCCTCGGCACCACCACCGGATTCTTCGGCTGGATGGGGGCGGCGGCGGCGGTGCTCGCCGTCGCCACGGTGATCTCGACCTCGATGATCTACGCGAGCCTGATAACCATCCGCCAGTGGAACAACGGCATCGTGCCGGTGGCCTATCTGGTGCTCGGGCTGATGTCCGGGGCGGTGTTGCTCGAGGCGGTCACCCGGCTCTTCGGCGTGCACGGCTCGCACGTCGACGTGGTGGCGATCGTGCTCATCGTCGTCGGCTGGCTGGTCAAGCTCGCCTATTGGCACTCGGCCGACACCGGCCTGGTGAAGACGACGCTGGCCACCGCGACCGGCCTCGGCCGCTTCGGCTCGGTACGCCTGCTCGAGCAACCGCACACCGAAGAGAACTTCCTCATGCAGGAGATGGGCTTCGTCGTGGCGCGCAAACACGCGCGGCGGCTGAGGGCCATCGCCCAGGCGACGCTGTTCGTCGTGCCGCTGGCGGCGACGATCGCCTCGCTCTTCGTGGCACCGATGGTGGCGATGGTGCTGGCGCTCGTCGCCGTCGTCTCGCTCGCGGTCGGATTGCTCACCGAGCGTTGGCTGTTCTTCGCCGAAGCGAAGCACGACTGCATGGTCTACTACGGCCGCTGACGGGCCCGCCGGGGGCGACACGCCCCGAGGCGGCGGCCGGGAGAGGCCGCCGTCGCCCGTCGATCCAGAGAACGTGAACAACCGTCATCGACACAGTTGGAGGAATGAACATGGCCGACAAGACTCTCGACGCGAAGGGCCTCAACTGCCCGCTGCCGATCCTCAAGGCGAAGAAGATGCTCAAGGAAGTGCCGGCCGGCGGCACCCTCGAGATCCTCGCCACCGATCCCGGCTCGGTCGCCGATTTCGAAGCCTTCTGCCGCACCACCGGCAACACGATGATGGAGACCGGTTCCGACGCCGGCGTCTTCCGCTTCGTCATCAAGCACACCGCCTGATCGGCGCCGATGCACCGTTCGATGCGAGGCCGGCGGGACGACCGCCGGCCTCGTCGTGTCGCGGTGTGGCCGCGGGTCCGTCCCGCCGTCACGCCGCGCGGGTCCACCCCCTTGAGTTTCGCCGTCGGCGAGGTCATTGAAGGGGCGCGGGACGGGTGGCCGAGTGGTTTAAGGCAGCGGTCTTGAAAACCGCCGTGGGTGCGAGCCCACCGTGGGTTCGAATCCCACCCCGTCCGCCATTCGCCTTCTTCGTCGCGGCGTCGGTGGTCGACCGCGGGGTGGGCGCGTTCGGCTCAGAAGGTGCGGCGCAGGCCGCCGGTGACGGTCCAGCCCTCGATGTCGGGTCCGGCCTTGGCATCGGCGCGGACGAAACCGACCCAGCCCGGCGCCGGCGACCCGACGGCCACACCGAGACCGAATTCGCCGAAATTGCGCGGGCGCGTGCCGCGGATGACGATCGGGGCGCCGCAGAGCGCGCAGGTCAGGACCGAGACGTTGTCGCCTTCGAACTGGTTCCACATCGTCGCCGTGCCGTAGAGCCGGATCGGCAGGCTCGCCGCCACGGTGTCCCAGTTGGCCCGCAGGCCGACGAAGCCGAGGGTGGAGCGGACCTCCGAGAAGGCGATGAGCGCCGCGGGCGTGCCCGAAGGCCCTCCGCCGACGGGAATGGCGGGCGCGGAGAGCCGCGACAGCGAGAAGCCGGCGGTCGGCTCGACGGAAAAGGCGCCGAACCGTTCCGTCCAGCCGACGCTGCCCGACCAGGCGAAGGTCGAACCGACACCTTTGGCGCCGGCGAGGTCGAACACCGGGTCGGTGAGCTCGCCGACGAAGAAGCCGCGCTGCAGCACGCTCTGAACGTGGAAGCGGTCGCGGATGGCTGCGGCGTAGAGGCCGGCGAAGGGGACCTGAACCGTGAGGCTGCGTCCGGGGGCGAAATCGGGTCGGGCGTCGAGCGCACCGGCGGTGACGCCGACGTGGACGGACCATTCACCGATGTCGGTGCGGCCGATGTCGGCGCCGATCTGGAAGCCACGGCTGTCCAGACGCCCCTTCTGGGCATCGACGATGACCGCCGCGCCGCCCGTGGCCGAGAGGCGGGTGGTCGAGAGGGTGGATCCGAAGAAGCCGCGGGCCCAGACGCCGATCGGCGTCGCATCGCCGTCGGGGACGCCGGCGATCAGGGAATTCTTGAACCCTGCGAATTCGGTGCCGAAAAGGGCGCCGACGTTGGAGATCGCCGCCCCGGTGACGTTGACGCTGCAGGAGACGTCGGCGAGCACCGCCGGGACGGTGCCGCCGGCCGAACAGGCCGAGGCTTCGGGGGGAGACAGAAGCATGGCGGCCATGATGGCGGCGAAGGCCATCGGGGTCTCGGGAACGCGGAACATGGGAGCCGGCGGTGGGGTGGTGGTGGGAAGGGCGACGGGAACCTAGCAGCGGGATGCCGGGGAGTCGACGCGTCGGATTCGCGCCGGGCGCAATCGGTTGCGCGATCGCGGGGTTTCGGCGACCCCGGGGACCCGTCTCAGGAGCCTCGGGTGGCCAATTCGCCGAACGGGTCGGAGAAGGCGTCGCGCCGAGAGGGGCGAGTGCGCTGGATTTCGGATTTTCACGTAGGTCGTATTGACAGGGCTCGTCTCACGTAATTCTACTGATCTTTCACGACGTCACGAACGAAGAGGGGGGCTTCGACGTGCTTCTTCGACCCATCATCACGGCTGCATTCACTGTCGGCATCGCCGTTCTGGCCGCGACTCCGGCCGCGGCGCAGGCCGGCGAATCCGGTTACGCGCCGGTCGGCAAGTGGTTGGTCTCCACGGTGTGGGCCGACAACGAGGTCTTCGGCTACTGCGCCGCCACCATCAACAACGGCAAGGCCGACTTCCGCATCGGAACCGACGGCCGCTCCTGGCAGATCGGCACGCCCTATTACGGCAAGAAGCGCAAGGTGGAGGCCTACTACGGCTTCGGCGCGGCCGCCGAAGTGGCGGAGTTGAGCGCCGAGGGCGACGGCTGGGCGTCGATGCCGATCGATCGCGATCAGTTGAACGCCTTCCGTTCGGCGCCGTCCTTCTCCTTCGCCATCGTCAACGCCGAGAACACCTGGGATCTGCGCGGTGCCGGTCCGGCGATCGACAAGACTCTGGAATGCGCCCGCAATCGCGGCGTGCCGCGGACGGTGCAGGCGGCTCCCCCGCCGCCGCCGGCCGTTCGGACCGGGCGCAACTGCCCGGCGCCGGGCAGCGTGCGGTCGAAGAACAGCAATCGGGCGCTCAACGTCACCTTCTTCAACGCCACCAACATGCCGCTCGACATCGTCTGGATCGGTTTCGACGGCACCTGGAAGAAGTACCAGACGGTCGGCCCGAACAAGGTGGTCAAGCAGCAGACCTACGCCTCGCATCCGTGGATCGCGGTCGATGCCCGCGGCAATTGCCACGGCGGGGTGATGATCCCCGATCCCAACTTCCGCGGCGAGACCCCGGAGGAGCAGTTCCAGATCTGGGATTGAACCGTCGAGATCCGACGCATCGATCTTCGAAGACACGAGACCCTCCGATGGCGAACATCGGGGGGTCTTCGCGTTTCGGGCCGCCGAGGCCCGCTCACCACGCGGCGAGGTCGAAGGCGGTCAGATCGGGGAGGATCGCCGCGGCGCCTTCGAAGGACTCGTGGGCGGTGTAGAGGCTCGGGGTGACGATGGTGGCGAGGCCGGCGGCGCGGGCGGCGGTGAGGCCGTTGCGGGAATCCTCGAAGACGAGGCAGGCTTCCGCCGGCAATCCGAGCTTCTCGATCGCCAGGAGATAGGCGTCCGGCGCCGGCTTCTTGGCGGCGACGTCCTCGCCCGCCACGATGGGATCGAACAGTCCCTCCTCCCCGGCGAAGGTCGCGGCGAGGAGGGCGTCGACGTTGGGGCGCGACGTGGTGGTCGAGATGGCGAGACGGAGGCCGGCCTCACGGGCGGCGCGCACCAGATCGGCGACGCCGGGACGCAGGGCGCAGCCGCCGGAGCGGACGATCTCGCCGTAGATCTCGTTCTTGCGGGCGTGCAGGCGAGCGATGCGGGCCTCGTCGAGGGCCGGTCCGACACCCTCCATGGCGAGGTGGTGACGAATGCGTTCCTTGCCGCCGGTGACGCGCAGGAGCTCGCGATAGAGATCGACGTCCCAGCGCCACGGCAGGCCATCCTCGGCGAAGGCGCGCTCGAAGGCGGCGCGATGGATCTCCTCGGTTTCCGCCAGGGTTCCGTCGACGTCGAAGATCAGCGCACGCACCACCATTCGTCCGTTCTCCTCTCGCGTCCGTGGGTCGAACGCGTTCCATCTCATGGGACGGCACGGTGGGCAACGTGTCGGTTGTCGCACCCGGGGCGGCGACGGCTCCGGCGGAAAGGCGGGCGCCCCGTGCGGAGCGTGAACTCGCGTCGGCGGGCCGGCCGAGACCGCGCCGGTCGCCCTGCCAAACTGGCGCGAAGAAAAAGCCGAGGGATTACAGAGAGATGGAAGAGGTTCCCGAGTCGGGCTGCCGGATTGGCAGCGTTTTGGCGCCGCGGATTTCCTCAAGCGACCGACCGAAAATGAAAAGTCGATACAAACCAATGCTTTGGAGTGACGTTTCGGTATTGGCTCGGCGATTGCAAACCCGTTTTCACCTGAAGATCGGGGGTCGTCGTGAGCGGTTTCATCAATGGTTTCTTGGTCGCGGTCGCCATGACCGCGTCGCTGTCTCCGGCGGTCGCCGACGATGTGTTCGTCGCCGGCGTCAAGCCGGATGAGCGTCCGTCCGAAGCCCCCCGCATCACCGAGTTGGTGCATCAGCGGGATTGGTACGTGAAGGCGCTGACCGGCGTCGCGCCTCCATACCCGCGGAGTCTGTTCTTTCTCGACGCGCAGGGCGGTTGGTACACGCCCTTCGACCGGCCCGGCATGCCCGGACCCTATGACATCCGCGGATGGCACAAGTCGAGCTGACGTAATTCCGAAGCCGATCCGGCTCCGGCAAGGCATCGTCGCGCCAATGCGACGTACGGCGTGAGGTCGCCGAAAATCATAAGTCGTCCCGACCTCGAAGAATACCGGGATGAATCATCGATCGATGGAGGTATGCGATGCGGAACACTGCGAAGATGGCCATGCGCGCCATCACGCTCGCGAGCGCCCTGATGGCCGGGGTTTCGCTTGCGGCCGCTCAGACCGGTATGTCCGGCATGGGTGGCATGGGCGGCATGAGCGGCATGCAGGGCATGGGCGGCATGGGTGGCATGTCGGGCATGGGCGGCATGAGCGGCATGTCCGGTATGGGCGGCATGGGTGGCATGTCGGGCATGCAGGGTATGGGTGGCATGGGCGGCATGAGCGGCATGTCCGGTATGGGCGGCATGGGTGGCATGTCGGGCATGCAGGGTATGGGTGGCATGGGTGGCATGTCGGGTATGTCCGGTATGGGCGGCATGTCGGGCATGTCCGGTATGGGCGGCATGGGCGGCATGTCGGGCATGTCCGGAATGGGCGGCATGGGCGGCATGGGTGGCATGTCGGGCATGTCCGGTATGGGCGGCATGAGCGGCATGTCCGGTATGGGCGGCATGGGTGGCATGTCGGGCATGTCCGGTATGGGCGGCATGTCCGGTATGGGCGGCATGAGCGGTATGTCGGGCATGGGCGGCATGGGTGGCATGTCCGGTATGGGCGGTATGTCCGGTATGGGCGGCATGAGCGGCATGTCGGGCATGGGTGGTATGGGCGGCATGAGCGGCATGTCGGGCATGGGTGGCATGGGTGGCATGTCGGGCATGTCCGGTATGGGCGGCATGTCCGGTATGGGTGGCATGAGCGGCATGTCGGGCATGGGTGGCATGTCGGGCATGTCCGGTATGGGCGGCATGTCGGGCATGTCGGGCATGTCCGGTATGAACCCGCCGAAGTGATCGGCTCGACGTGATCGGAGTGGGCGCCGGTTTCGGCGCCCACTCCTCATCTCCCAACGTTCTCCCCAGCAGGTGCAGCCATGCGACCGGGCAGAGGAATTCCGAAGTCGACCGGATCGATGGCGATCACGGTCGGGATCGTGGCGGGGCTCTTGGGCGTGACCGCCGTCGCCGCCGAGCGCGAGACGAAGCCGATCGTCGTCGCGGCGACGAAGGCGCCGGCGAAGGCCGAAGAGGCGAAGTCGACCAAGCCGCCGGTGGTGGCCCCGAGCGTCGCTGCGCTCGAAGCGGCCACCAAGAAGGCCAAGGCTGGCGACTACGACGCCGCCCGATGGCATCCCATCCATTTCAAGCCGGCGATCGACAAGGCCAAGGACGGTGATTGTCTCGCCTGCCATTCCGAGATCCTGAAGGCCAAGCCGCGGGCCGCCTCCGAGGCGGGCCTGCCGGCCGGCGACGTGCTCGCCTGGTATCAGACGCTCGACACCTACACCGGTGGTCAGGAGGACTTCCACATCCGCCACATGGTGACTCCCTTCGCCGGCAAGGTGATGAATCTGTCCTGCACGACCTGCCACCAGGGCAACGACCCGCGCGAGGAGAGCTCCCACGACCAACTCGTGGCGTCGGCGAAAGCGGGATCGAAGGAGCCCTCGCCCTTCACCCTGCGCAAGATGGTCAACCCGAGTGAGACCTGCCTCAAGTGCCACGGCCAGTTCCCGGCCGCGAGCATGGAACTTCCGGGTCCCTGGCACGAGATCCGCGCCGACATGGAACCGGAAGGCGTCGCCAACGGTTGCCTGACCTGCCACGAGACGATCCGGACCAATCGCCACAAGGTGAACTACCTGAAGGCCGACGGCATCGAAGAGGCGGCCAAGGAGAGTTCCGACACCTGCTACGGCTGCCACGGCGGGCGCAGCTGGTATCGCATCTCCTACCCCTACGCCCGCACGCCCTGGCCGGACATGCCGGCCGACACGCCCGAGTGGGCCAAGGGCCGGCCGACCGCGCCCGAGGCGCGCTTCCGCATCGACGCCAAGTGAAGGAGAGGTCGACGATGACCGAGACCATCGACCCGATGGCGGTCGGCGAGGCCGAACCGCTCACCGCGAACACCACCGCGACTTCGTCGGGACCGACCCGGCGCACCCTGCTCGAGATGGCCGCCGCCGCCGCCGGCGCGGCGCTCGTGCCGATAGCCGGGACGAAGCCGGCCGCGGCCTTCGCCTACGAGCCCTACCCGAAGGACGACGAGCTCGAGACCGTGGTCACGAGTTGTGCCCACAACTGTGGCTCGCGCCACATGTTGGTGGCGCACAAGAAGGGCGACGTGATCGTTCGTCTGTCGTCGGACGACGGCCGCTACCAGAAGGACGGCGCCTTCGGCAAGGACACCGAAGCCGAGCCGCAACTGCGCGCCTGTCTGCGCGGTCGCTCCTATCGCGCCCGTCTCTACTCGGCCGAGCGCCTGCTCTTCCCGATGATCCGGGTGGGCAAGCGCGGCGAGGGCAAGTTCCGCCGCGCCTCGTGGGACGAAGCGCTGACGCTCGTCGCCGAGAAGATGGTCCAGTTGAAGAACACCTACGGCCCGACGGCGATCGTCGATCAGTCCTATGCCGGCGCCTCCTACGGCGTGCTGCACAAGTCCGACCAGATCGAGGGACTGCTCGGCCGCTTCCTCGGCATGTTCGGTTGCCGCACCTCGTCGTGGTCGGTGCCGTCCTATCAGGCGACGACCTTCTCCTCGCGCATGACCTTCGGCACCATCGAGGACGGCAACGAGGACGACGCCTATGCCCACGCCAAGCTGATCATCATGTGGGGCTGGAATCCGGCCTACACGTTCCACGGCGGCAACACGTTCTACTACATGCGGCTGGCCAAACAGCGCGGCTGCAAGTTCGTGGTGATCGATCCGCAATACACCGACTCGGCCGCGTCCTACGACGCCTGGTGGATCCCGATCCGGCCGAACACCGATGCGGCGATGATGGCCGGCATGGCCCACGTCATCTTCACGGAGAATCTCCACGACCAGGCCTTCATCGACAAGTTCACGCAGGGCATCGATGCCGGCACGATGCCGGACTGGGCCAAGGACAAGGAGAACTTCAAGGACTACATCCTCGGAAAGTACGACAAGACGCCGAAGACCCCGCAGTGGGCGGAGAAGATCTGCGGCGTGAAGGCCGAGGACATCATCAAGCTCGCCCGCATGTACGCCGGGACCAAACCGGCGGCGCTGAAGGCGTCCTGGTCGCCGGGGCGCAACGCCTACGGCGAGCAGTACAACCGCATGGCCGCGGCGCTGCAGGCGATGACCGGCAACATCGGCATCCTCGGCGGCTGCGCCGAGGGCGTCGGCAAGGCCTGGCACGCCGAAGGCGTCGCCTACCCTTACGACCAGTGGTCGAACGTCTGGTACGCCTCGATAAAATCGGACCGCTGGGCCCACATCGTGCTCAACTATCCCAACGTCAAACGCGAGGAAGTGGGCCTGTGGCCGCGCGGCGACCAACTCGATGGCGTCATCCCCAACATCAAGGCGATCTTCTGGCAGGGGTCGGACTGGTTCAACCAACTGACCAACATCAACAAGGAGATCGAGGCGATCAAGAAGCTCGAGCTGGTGGTGTGCATGGACTCGACCATCACCCCTTCGGGGCTCTGGGCCGACGTGCTGCTGCCGATCGCCACCCACTTCGAACGCCACGACGTGGCGCTGCCCTGGTACAAGGGCCACTACTACATCCACCGTCCGAAGGTGATCGAACCGCTGGGTGAATCGAAGACCGACCTTCAGGTCTTCACCGAGCTCGCCTGGCGCCTCGGCTTCGGCCCCGCCTACAACCCCAAGGCGTCGCGCGCCTACTTCTTCGACAACGAAGCGGTCGACGAGGCCTACCTGCGCGAATGGTGGGAGGGCAAGGTGATGGCCCATCAGGGCGTCACCATGGGCTGGGACGAGTTCAAGAAGCGCGGCGTCTACAAGTTCGTCTTCGACCAGCCGCTCGTCGCCTTCCGCGACCAGATCGAGAAGGGTGTGCCGTTCGCCACGCCTTCGGGCAAAATCGAGATCTTCTCGACCAATCTCGCCGAGATCACCGATTGGAAGAAGACCCAGTACGGCGAACCGATACCCGCGATCCCCAAGTGGATAGAGCCGTGGGAGAGCCTGAACAGCCCGAAGACGAAGGATCATCCCTTCCATCTCATCAGCCCGCATCCGCGCTGGCGGACCCATTCGATCTTCCACAACATCCCGTGGTTGCGGGAGACCTACGAGCAGGAGGTGACGATCAACGCCGCCGACGCCAAGAAGCTCGGGATCCGGACCGGCGACACGGTCGAGGTCTTCAACGCCCGCGGCCGATGCGTCGTCCCCGCCTACGTCACCGAGCGCTGCATGCCCGGCGTGCTGGTGTTGCACGAGGGCGCCTGGATGGATCTCGACGAGAAGGGTGTCGACCGGTCCGGCAACCCGGACTTCCTGACGCTCGACGAGCCGAGCCCGGCCGGCGCCTTCGCCTACAACACGGTGCTCTGCAACATCCGCAAGACGGATCTCATCCACAAGCCCGGTTGGGACAGGCTCGCGGTTTCGCGCAGCGCCGTCTTCCGCCGCGATCAGTGACGGGAGGGGGACATGGATCAACAGAGCAAACAGGCCATCAAGGACGCCGTCGCCAAGCGCAAGCGCGAGCACTACACGCCGGTGGTGCCGGACGTGCAACTCGGCTTCGTCCACAACAACGTCGACTGCATCGGCTGCCGGGCCTGCGAGATCGCCTGCAAGGACAAGAACGGCCTGCCGCCGGGCCCGCGCTTCCGCCGGGTCGCCTATGTCGAGGGCGGGACCTACCCCGAGGTCTTCGCCTACAAGGTCAACATGTCGTGCAACCACTGCGCCGAGCCGGCGTGCCTGCCGACCTGCCCGACCGGAGCGATCTTCAAGCGCAAATCCGACGGCATCGTCGACATCGACTCGACGCTGTGCATCGGCTGCCGGCGGTGTGAAGCGGCCTGTCCCTTCGGCGCGCCGCAGTTCATCCCCGAGCGCAACGTCGTCGCCAAGTGCAACATGTGCGTCGACGAGATCGATGCCGGCCGCAAGCCCTATTGCGTGATGGCCTGCATGATGCGCGTCCTCGATGTGGGGCCCATCGACAAGATCGTCGACGGGTCATACGAGACCAAGGCCAAGGGGCCCGCCGACAAGCTGGTGCGGCAGGTGAAGACGATGGCGGATCCGGAACTGACCAAGCCCTCGATCGTCTTCGTTGCCCATTCGAAGGGTGTGGTCGAATGAACGCTCACGTCGGGGCGTTCTTCGCACACGGAGTTGAACAGCGCAGCGGGGTGGCGCGGGACCTGCGCCTCCTCGCGTTGCTCCACGACCGCGAGCCGACGGTCGAATTGCTCGAAGCGTTGCGGGCGCGCCGGATCGAAGACCTCTTCGCCCTGCCGCTCGCCGACGAACGTGGCCTCGAGGCGCTCGACTTCTTCCGGGCCGCGCTCTCCGAGAAAATCACTCGGACCGATCGCTCCGGGATCGACGAACTGGCGGCGGACTTCGCCGCCATCTACCTCAACCACACCCATCGCGTCGCTCCCTCGGAATCGCCGTGGATCGATCCGGAGGGGTTGACGGCGCAGCAACCGATGTTCGAGGTGCGCGACTGGTATCGCCACTGGGGGCTGGAGGCGCCGAACTGGCGGGAGCGACCGGATGATCATCTGGTCGTCCAGCTCGGGTTCATCGCCCATCTTCTCGACCTCGTCGACAAGCCGGCGGCGCTCCTCGACGCGGCCTGTTTCCTCGACCGGCATCTGCTGCGCTGGTACGGCTCCTTCGCCGACGGTGTGGCGCGGCGGAGCTGGACGGCCTATTGGGCGGCGGTCGCGAACCTGACGGCGGTCCATCTCGACGCGCTGCGCGAGTGGTTGGGCCGGTCGCCGGGCTGCGAACGGGTGGACATGGAAAGCGTGGAAGCGGAGAAGTCACGTCGGCGCGAGGCGGCGATCGCCGAGACCTGCGCCTCGGCCGGAGCCTTCGTTCCCGGGGCCGGGCCGACACTGTGAGGACGCCGAGTTCGGGGTCTTGGGGGAGGTGGATGCCATAGGACGCACGCGAGACGACGAACCGAGCCGCCGCCGCCGGGAAGCTTCCGGCTGGCCGCGGGAGTTGATCGGCGGGATCGCCTCGACCGACCGACGGCGTCGGGCGGCGGGGCGTTTCGACGTGCGCCGCGTCCTTCGGGACGGGAGGCGTCCCTCATGATCTCCCGGATCGCCGAGTGTCTGAGAAGCAGTCTGGCGGCGCGACTGGCGGTGACGCTGGTGGCGCAACTCGTCGTCATCTCGGGCGTCTTCCTCAGCGGCTTCGTCGCTCTCTATCGCTCGAGCCTGCAGTACGAGCGCACGCGGGCGGCGGAGAAGGTCGGCGAGCTCCTTCAGGCGAGCCTCGAGAACGCGATGCTGAAGCGCGACATCGACGGGTTGCGCCAGATCGTCGACAGGCTCGGTGGGCTCGACGACATCGTCACGGTGATGATCCTCGATCCGCGCGGCGAGGTGCGCTTCTCCTCGCGGCACGAACGTCTCGGCAGCCGGTTCGACATCGCAGCCGAGGGACTCTGCCCGGATTGCCGCGGACCGGACGGCAACGCCGTCGCCGGTGGTGCCTTCATGCGGGATGCCGGCCGGGAGATCCTGCGCTCGGTCAAGCCGGTGGCGAACCAACCGATCTGCGGACAGTGCCACGGAGCGGTGGCCGAACATCCGATCAACGGCATTCTGGTCGTCGACCACGCGGCGGAAGGGCTGCGGCGGGAGGCGGCGCTGAGCGCGGCTCTCTTCGCCGGATCGGGGGGTGTCGTATTGCTGACCCTGGTGTTGGCGACGTGGTTCATGCTCCGCCGCGGTGTGACCGAGCCGGTGGCACGACTGGCGGGCGTGGCGCGGTCGCTCGAGGCCGGCGACCTCCAGGCCCGGGTCGGCGCGACCGGTCCCGATGAGATCGGCGAACTCGGGCGCAGCTTCGACCGGGTGGCCGATCGGTTGGTCAGTTCACTCGCCGTCGTCCAGGAGCGCGAGGACTTCCTCCAGGCGGTGCTCGACGCGGTGCCGGACGGCATCCGCGTCATCGACGAGGACTTCCGGGTCATCCGCGCCAACCGCGCCTATTGTGCGCAGGCCGGCCTGACGCCGGCCGAGGTGGTCGGGCGCTCCTGCCACGCGATCAGCCACGGCCGCAGCGAACCCTGCGTGCCGACGCTCGTCACCTGCCCGTTGGTCGAGCTCCAAGAGCCGGGTGCGCGGGTCAAGTTCCACGATCGCCACGTCGCCGGGCCGGACGAGGAGGTGGCGGTGGAGGTGGTGGCGGCGGCGTTGACGCTCGCCGATCATCAGGGGGTGCGGCGGGTGGTGGTCGAAGCCATCCGCGATCTCGAGGCCATGGCGCAGATCTCCCACGAGCAGAAGCTCTCGGAAATCGACCAGTTGGCGACAGGCGTCGCCCACGAGATCCGCAATCCGCTCTCCTCCATCGGGCTCGGCCTGCGTGCGGCGCTCGGCGACATCGAGCAGGGGGAGGTGAGCGAGGCGGCGATGGCGCTGCGGTTGATCGAGCCGGAAATCGAGCGCTGCCTCGGCATCACCTCGTCGCTCCTCAGACTCTCCGCGCCGACCGGGTCGCATCTCGATCTCGTCACCATGGATCAGGTGATCCGCGACGTCGTCTCGTTGCTCCACTACGAGGCGGAACGGCTGAATGTCGAGATCGAGTTGCGGCTCGAACCGGAACTCAGGGTGATCGCCTCCGACAGCGAGATGCGGATGGTGGTGATCAACCTCGCCCAGAACGCGGTGCACGCCATGCCGAACGGTGGCAGACTGCGGATCGAAGCGGTTCGCGGCGGTTCGACGGTCATCGTCGAGGTGAGCGACACCGGAGTGGGTATCCGTCCGGAAGACATCGATCGTATATTCATGCCGTTCTGGAGCCGGCGCGCCGACGGCGTGCGCGGCACCGGGCTAGGATTGGCGATCTGCCGATCCATCGTGAGACGCGTGGGAGGCACACTGACCGTCTCCAGCACGCTCGGACAGGGATCTCGCTTCACCTTGAGAATGCCGGATGCAGACCATCGAACGGTCGACTGACATGGATGCGACGACCCCGAAGCCCGACCATCGCAAGCCGGTGCTGGTGATCGAGGACGACGCGACGCTCAACCGCCTGCTGGTGCGCCAGCTGACGCAGGCGGGGTACGACGTGCGCGGCGTGCTGCGCTGGAAGGACGCCCAGAAGATCCTGCTCGAAGAAGAGCCGGTGGCGGCGTTGCTCGACATGCGCCTGCCGGACGCCGACGGGCTCGATGTCGTGCCGCAGCTCAAGGAAGTCTGCCCGGTGGTGGTGTTGACCGCCTACGGGGCGATCGAGCACGCGGTGCGGGCGCTCCGGGCGGGGGCGACCGATTATCTGGTCAAGCCGGTGCGCGGCGAGGAACTCGAACTGGCGATCGGCCGGGCGCTCGAGCGGGCCTCGCTGCAACGCGACGGGCTGTTCTGGAAGGACCGACTGCAGTCGATCGTGTCGGGGCGGATGATCGGCGCCAGCCCCGCCTTCCGACGCGCCACCGGCCTCGTCGACATGGTGGCGCCGACCGACCAGACGGTGCTGGTGCTGGGCGAGAGCGGTGTCGGCAAGGAGCTCTTCGCCCGGGCGATCCACGACGCCTCGCCGCGCGCCGATTCGAAGTTCGTGGCGATCGACTGCGCGACGTTGCAGGCGAACCTGTTCGAGTCCGAACTCTTCGGTCACGAGCGCGGCTCCTTCACCGGAGCGGACCGGCGCAAGGACGGCCTCGTCGAGGTCGCCGACGGCGGCACCGTCTTCCTCGACGAGATCGGCGAGGTGAGCGCCACCATCCAGGCGAAGTTGTTGCGCATCCTCGAGACCGGGACCTTCCGCCGCCTAGGCGGCACCAAGGACCTGCGCGCCGACGTCCGCTTCGTCGCGGCGACCAACCGCGATCTCCAAGAGATGGTCCGCTCGGGTTCGTTCCGCGCCGACCTCTTCTACCGGCTGTCGCGTTTCGTCGTCGACGTGCCGCCGCTGCGCGAGCGCGGTGACGACATCATCGCCATCGCCGACGGCTTCGTCGCCGACCGTGGCTTCCGGCGCAACGTGCCGAAGCGGCTCGGGCCGGAGGCCAAGCGAGCGCTCCTCGCCTATTCCTGGCCGGGCAACGTGCGCGAGTTGAAGAACGTGGTCGAGCGGGCGGTGCTCCTTTCCGGTGATCGCGAGGTGATCGGGGTGGCCGAGCTCGGCTTGACGCCGGAACCGCGGGCACAGGAGAGCAAGACCTTCCGGCTCGACTTCGACACGCCGCCGACGCTCGAGGAGATCGAACGGATCTACCTCACCCGTCTCGCCGGCCGCTCGGACCTGAGCCGGGCCGAGATGGCGTCGATCCTCGGTATCTCCGAGCGCAATACCTATCGGTTGCTGTCCAAGCACAAGCTGCGCTGATCACGGCCGACTGGCGGTGGCGGGACCACGCCTGTATCCTGTGAGCGATTTCGGCGAGAGGCACGGTCGATGGGTGAGCGCGACGCGGACTCCATTTCCCGCGCGGTGGATCAGGGGCGGGGCATCGCCGCCGCCGATCTGGTGCTGAAGGGCGGGCGCTTCCTCGATCTCGTCACCGGCGAGCTCGTCGCCTCGGACGTGGCGATCTGCGGCGACCTGATCGTCGGCACCTTCGGCGACTATCGCGGGGTGCGCGAGATCGATGTCACCGGCCGGGTGATCGTCCCCGGCTTCGTCGACAGCCATCTCCACGTCGAGAGTTCGCTGCTCACCCCGCAGGCGTTCGACCGCTGCGTCGTTCCCCACGGTGTCACCACGGCGATCTGCGATCCGCACGAGATCGCCAATGTTCTCGGCCGTGACGCCTTCGAGTTCTTCCTCGCCTCGGCCGAGACCACGGTGGTCGATCTGCGCATCATGCTGTCGAGCTGCGTGCCCTCGACCGATCACCTCGAAACCTCCGGTGCGCGGCTGACGGCCGACGACCTGCTCGCCTTCGCCGATCATCCGAAGGTGCTCGGTCTGGCAGAGTTCATGAACTTCCCCGGCGTCTTCGCCCACGATCCCGGCTGCATGGCGAAGCTCGTCGCCTTTTCCGGGCGCCACGTCGACGGCCACGCACCGCTGATGCGCGGCCTCGACCTCAACGGCTATCTCGCCGCCGGAATCCGCACCGATCACGAGGCGACGACCGCCGAAGAGGCGCTGGAGAAGATCCGCAAGGGCATGACGGTGCTGATCCGCGAGGGGTCGGTGTCGAAGGACCTGCACCTGCTCGCCCCGGTGCTCACCGAGCGGACGAGCCCGTTCATGGCCTTCTGCACCGACGATCGCAATCCGCTCGACATCGCCGAGGAGGGGCACCTCGATTTCGTGGTGCGCAGCGCCATCCGCCTCGGCGTGACGCCGCTGGCCGCCTATCGGGCGTCGTCGTGGGCGGCGGCGCGGGCCTTCAGGCTGCACGATCGCGGCCTCGTCGCCCCGGGGTGGCGGGCCGACCTCGTCGTGCTCGACGATTTCGAGGACTGCCGCGTGTCGCGGGTGATCGCCGCCGGCCGTCCGGTCGAGGAGGCGCTGTTCGCGGCGCGGCGGCGGATCGAGCCGATCGGCCGGCGGTCGATCCGGGCGCGTCGGGTCTCGGCGGAGGATTTCCGCACCCCCGGGGCGGGCCCCACGACGCCGGTGATCGGCATCCTGCCCGGCCGCATCGTCACCGAACGGCGCGACCTGACGCTGCCCTTCGCCGACGGCGCGCGCGGCGTCGATCTCGCGCAGGACGTGATCAAGATCGCGGTGGTCGAGCGTCACGGCCGCACGGGAGGCATCGGCCGCGCCTTCACGCAGGGCTTCGGCCTGAAACGCGGCGCCATCGCCGCTTCGGTCGGCCACGACGCCCACAACATCACGGTGTGCGGCGTCGACGACGCCGACATGGCGGTGGCGGTCAACCGCATGGCCGAGATCGAGGGCGGCTTCGTCGTCGTCGAGGGCGGGCGGGTGCTGGCGGAACTGCCGTTGGCCTCGGCCGGGCTGATGAGCCTCCGCGGCCACGAGATCGTCCGCGATCGACTCGTGCGGCTGCGCGCCGCGTCGAAGGGGCTCGGCGTGACGCTCGGCGAGCCCTTCCTGCAGATGGCCTTCCTGCCGTTGCCGGTGATCCCCCACCTCAAGGTCACCGACAAGGGCCTCGTCGACGTCGACCGCTTCGAGTTGATCGACGGGTGAGGCCCTCGTCGGGACCGGAGGCGCCCATTCACGCCTGCGCCGCTTCCAGTGCCGGGTAGTCGGTGTAGCCCTTCGGGCCGTTGTCGTTTCCGTAGAGGGTCGAGGGGTCGAGCGGGTTCTGCGGGGCGTCGGCGCGCAGGCGGGCGACGAGGTCGGGGTTGGCGATGTAGGCCTTTCCCCAAGCGGCGGCGTCCGCCGTGCCGGCGGCGAGCAGCGCCTCGGCGCTCGTCCGGGTCAATCCCTCGTTGGCGATCACCACGCCGCCGAAGATCGCCTTGATCTCGGAAAGCAGGCTGTCCTCGGCGATCCGTTCGCGCAGGAAGAGGAAGGCGACCTTCCGCTTCGCCAGTTCGGCCGCGACGTGGGTGAAGACGGCACGCGGGTCGGAATCGCCGGCGTCGTTGGCGTCGCAGCGCGGCGCCAGATGGACGCCGACCCGGCCGGGGCCCCGGACGTCGATCACCGCGTCGGTCACTTCGAGCAGGAAGCGCGCCCGGTTCTCGACCGAACCGCCGTAGGCGTCGGTCCTCAGGTTGGTCCCGTCCTGGAGGAACTGGTCGATCAGATAGCCGTTGGCGGCGTGGATCTCGACGCCGTCGAAGCCGGCCCGCTCGGCGTTGGCGGCGGCGCGGGCGTAGTCGGCGACGATGCCGGGGATCTCCTCGATGCCGAGCGCCCGCGGCGTGACGAAGGGCCGCTTCGGCCGGACTAGAGTGACGTGGCCGGCCGGCTGCACCGGGCTCGGCGCGACCGGCAGGTCGCCGTCCAGATAGATCGGATCGGAGATGCGGCCGACGTGCCAGAGCTGGGCGACGATCAGTCCGCCCTTCGCGTGGACGGCGTCGGTGATCTTCCTCCAGCCGACGACCTGCTCATTCGACCAGAGACCCGGCGTGTCGGGATAGCCGACGCCCTTCGGCGTCACCGCGGTCGCTTCGGTCAGGATCATTCCGGCATCGGCGCGCTGGACGTAATATTCCAAGTTGAGGTCGGTCGGCACGCGACCGGCGCCGGCGCGACAGCGGGTGAGCGGCGCCATGACGATGCGATTGCGCAGGCGGAATTCGCCGGCGACGAGCGGGTCGAAGAGTGACGGCATGATCGGGTCTCGTTGGGAGAGGGGCGACGGGTTCCGCCAATATGGGGGGAGGGGAGCGGAGCCACCAGTCCCCGCCGGTGGGCGGGGGTCCTTCGCCGATCGCGGCGCGCCGTCGCCCGGGGACCACGGCCGGACGGTTTGCGCAGTCTTCCGGCTGCCTCGACGGCGGCCGCGGGTCTAATCTCGGTCGGGACGACGTGGGAGAAACCGCGATGCGTGCGATGGTGTTGCGTGCCCCTAGGACACCGCTGGTGCTCGAGGAGCGACCGGACCCGGTACCGGGACCCGGGGAGATCCGGGTGAAGGTGGCGGCCTGCGCCGTCTGCCGCACCGATCTCCACGTCGTCGACGGCGACCTGCCGCCGCAACGTGCCTCGGTCGTGCCCGGTCACGAGATCATCGGTCGCGTCGACGCACTCGGCCCCGGCGTGGGCGACGTCGCGCTCGGCGAGCGGGTCGGCATCCCCTGGCTCGGCCACGCCTGCGGCGTCTGCCCCCATTGCGCCGGCGGCGCCGAGAACCTCTGCGACGCTCCCGGCTTCACCGGCTGGGACCGCGACGGCGGCTTCGCCACCCACGTGGTGGCCGACGCGGCTTTCGCCGTGCGGCTCGACGATCTCGATCTCGACGACGTCTCGGCGGCGCCGCTGATGTGCGCCGGGCTGATCGGGTGGCGCTCGCTGGTCAGGGCGGGGGAGGGTGGGGTGCTCGGCCTCTACGGTTTCGGCGCCGCCGCCCACATCGTCGCCCAGATGGCGATCCACCAGGGACGTCGCGTCCACGCCTTCACCCGACCGGGCGACATCGCGGCGCAGGACTTCGCCCGCTCCCTCGGGTGCGCCTCGGCGGCGGCGTCGGGCGAGGCACCGCCCGAGCCGCTCGACGCGGCGATCATCTTCGCTCCGGTCGGCGCGCTGGTGCCGGAAGCACTCCGGGCGGTGCGCAAGGGCGGGCGCGTGGTGTGCGGCGGCATCCACATGAGCGACATCCCGGCCTTTCCCTACGCGCTTCTCTGGCAGGAGCGCGAGGTGGTGTCGGTCGCAAACCTGACGCGGGCCGACGCACGCGATTTCCTCGCGGCGGCGCGCTTGGCGAGGCCCCACATCGCCACCAGGGTCTACCCGCTCGAAGCGGCGAACACCGCCCTCGACGACCTGCGCGCCGGGCGATTCGCCGGCGCGGCGGTGTTGGTGCCGTGAAGATCGCCGCGCCATGATGCGAACCGGTTCGCGAAACGCGAGCAGAACAGCACATCTGCCGCGCCGTGGTGGTCGTGGGCTGGTGCTTCACCGAAAATTAGGGATGTTTCCACAAGGTCGATCGATCGGATGGTGGCCGCGTGCGCGTGGCTTCGCGAGGACGTGTGCGCATGCGCGAGGGCGTGACGACGAGAAGGGATCGAGGCGCCCACTACGCGGTGTCCGCGTCGGTGATCGTCGGCTTCTTCCTTCTCGCGCTCGCCGGGCTCGCCCTTTCGCGCACCTATGGTGAGATCGCCGCCTTCTGGCCGGCCAGCGCCTTCGCGGCGGTGGTGATGTGGCGCAATCCCGGCGTGCCGACGGGTGTGACCCTCGCCGGCATCGGCATCGCCGGAGTGGCCTCGACGATGGCCTTCGGCACCTCGCCCGGTCTGGCGGCGATCCTCGGCGTCGCCGATGCACTCGAAGTGGCCGTGGCCTTCGTCGGCCTGAGGATGCTGGGGGAGCGGCGGATCGATCGGTCGATCGCGGTGTTCTTCGGGGCGCTTGCGATCGTCGGAGCGATCGCGCCGCTGTTCGGCGCGACCATCGGCGCCGCCGGCGTCGGCTGGATGCTCGGGGGCGATTTCCGCTCGGTGTGGTCGACGTGGTGGATCGGCAACGCGCTCGGCGCGGCGCTGGTGTTGCCGGTCGCCGGCTCGGCGACGCGGCGGCGCCTCGTCGAGATTCTCGACGGGCGGGCGCTCGCCGAAGCGGTCCTGCTCACGCTCGCCGCCGGCGCCGCCGTCTTCGTCACCGTCACCCGGGTCGGCCAACCCAATCTCCTGATGGCGGTTCCGGTGCTGATCGCCGCGGTCAGGCTCAACCCATTCGCCGCCGGCGTGCTCGGTTCGGCCACCGTCGTTTCGGTGGTGGGCGCGTCCCTCCTCGGCCTGGTGACCTCGGGGCACGGCCCTTCCGTCTTTCTTGCGCCCTGGTCGTCGGCGGCGGTGCTGTTGCCCTATTCGATCTCGCTGCTGATCGACGAGCTGGCGCGCGAGCGCGAACGGCTGGCGGCGAGCGAGCACCATTTCCGCGTCGCCATGGATCGCTCGCCCTTCGGCATGGTGCTGCTCGACACCCGCGGGCGCTGTTCCGCGGTCAACCGCGCACTGTGCGAGTTCCTCGGCTACGAGCCCGCGGACATCATCGGTCACACCCCGGCGGAATTCACCGTCGGCGACGATCGGGATCGTATCGCCGAGCGGATGAAGCGTCTGCTGTCGGGCGAGATCGACGACTATTCGCTGGAGAAGCAGTTCCGCCACAAGGACGGCCACCCGGTGTGGACCTTCATCGCCGTGTCGCTGGTGCGCGACGAGAAGACCGGCGAGCCGCTCTACATGATCGCGCAGATGGAAGACATGTCCGACCGCAAGGCGGCCGAGGCGGCGCTCGAAGAAAGCGAGAGCCGCTGGAACTTCGCGTTGGAGAGCGCCGGGCAGGGCGTGTGGGACCACGACTACGGTCGTCGCGACACGTTCTATTCGCCGATGTGGGCGCGCATGCTCGGCTACGAGCCCGACGAGGTCTCCACCGAGGCCGACGGTTGGTTGGCGCTGGTCCATCCGCACGACCTGCCGCGCCTCCTGAATCAGGAAAAGATCCATCTCTCCGGCGAGAGCGAGCAGTTCGAGTGCGAGTTCCGCATGCGCCACAAGGACGGGCGTTGGCTGTGGATCCTCGACCGCGGCAAGGTGATCGGCCGCGACGCCGCCGGGCGCCCGCTGCGGATGATCGGCACCCACACCGACATCACCGAGCACCGGTTGCTCAACGAGGCGCTCGAGGAGGAGAAGGAGCGCCTGCGCATCACCCTCCATTCGATCGGCGACGGCGTGGTGTGCACCGATGCGAGCGGTCTCGTCACCTTCATGAACCCGGTCGCCGAGCAGCTCACCGGCTGGTCGGCCGGCGCGGCCCTGGAGCGGCCGGTCGACATCGTCGTCCGCCTCGTCGACGAACGGGACGATCGTCCGATCGAGGGGACGGTGGCACAGTGCCTGTCGAGGCTCGACCGGGTGTCGCGCGAGGAAGGGGCGGTGCTCGTCGGTCGCGACGGGTCGCGCGTCGACGTCAAGGCTTCGGCCTCGCCGGTGCGCACCCCGACGGGCGAGGTACTGGGCGCGGTGCTGGTGTTCCAGGACGTCACCCGGGCGCGCACGTTGCAGAAGGAACTGGCGCAGATGGCGCGCCAGGACGCGCTCACCGGCCTGCCGAACCGCACGGCCTTCGAGCACGCTCTCGCCGAGTTCTGCACTTCGGCGAGTGTGGAGAAGGCCGAGCACGTACTCTGCTTCCTCGATCTCGACCGCTTCAAGATCGTCAACGACACGGCGGGCCACGCCGCCGGCGACGCGCTGCTGCGCGAGGTCGGGCGCGTCATCCGCGAACACATGCGCCGCCAGGACCGCATCGCCCGGCTGGGCGGCGACGAATTCGGCATTCTGCTCACCGACTGCGGCGAGGAGGATGCGCGGCGGATCGCCGAGCGCCTGCTCGAGCGGATCGGGCGGGTGCGCTTCTCTTGGGACGGGCGCGTCTACGAGGTGGGCGCCTCGATCGGGCTCGCGCGTATCGACGACGGCACTCCGTTGGCCGCCGACGTCATGAGCCGGGCCGACGTCGCCTGCTACGCCGCCAAAGCCGGCGGGCGCAACCGCGTCTCGGTCTATCACCCATCCGAGGGCGACGCGCGACGTCATCACCACGAACTCCACACCGCGGCGGGGATCCGTGCCGCGCTCGACGCCGACCGCTTCGTCGTCCATGCCCAGGAGATCCTCGATCTCCGCCCGGCCGGTCACCTCCAACGCCACTGCGAGATCCTGGTGCGCATGCGCGACGAGGACGGCGAGTTGCTCTCTCCGGGCGCCTTCATCCCGGCGGCGGAGCGCTACGGGCTGATGGCGGCGATCGATCGCTGGGTCATCCGCCACGTCCTGCACGCCCACGGCGCGGCGATCCTGGCGGTGCCGCGTCTGTCGGTGTCGATCAACCTGTCGGCCAACTCGCTCGAAGACCCCGGGCTCGTCGAATTCCTCGCCGCCGAACTCGAACGCTCGGCCCTGCCGCCGCATCGGCTGCGCTTCGAGATCACCGAAACGTCGTTGATCAACAACCTGACCAACGCCGCCCGGCTGGTCGCCGAACTCAGGGCGGCCGGCTACGCCATCATGCTCGACGACTTCGGCGCCGGTGTCTCCTCCTTCGCCTATCTCGAGCACTTCCCCACCGACTATCTCAAGATCGACGGCGGTTTCGTGCGCAAGATGAAGGTGAACCCGATCGACCGGGCGATCGTCGAGAGCATCAACGACATCGGCCACAAGATCGGAGCGGTGACGGTCGCCGAGTTCGTCGAGGACGAGGAGACGCTGGAGATCCTGCGCGAGATCGGCCTCGACATGGCGCAGGGCTACCACATCGCCGAACCGATCCCGCTCGAGACGTTGCTCCTGAACTGCGCCGCCGCCGACGCGAGGCTGGTCGCGGGGTTGCGCGACTGAAGGGGCGCCCGGGGGCGTTGCGCGCCGCCGCGCGTGGTCGACGGCGTGTGCCGTCGGTGCATTTCACTTCGTTCGATTGCACACCACGGTGCGACGTCCGTGCGGCCATGTGGTGCCGCAGAGCGGAGCGAGGTGCACCGATGGCGCCGCCGGTGACGGCCCCCCTTCAATGCGTTCCCGGCTCGTCGCCGGTCAGGCGGCGGAGGATGGCGTCGAGGACGTCGGCGTGGTCGTCGGTCCAAGCGGCGACGCGGGTCTCGGGCTCCATGCGGCGCCAGGCCGGGTCGCGGGCGATGCGGGCGGCGTCGGCGGGGTCGCGGACCATCACCGCGACGGCGGAGGCGCCGTCGTGCTCGGTCTTGCCGGCGGCATCGGGTCGGCCGACGCGCGACCACACGGTGAAGCCCTCGGCCTGTCCGACCGCCGCGGCGATGCGGACCAGTTCCATGTGGCGGTTGGAGAGGTGGAAGGCGAGGAGGCCGCGCGGCGCCAGATGCGCGGCGTAGAGGCGGATCGCTTCGCGGGTGAGGAGGTGCACGGGAATCGAGTCGGAGGAGAAGGCGTCGACGACGATCAGGTCATTCGGCGCCGGGCTCGCCGCCGGCAGGGTCAGGCGGCCGTCGCCGAGGACGACCGGCAGGTCCGGCGCACAGGCCGAGAGGAAGCGGAACTTCGCGGGATCGCGGGCGATGCGCACCACTTCGGGGTCGATTTCGAAGAAGGTCCAAGCTTCGCCGGCCCGCGCGTGGCAGGCGAGCGAGCCGGTGCCGAGACCGATCGCCGCGACCCGGCCGATACGGCCGCCGCCGACCTCGCGCGCCGTCTCGACCGCCTGGCCGAGCGGGCTGCCGAACCAGTAGTAGGTCGCCGGGCGCGGGCGGCCCTCGATCGGGCGGCCATCGGCGTCGCGGATGCGCTCGGCGCCGTGGATGGTGGTGCCGTGGAAGAGGAAGCGGAAGGCGCCGTCGGCCGAGGTGGCGACGCGATGGACGCCGTAGAAGGAGCGCACACTCGCCACGTCGTCGAGCCCGGGGGCGAAGACCGTGGCGGCGAAGAGGGTGGCGGCGAAGGTGCCGGCGAGGCGCAGGTCGTCGGCGCGCGCCATGACCACGGCGAGGGCGGCCAAGCCGACGACGGCGATCATCGAGGTGTCGGTGAGGCCGCCGAGCGGCAGTCGCATCGCCACCGGCAGCACGAAGACGGCGACGGCGCCGGCGACCCAGGGCAGGGCGCGGACGAGATCGGCGCGGCTCGACCGGCGCAGGCCGGGGCGGCAGGCGAGCGCCGCGACCAGCAGGATCGGGTATTCGGCGATCGAGGAGAAGAGCACGGGTGCGGCGAGACCCGCGAAGGCGCCGCCCAGCACGCCGCCGAGGCTCATCCACAGATAGAAGGCGGTGAGGTTGTCGGCCTCCGGCCGGTCGGCGGCGAGTTCGCCGTGCGCCACCATGGTGGCGACGAAGAAGGCGGCGAGTTCGAGGACGATGCGGGCCGGCATCGGCAAGATCGGCAGCGCCGTCGACGCCACCACGGCGGCCATCAGGAAGGGCTGGATCGCCAGCATGGCGCGATGCGGCAACAGGGGACGGCGCTGGAAGACGACGACGAAGGTGACCAGGAACAGCGACAGCGGCAGCACCCAGAGGAAGGGCGCGGCGGCGACGTCGGTCGAGATGTGGGCGGTGACCGCGACCAGCAACGCCGAGGGCACGAAGGCGAGGCCCACCCAGCGCAGGCGGCGGAGACCGGCGATCGGCGCGGCGGGGACGCGGGCGGCGAGGCCGGCGCCGGCCGGGGCGGCGCGCAGCGTGACGACGCCGAGGGCGGCGATCAACGCCACCAGGACGAGGAAGCCGCCGGCCCAGAGCCGCGCTTGGGCCTGGGCGCCGATCCACGGCTCGATCGCCACGGGATAGGCGAGGAGGGCGAGGAAGGAACCGAGGTTGGAGGCGCCGTAGAGGAAATAGGGATCGCGGGCGTGGGGGTGGCCGGTGCGGGCGAACCACGACTGGAGCAGCGGCCCGTTGACCGACACGGCGAAGAACGGCAGGCCGACGGTGACGGCGAAGAGGCCGATGAGCCACAGTTCGGTGAAGCGCTCGGGCGGTGCGCCCCAGGAGGCCGGCACGCCGATCGGCAGCATGATCGCCGCGGCGAGGCAGACCAGCAGGTGGACGCCGATCGCCCTGATCATGCCGAGGCGGGTGGTCAGCACATGGGCGAGGCCGTAGCCGGCGAGCAGCATACCCTGGAAGAACACCATCGCCACCGACCACACCGAGGCGGACCCGCCGAGTCTGGGCAGCACCATCTTGGTGAACATCGGTTGGACCGAGAACAGCAGGAAGGCGGAGAGGAAGAGCGTGGCGGCGAAGGCCGGCATGAGCGCGGCGGCGAGGCCGCGGTCGCCGCGGCTGGTGGTGATCGCATCGTGCACTCGTCGTCCCTCCTCGACGGCTCGAAGCGTTTCCGCCCCGTCTCCCCTCCGTTTCTAGTCGACGAGCCCTTAAGATCTTCTGTCGAATGCGCTCGGTCTTCCGCCGCCGATGCGTGATCCGGCGGCGGCCGATCGGTCGTCGTTCGGCGACGGACCGTTCACCCCGGCGACACCGCGTCACGGTGGCGGGGCGGTTGATCAGGAGGGCGCGCCGCCCCATGTCGGAGGAACGCGCTCTCGCGACCCCGCCGGCCACCACTTCCGTTCATCTTCGAGGATCCCATGTCCCTGCTCGATTCCGCCGCTCTCGACCTCCTCTTCCGCGACGCCCGCACCCACAACGGCTGGACCGCCGAAGCGGTCACCGACGGCGAACTCGCCGCCGCTCTCGATCTCGCCAAGATGGCGCCGACCGCCGCCAATTCGCAGCCGTTGCGGGTGGTCTTCGTGCGCAGCGCCGAGGCGAAGGCGAAGTTGAAGCCCGTACTCTCGCCGGGCAACGTCGACAAGACGATGGCGGCGCCGGTGACCGCGATCGTCGCCTATGACCCGAAGTTCTACGATCACCTGCCGAAGCTCTTCCCGCACGTCGACGCCCGTTCGTGGTTCGCCGGCGATCCGGTCGGGGCCGAGGCGACGGCGCGGCTGAGCGCGACGCTGCAGGCGGGCTATCTCATCCTGGCGCTGCGCGCCGTCGGCCTCGACACCGGTCCGATGGGCGGCTTCGACGCCGCCGGCACCGACGCGGCCTTCTTCCCCGGCGGCGAGGCGAAGTCGCTGTTCCTGATCAACATCGGCCACGGCGACCCGGCGGCGCTCTTCCCGCGCAACCCGCGTCTCGACTTCGACGAGATGGCGAAGATCATGTGAAGCCGGCGCAGGCCGAGAACGAAGGAGCCGCCGAGGGGGACCCCGGCGGCTCCCTTCTTATCGGCTCGGCGGAGAGCGCGGCGACGCCGTGACCCTGTCCGCGGATCGCTCGGCGGTGTCGGGCGACGATTCTCACCCGGCCGACCGGCCCGCCTCGTTCTTCGCGGCGACGGCGGCGCGTTTCGCCCGGCCTCGGAACCAGCCGGTGGTCTTGCGAATCGCGACGTAGAACACCGGCGTCAGGAAGAGGCCGAAGAACGTCACGCCGATCATGCCGAAGAACACCGCCGTGCCGAGCGCGCGGCGCATCTCGGCGCCGGGGCCTTCGGCGATCACCAGCGGCAGCACGCCGAGGATGAAGGCGAAGGCGGTCATCAGGATCGGCCTCAGTCGCAGCCGGCAGGCCTCGATCACCGCCGCGACCGGGCCGTTGCGGTTCTGGATCTCGCCCTGGGAGGCGAATTCGACGATCAGGATGGCGTTCTTGGCGGCGAGGCCGACCAGCACGACGAGGCCGATCTGGGTGAGTACGTTGTTGTCCATGCCGCGCAGCATCACGCCGGCGAGCGCCGACATGACGCTCATCGGTACGATCAGGATGATGGCGAGCGGCAGCGCCCAACTCTCGTACTGAGCGGCGAGCAGCAGGAAGACGAAGAGCACCGAGAGGCCGAAGACGAAGACGGTCGAGCCGCCGGCGAGCTTCTCCTGGAAGGCGAGCTCGGTCCACTGGAAGCCGGTTCCCTGCGGCAACACCTTGGAGGCGATCGCCTCCATCTTGTCGAGAGCGACGCCGGAGGAGACGCCGGGGGCGGCCGAGCCCTGGAGCGGCACGGCGGTGTACATGTTGTAGCGCTGGATCAGGCCCGGGCCGGCGGTGTCGGAGATCTCGACCAGCGTGCCGAGCGGCACCAGCGCGCCGCTCTGCGAGCGCACCTTGACCTGGGCGAGGTCCTCCTTGGTCAGCCGGAAGGTCTGATCGGCCTGGGCGCGAACCTGATAGACGCGGCCGAAGGCGTTGAAGTCGTTGACGTAGGCGGTGCCGAAGTTCTGCTGGAGGGCGGCGAAGACGGCCTCCACCGGCACGTTCAGCATCTGCGCCTTGGTGCGGTCGATGTCGACCCGGACCTGCGGGTTGGATGCGGTGAAGGTGGTGAAGACGCCACGCAGTTCCGGATCGCGCGCCGCCATGCCCATCATCTGGTAGGCGAGGCCGAGGACGCGGCGCATGTCGGCCGAGTCCTTCTCCTGGATCTCCAGCTTGAAGCCGCCCTGATTGCCGAGGCCGCGCACCGGCGGCGGCGGCACCGCCACGGTGAAGGCCTCCTGGATCGGGGCGAGCTTGCGCAGGATCTCGCCGACCAGCTTGTCGGAAGTCTGGCCCGCCTTCAACCGCTCCTCGAAGGGTGAGAAGGGGACGAAGAGGATGGCGCCGTTGGAGGCGGGGGTGAAGGTGGCGGCGTTGATGCCGGCGACCTCGACCGTGTGGGCGACGCCCGGGATGGCGCGCACCACCGAGCCGGCGCGGGCGACGACCTCCTGGGTGCGGGTGAGCGAGGCGCCGTCCGGCAGTTGGACGATTACCAGGGCATAGCCCTGATCCTGGGTCGGGATGAAGCCGGTCGGCAGGGTCTCGGCGAGCCACACGGTGGCGCCGAGCAGTCCGGCGTAGACCACCAGCGCCACGCTCTTGAACCGCAGCACGAAGCCGACGACGGCGGCGTAGCGATCGGCGACGCGGTCGAAGCCGGCGTTGAAACCGTCGGCGAGGCGCCGGCCCAGCCGGGCGAGGGTGTTCTTCGGCACGTGGCCGGGGTCGTGGGCCTTGAGCAGCAGGGCGGCGAGGGCCGGCGACAGGGTCAGCGAATTGAAGGCCGAGATCAGCGTCGACACCGCGATGGTGACGGCGAACTGGCGATAGAACTGGCCGGTGATGCCGGGGATGAAGGCGGCGGGCACGAAGACGGCCGCCAGCACCAGTGCGATGGCGACGAGTGCGGTGCCGACCTCGTCCATCGTCTGATGGGTGGCGTCGCGCGGCTTCAACCCGTCGGCGATGTTGCGCTCGACGTTCTCGACCACGACGATGGCGTCGTCGACGACGATGCCGATCGCCAGCACCAGGCCGAAGAGCGTCAGGTTGTTGAGCGAGTAGCCGAGCGCCGAGAGCACCGCGAAGGTGCCGATCAGCGAGACCGGGATGGTGGCGAGCGGGATGATCGCGGTGCGCCAGTTCTGCAGGAAGACGACGATCACCACGACGACGAGGATCACCGCCTCGAACAACGTCTCGTAGACGGCGTCGACCGAGGCCTGGATGTACTCGGTCGGGTTGAAGGGGGTGGCGTAGGCGATGCCCGGCGGGAAGCCGCGGGAGAGTTCCGCCATGGTGTTGCGGATCTCGGCCGCGGCGGCGAGGGCGTTGGTGCCGGGGCGCTGGAAGATGCCGACGCCGACCGACGAGCGACCGTCGAAGAAGGACAGATTGTCGTAGGACTGGGCGCCGATCTCGACCCGGGCGACGTCCTTCAGGCGGACGATGCGGCCCTCCGCGGTGGAGCGGACGATCACCTGCTCGAACTGGGAGGCGTCCTGGAAGCGACCCTGCGTCTTCACGGTGAACTGGAAGGCGTTGTCCTTCGGCGCCGGCTGGCCGCCGATCGAGCCGCCGGAGACTTGGACGTTCTGCGCCCTGACGGCGGTGACGGCGTCGTCGGCGGTCAGCCCGAGGCTCGCCAGCTTGTCGGGATCGAGCCAGATGCGCAGGCTGTAGAGCCGTTCACCGAAGATCGAGACCTCGCCGACGCCGTCGAGCCGCAACAGCGGGTCGCGGACGTTGGCGCGGGCGAAATTGGAGACGTAGAGTGGGTCGAGCGAGCCGTCGGGCGAGTACATCACCACGACCATCATGATGTCGGGCGACGACTTGTTGGTGGTGACGCCGAGCGCCTGCACCGAGGAGGGCAGGCGCGGCATGGCGATCGCCACCCGGTTCTGGACGAGGACCTGCGCCTTGTTGAGGTCGGTGCCGAGCTTGAAGGTGATGGTCAGCGCCATCGAGCCGTCGGCCGAGGCGTAGGAGGACATGTAGAGCATGTCCTCGACGCCGTTGATCTGCTCCTCCAGCGGCGTGGCGACCGTGGCGGCCACCGTCTCGGCGTCGGCGCCGGGATAGCCGGCGCGCACGACGATGGTCGGCGGGGCGATCTCGGGATACTGCGACACCGGCAGATTGCGGAAGGCGATGGCGCCGATCAGGATCAGCAAGATCGACAGCACCGCCGCGAAGATCGGCCGGTGGACGAAGAAATGGGCGAAGCGCATCGGGTCCGCCCTCTCACTTGGCCGGCTGGCCGGCGGTGCCGGGGGCCGCCGCCGGCGGGGGCGTCGGCGTCGGGATCTTCGGGCCGACCGGCGGCAGCGTCACCATCTGCGGCGTCACCTTGACCCCCGGGCGGATGCGCACGATGCCGTTGACGGCGATGGTCTCCGAGCCGTCGAGGCCGGAACGGATCAGCCGCCAGCCGTCGATCTTGGGGCCGGGCGCCACCGGGCGCGGCGTGGTAGAGCCGTCGGGGGCGACGATGTGGACGATGCGGCGCGTCTGATCCGAGGCGACGGCCTCGTCGGGCACCAGAACGCCGCGCTTTGGTCCGCCGAGCGGGACCCGGATCTTGCCGAAGAGACCGGGAGTGAGGAACAGGTCGGGATTGGCGACCTTGGCGCGCAGCCGCATGGTGCCGGAAGCCTGATCGACGCGATTGTCGTAGAAGTCGATGCGCGCCCGGCGCTTCGGCTCGGGCTCGTCGGTGGTGCCGACCACGCCCTCGAGGCCGATGATGGCGGTCGTGCCGGATCCGGCGGCGCGCTCGAAGGCGAGGAACGTCGTCTCGTCGACATCGAAATAGAAGTCGATCGGGTCGGCGGCGACGATCGTGGTCATCAGCGTGTCGTTGGCGGCGACGAGGGTGCCCTCCGACAGCAGCGTGCGCGACAGGCGGCCGTCGATCGGCGCGGTCACCCGAGTGAACTCGAGATTGAGCTGCGCGGCGGCGAGCGCGGCGCGATCTCCGGCGAGTTTGGCCGTGGCCTGGATCACCGCTTGGCGGCGCTGGTCGAAGATCTGCTCGGTGATGTTGCCGGTCTTCTGCAATTGGGTGGCGCGCTCGAGGTCGCCGTTGGCGAAGGAGAGAGTGGTCTCGGAGACGGTGACGGCGGCGGTCGCCTGATCGACGGCGGCCTGATAGGGGCGGGGATCGATGGCGAAGAGGAGATCGCCCTTCTTCACCGTGGTGCCGTCGGTGAAGGCGATCTTCTGCAGGTAGCCGGCGACCCGCGCCTTCACCTGCACCGCCCGGGTGGCGTCGAAGCGTCCGGTGAACGAGACGAGTTCCTGCACCTCCTTGACCACGGGAGTGGCCACGGTCACCGGCGGGGCGGGAGGAGCGCCGGCGCCCTGAGCGAAGGCCGAAGACGGACCGGCGAGGCACACGGACGCGAAGACGAGAGCAGGAATCGAAAACCGCATGGAGCCCCTCGGTGGGTGAAACGCGACGCGGCCGGATCGATCCTCCGGCCGCGCCACGCATCAAACACGAGGAAGAGCCTCACGTCACCTCAAGGATCGGTAATCATCCGGATCGTGATCGACGTCCCTCGCCCCCGTCGGTGGCGAGGGCATCTCCGACCAGTCGGCGCAGACGGGTGATCGACTTGTCCGAGAGTTCCGCCGCGAGGAATTCGACGCCCAACTCCTCTTCGCCGACCCACTTGACGACGCAAGGACAGACCGTGCCCGGCTCACCGACGAGTTCGAGGCGGTCACCGACCACGGCGTTCGGTACGGCGGTGATCCTGGCGCCGGTCACCGAGACGTCGACGCAGACCGCATTCTCGGTCGTGCCGTCACAGTGCACCTCGATCCGGTGGCCGGTCGGGACGCGCGGCGCCCGGCCGTGGCGGCGGTCGAGCGGGCCGCGACGCAGGGTCACCAGGAACTCCCGGACGGAGGCAGCGAGCCGCTCGCCTTCCGAAGAGATGGCACGGGTCCGGTCGAGGATGCCGTGGGCGAGGGTGGCGGTCTCACGAGCGATCTCGGAGATGCCGTGGATGTTCTCGGCGACGGTTCGGGTGCCGTCGAAGGCATTGCCGACGTTCTGGGCGATCTCGCCGGTGGCGGCTATCTGGGCCTCCACGGAATGACGCATGGCGCCGGTGATCTCGTCGATCTCGGCGATGGTTCCTCCGATGCCGAGGATCGAATCGACCGCCGCCCTGGTCGCCGCCTGCACCTCGCCGATGTGGCGGGAGATCTCGCCGGTGGCGCGCCCGGTCTGTTCGGCGAGGTTCTTCACCTCGGAGGCGACGACGGCGAAGCCGCGACCGGCCTCGCCGGCGCGTGCCGCCTCGATGGTGGCGTTGAGGGCGAGGAGGTTGGTCTGGCCGGCGATCTGGTCGATGAGGTCGATCACGGCGCCGATCTTCTCGGCCGCCTGGGCGAGGCCGGAGACGATGCGTCCCGTTTCCTCGGCCCGGGCGACGGCGGTGCGAGCGATGGCGGCGGAGCGATCGACCTCGCCGCCGATGCCCTTGGCGGAAGCGGAGAGGGCGGCGGCGGAGCCGGCCACCGTGCGAACATCGGCGGAGGCGGAATCGGAGATGCGTACCACCGAGGTGACGCGCTCAACGGTGGTGCCGGCGCCGGCACCCATGCGGCTGGCGGCCTCGCCCATGGTGCGGGAACCGTCGATGAGACTGTCGACGATCGAGTTGATCGTGTCGGCGAACTCGGAGGTCGAGCAGTTGAAGGCCTCGATCCGGCCCTGGATCATGTCCGTCGCTTCGTTGATGGTCTCGGACGCCTGCAACAGCGCGCCCTTCATCCCGTGCGGCAGGATACGGCGGTAGTACTGGTTGTGGCGCACGGCGTTCATCGCGGCGCTCGATTCGCGCACGAAGGCGTCGAGGCGGTCTGCCATGTCGTTGATCGCCTCCGACAGGCGTCCGATCATGCCCCACTGGTCGTAGACGAGGTCGCGGGTCTCGAAGTCGCCGGCGGCGAGAGCCCGGGCGACCGCGACCGAACGATCGATGCCGGCGGCGATGCGCCGCGCGTTCCACATGGAGATGCCGACGGCGGCGCCGGCGACGCCGAGCAGGGCGAGGCCGGCACCGGGCGCGCCGAAGGCGGCGGCGGCCGCGGCGGCGGCGATGGCGAGCAGCGCCAGCGCGCCGGGCAGGATCGCTTCATAGAGCGAAGATGAGCTCGTCATAGCTGTTCGCCTTCGATTTGACGATGTCCAGGAGGCGCGCGAAGGACGCCTTCATGCCGTCCTTGGCGTTGGCATGGGAGGCTTCGATCTTCAGCAGGTCGGCGTAGACCGGCGCCATCACCTCCGTGATCACCTTGCGATCGGGAACGCGGCGATTGGAGTGATAGCCGACGACGCGACGAGCGGCGTCGTAGGATGGCGTCACGTGAGCGAAGACCCAGTAGAAGTCTCCGTGCCTCGTCATGTTCTTGACGTAGGCGAAGACCTCCTTCTCCTCGGCCAACTGGTCCCAGAGAAGCTTGAACACGGCGCGCGGCATGTCGGGATGCCGGATGATCGAATGAGGCTGACCCATCAATTCGTCACGGCTGTAGCCGGCGACCTGCGAGAACGTCCGGTTGGCGTAGGTGATTCGTCCTTTGAGATCGGTCTTGGAGACGATGATCTCGTCGGGACGAAACGTGACTTCCCGGTTCGTCGGGGTGATCTTCGGACCCATCGAGCGGCTTCCACTTCGGCCGGAGAAATTGGATTCCCATGAAGATCTTCGGTTCTTCTCGGTTAACAAATCGTTCTGAGAGGGATCGGAGAAGACGTCCACAAGATCGTACGTTCGACCAACATCGGTTTGACGTTACGGAACATCGGCATCGGCCAGTCGGGCCTCACCGACATTTCAGTGGCCGATCATCGTGGCGAGAGACCGGCCGTGAGGACGCCGCATGAATTGGTACGGTGCCGAGCGGCCCGGTCGGGAGTACGTTCCGGCGCAACGGTGACCGGCGCATCGTGCGGAAACGAAAAAATTCGCATTGAAATATTGCGACGCAGCACCAAATTTGGAGTGTGGCCAGCGCGTCATCGCGTCCGCCATGCCCACCTCGGGCGTTTCCTCCCTGGACTCGGGCCGCCGCATGGCGGCCTTTTTTTATCCGCCGCCCGTGTCGGGCACCCCGGGTCGTCGACGTACCGGTCGCCGGTGAGCGCCTCCGCCGCCGAAGGATCGGTCGCATGGGAGAGCGGCGCGGGGGGCGGTGCTGCTCACCGCGGAGGCGCGAAGCCCTCAATCACGGGGAAGGCGCAGCGGGCGGCCGTCGGGGCCGCGCAGGGGGAAGAGACCGGCCTTGAAGGCGGTCGCCATGTGCCCGGCCTTCTCTTCCGCCTTGGCGGCGAGTTCGGCCGGCAATTCCTCACGCGCCGTCTCGGTGAACAGGGCCATCCAGCGGTCGAAATGTTCGGGCGTGAGTTCGAGTTTCCAATGCGGCGGGAAGGGACGGCCCATGTAGCGGTCGGTGCCGATCAACTGGCGCGACCAGAAATCCATGATGACGACGAGATGGGCCTCGAGTTCCGGGACGGCGCGAAAGATCGGGCCGAGGAGGTCGTCGGCGTCGCCCTTCTCGTAGAAGCGGCGGACCAGCCGTTCGATCGCCGCCTCGATGATCATCGGATCATGCGTGGGAGTGAGCGTCAGGACGTCGCGCTCCATCGGTCTTTCCTCATCGGGTGCGGGATGCCGATTGCTCGCAGGTCGGAACGCATCGGTGCAATCGGTAGAATCACGGAATCCGGCTCTTCCGGCCGTTTCCTTCCGTAGCGGTGGGATCCGGGCTCAGGCCCGGGCGATGACGTGGAAGAAGGTGCCGCTGACACCGCCGCGGCGGCTGCCGGTGGCGGTGGGTGTCGACCCGTGGGCGTCGGAGGCGATGGCGAAGGGGGAGTCGACGCCGGGATCGACGACGGTGGCGTAGTGGAACTCGTGGCCGGTGAGGCGGGTGCCGGTCGGTCCGAGCGGGCCATCGGCGAGGGTCGTGGCGATGCGGTAGCCGAGATGCATCTTCCGCTTCGCGAAGGAGGTGACGACGTCGAGGAGGCCGGCCATGGCGTGGGTTTCGCCGGCCGCGTCGGTGAGGCCATGGCCGAGGACCATGTAGCCGCCGCACTCGCCGTGGACCGGGCGGGTCGCGGCGAAGCGGCGCAGGCCGTCGAGGAAGACCGAAGCCGCGGCGAGGCGGCCGGCGTGGAGCTCGGGATAGCCGCCGGGCAGCCAGCACATGTCACAGCTCGGATCGGGGGCTTCGTCGGCGAGCGGCGAGAAGGGGACGATCTCGGCTCCGGCCGCACGCCATCCGGCGAGGAGATGGGGGTAGAGGAAGCCGAAGGCGGCGTCGTGGGCGACGGCGAGGCGCTGCCCCGGCGGTGGCGGCGGTGTGGTGTCGCCGGGCGGGGGCGCGACGAGCGGCCGAGCGGCGGCGGCGAGCCGGTCGAGGTCGACGTGGGCGGCGACGAGGTCGGCCATGCGGTCGAGGAGCGCGTCGAGGCCGGCGGTCTCCGAGGCCTGAACGAGGCCGAGGTGGCGCTCCGGCACGGCGATGTCGGGGGTGCGCGGGATGGCGCCGAGCACGTCGACGCCGAGGGCGGCGATGGCGTCGCCGACCAGGCGGACGTGGCGCTCGGAGCCGACGCGATTGAGGATCACCCCGGCGATCGGCAGTTCGGGCGCGAGGGCGCGGACGCCGGCGACGATCGCCGCGGCCGACTGCGATTGGCCGGAGACGTCGAGGACGAGGACCAGCGGCAACCCGAGCGCGGCGGCGACGTCGGCGCTCGAGCCGCTGCGGCCGGGTGCGGCCGGGACGCCGTCGAAGAGCCCCATCAGTCCCTCGACGAGGAGCAGGTCGGCGCCCCTCCCGGCCTCCTCGGCGAGGCGGGCGAGAAGGGCGGGGGGCATGGCCCATGCGTCGAGATTGAAACTCGGGCGACCGGTGGCGGCGGCGTGGAAGGCCGGGTCGATGTAGTCGGGTCCACATTTCGCGCCGGCGACGGCGTGGCCCCGGCGGGCGAGCGCCCGCATCGCGCCGAGCGTCACCGTGGTCTTGCCGCTCGAAGAACGCAGCGCCGCGACGAGAAGGCCCCGGGCAGGCGCGCTCATGCGGTGGCGTCGGGATAGCCGAGGGCGGCGCGCACCGGAACGATCGAGCCGATGACGGTGATCGCCGGGGCCTCGATCCCAGCCTTCCCGACGTCGGCGACGGCGCCGCCGAGAGTGGAGACGAGCACACGCTGTTCCGGCGTCGTCGCCTTGTTGACGAAGGCGACGGGCGTGTCGGCCGGCATGCCGGCACGCATCAGCTCGGCGGAGATCGGCGCGAGGTTGTTCATCGCCATGTAGAGCACCAGCGGCACGCCGGTGCGGGCGAAGGCGGCCCAGTCGATCGCTTCCGGTCCCTGCATCGCATAGTGGCCGGTCATCAGGATGATGGCCTGGTTGGTGTCGCGGGTGGTGGCCGGGATGCCGGCGGCGGCGAGGCCGCCGAGGCCGGAGGTGATGCCCGGGACCACGTGGAAGGGAATGCCGGCGGCGTGCAGAGCCAGCGCCTCTTCGCCGCCCCGGCCGAAGACGAAGGGGTCACCGCCCTTGAGGCGCAGCACCCGCTTGCCCTGCCGGGCGAGCTCGATCAACCGGTCGGTGATGTCGCGCTGCTTGGCCGACGGCTTGCCGCCGCGCTTTCCGGCATATTCGAGATCGGCGCCGTCGCGCACGAGCTTGAGGATGTCGGGCGAGACGAGGGCGTCGTAGACCAGCACGTCGGCGGTGGCGAGCGCGTGGATGGCGCGCGCGGTGAGCAGTCCCGGGTCGCCGGGACCGGCGCCCACCAGCCAGACGGTGCCCGGCTCGAAGGTCGGCATGTGCCGGCCGAGCGGTCCGAGATCGATCATGGCGTTGTCCCTCCGTTGACGTCCTTGCCGGTTCAGATACCAACTCGCACGATGAAAGACGACATCTCCTTGACCAAAGATACGAAGGATTCTCGTCTGAGGCGCGGTTGGACCACCGGTGCCTGCGCCACGGCGGCGGCCAAGGCGGCATTCTCCGCGCTCCTCGGGCGCGACTTCCTCGATCCGGTCGTCATCACCCTTCCCGGCGGCGAGAAGCCCGCCTTCGCGCTCGCCACCACCGAGGTCGGCGCGGATTTCGCCCGTGTCGGCGTGGTCAAGGACGCCGGCGACGATCCCGACGTCACCCATGGTGCGCTGATCGTGGCGACGGTTCGCCGCGCCCCTCCCGGATCGGGCGTCATCTTTCGCGCCGGGGCGGGAGTCGGCACGGTGACGCGGCCGGGGCTGCCGATCCCGGTCGGCGAACCGGCGATCAACCCGGTGCCGCGCGAGATGATCCGCCGGGCTCTGGGGGAGGTGGCGGCGGAGGTGAGCGGGACGTTCGACGTCGAGGTCGAGATCTCGATCCCGAACGGCGAGAAGATCGCGGCGAAGACGCTCAACCCGCGCCTCGGCGTCGTCGGCGGCCTGTCGATCCTCGGGACGACCGGCATCGTCGTGCCCTTCTCCTGCGCCGCCTGGATCCACTCGATCCATCGCGGCATCGACGTCGCCCGCGCCATGGGCTTCGACCACGTCGCCGGCTCGACCGGCCACACCACCGAGACCGCGGTGGCGGCGCTGCATCGGCTCGACGAGGTGCAACTGATCGACATGGGCGACTTCGTCGGCGGCATGCTGAAATATCTCAGAACCCGACCGGTGACGAAGGTCACGGTCGCCGGCGGCATCGGCAAGATGGTCAAGCTGGCGCAAGGGCTCGCCGACCTGCATTCGAAGCGTGGCTCGGTCGACCACGATTTTCTCGCCGCGGTCGCGGCGAAGGCGGGCGCCGCGCCGGAGATCGTCGAGGAGGTGAGGGGGGCCAACACCGCGCTCGAGGTGCTGGAGATCGCTCGCCGGACCGGATTCGAACTCGGCGCGCCGATCGCCGCGGCCGGCTGGCGCACCGCCGCGGCGCTCCTCGGCGACGCACCGATCGCGCTCGAGGTGGCGGTGTTCGACCGGCGGGGCGATCTGGTGGCGACGACGGGGTTCCGACCGGTCGGTAGGTGAATCGATCGATGTCTCCGACCGACGGAGCAACATCGATGGCCCCTCGAAGCGGCTCGCTCGGCCGACCGCCGTCCTCGGGCGGGCCACCTTCGGCCGGCTCCTTCGAATCGCCGACTTCCAGCGGGCCGAGATCGATCGGCGGCCTCGGATGCATTCACCTCGTTCGCCGACGATCGGCCGCCGCACTCCGACCGTCGACGGCGCCTCGAGCAGGCTAGCTCGGCCGACCGGGTGATCGGAACGATCCCCTTCGACCGGAAGGTCGAGTCGCTCAGATGTCCAATTCCATCTCATCCGCGAAGGCGGCGCGCTCCTGGATGAAGGCGAAGCGGGCCTCCGGCTTGTTGCCCATCAGCCGCTCGACCGAATCCGCCGTCGGCTGCTCGTTGTCGTCGAGGATGGCGACGCGCAGCAGGGTGCGCGAGCGCGGATCCATCGTCGTTTCCTTGAGCTGGTTCGGCATCATCTCGCCGAGGCCCTTGAAGCGGCCGATCTCCGGTTTCTTGTTCTTGAACATCGTCCGCATCAGCTCTTCGCGATGCGCCTCGTCGCGGGCGTAGACCGTCTTGGCGCCGTGGGTCAGCCGGTAGAGCGGCGGCACGGCGAGATAGAGATGGCCGTTCCTCACCAGGTTCGGCATCTCGCGCCAGAAGAAGGTGACGAGCAGCGAGGCGATGTGGGCGCCGTCGACGTCGGCGTCGGTCATGACGATGATCTTGTCGTAGCGCAGGTCCTCGTCGCGATAGGCCGAACGCAGGCCACAGCCGAGCGCCTGGACGAGGTCGGCGAGCTGCTGGTTCTGACCGAGCTTCTCGCGCGTCGCCGAGGCGACGTTGAGGATCTTGCCGCGCAGGGGAAGCACGGCCTGCGAACGGCGATCGCGTGCCTGTTTGGCCGAGCCGCCGGCCGAATCGCCCTCGACGATGAAGAGTTCCGACCCTTGAGCCGCCGAATCCGAGCAGTCGGCGAGCTTGCCCGGTAGGCGCAGCTTCCTGACCGCGGTCTTGCGCAGTACCTCCTTCTCCTGCCGACGCTTGAGGCGTTCCTCGGCGCGCTCGATCGTCCAGTCGAGGAGTTTGGCGGCGTTGTTGGGCGAGGCGGCGATCCAGTGGTCGAAGGCGTCCTTGATCGCCGTCTCGACGATGCGGCTGGCCTCCTGGGTGGCGAGCTTGTCCTTGGTCTGGCCGACGAATTCCGGCTCGCGGATGAACACCGAGAGCATCGCCCCCGACGAGGTCATGACGTCGTCGGTGGTGAGCAGGCCCGCCTTCTTGTTGCCGACGAGGTCGGCATGGGCCTTGAGACCGCGCAAGAGCGCGATGCGGAAGCCGGCCTCGTGGGTGCCGCCCTCCGGGGTCGGAACGGTGTTGCAATAGGAGGAGACGAAGCCGTCGCCGGCGAACCAGGCGACCGCCCATTCGACCGCGCCATGCCCCGTGGTCTTCGTTGTTTTGCCGGCGAACAAATCCTCGACCACCAGCCGTTCGCCCTTCAGGCGCTCGGCGAGAAAGTCCTTGAGGCCGCCGGGGAAGTGGAACACCGCCTTGTCGGGGACCGGGTCGGAGGCGGAGATGCACTCGGGCGCGCAGGACCAGCGGATCTCGACGCCGCCGAACAGATAGGCCTTGGATCGGGCCATCCGATACAGGCGTTCCGCCCTGAAACGGGCGCCTTCGCCGAAGATCTGCGGGTCGGGCCGGAAGCGCACGGTGGTGCCGCGGCGGTTCATCACCTCGCCGAGATTCTCCAGCGGACCCTGCGGCGCCCCGCGCGAGAAGCGCTGGCGCCAGAGCCGCCGGTTCTTGGCGACCTCGACCTCGAGCATCTCGGAGAGGGCGTTGACCACCGATACGCCGACGCCGTGGAGGCCGCCCGAGGTCTCATATGCTTTGCCGTCGAACTTTCCGCCCGAGTGCAGCATGGTCATGATGACCTCGAGGGCGGACTTGGTCGGGAACTTGGGATGCGGATCGACCGGGATGCCGCGGCCGTTGTCGGTGATGGTCAAAGTCCCGTCGACATCGAGGTTCACTTCGATGAAGGAGGCGTGGCCGGCCACCGCCTCGTCCATCGAGTTGTCGATGACCTCGGCGAAGAGGTGGTGCAGCGCCTTCTCGTCGGTGCCGCCGATGTACATGCCGGGGCGGCGGCGCACCGGCTCCAGCCCTTCCAGCACCTCGATGTGGGAGGCGTCGTAGTCGCTCTCGCCCGGCGTCGAGCGCCGATCGGACGCCGCGAGCTTCAGCGCCGCCTTGACCGTCTCGGCCTTGGTGGACGACGTTTTCACCGGCGCCTTGCGCGCCGTCGCCGCTCCGCCGAAGAGATCGTCACTCGCCATGCCTCGCTACCCGTATCCGGTGATGCCCCGCCGTGACCGGCGGGAGGGGCGACGGTCCCGGACCGGCCGGTCGCCCGAATCACCGGCATTCTGTCACGGATCGCGCCGGCAAGGGAATTTGTTCGTGGAATGTTCCGATCAAGCCCGAGCCGCGGCGAAATCGCCGGGGTGCGGCGCGCCGCCGGCGAAGGGTGAGCGACCGGCCTCCGGCCGAGTTCGGTGGGCGCCTAGGGTAGACGCCGGGCGGCGGCGATCAGGGTCCAGGTGTAGATCACCAGCGCCGCCCAGATCAGCGAGAAGGCGACGAGTTTCGTCGCACCGAAGGGTTCGTCGAAGACGAAGACGGCGATCAGGAAGATCATGGTGGGCGCCGAATACTGCATGACGGCGATGGTGGAGAGCCGGAGCAGCTTCGCCCCCGTCGCATAGAGCATCAGCGGGACGGCGGTGACGAGGCCGGCGCCGGCCAGAAGCAACGTGTCTGTCGCGCCGGTGTGGAGGAAATGCGAGGCGGCGCTGACCTCGAACCAGACGTACATCACCACGGCGATCGGCGTCAGGAGCGTGATCTCGAGCAGGAAGCCGAGGGTCGGCTCGACCGAAAGGATGCGCTTGAAATAGGCGTAGAAGCCCCAGGTGACGGTGAGCACGATCGACACCCACGGCACGCCCCCCGCCTCCCAGGTGAGGAGCGCCACGGCGAGGGCGGCCAACACGATGGCGAAGACCTGCGGTCGGTTCAGCCGCTCGCCGATCAGCACGGCTGCGAGGAAGACCGAGAACAGCGGGTTGACGTAGTAGCCGAGCGCCGTCTCCAGCGCCCGCCCGGCACCGATCGCCCAGACGTAGATGCCCCAGTTGACCGAGATCAGCGTCGCGGTGAGGAGCGCCATGGCGAGCGTGCGCGGCGTCGTCAGGGCGGTGCGGAGAGCTCCGCCGCGTCCCTGCCACCACACGGCGAGCAGCGCGATCGGCAGCGACCACAGCACCCGGTGCGGCACCACCTCCCAGGCGGGAACGTGCGCCAGCGCCTTCATGTAGAGCGGCAGGAAGCCCCAGATGAAATAGGCGGCACCGGCATAGAGGAAGCCTTCCCGGGTATCGCGGTGTTCCGATCCGGACATGGTGACCGTTTCCGAGCGAGGCTCTCTCGATGTGGCGGGGCGGGGCGGGCGGCCGTCCCGAACATGTGGGACGCTCCCTTCATCGTCGGCGCGAGGCGTCGGCGCAAGGATCGTCGGCGGTCATCTGCGATGCGTGACGCCGTCACTCCGGTCGCGAATCCCTTCCGCGGAAGCGGCGCTGGTAGCCGACGTCGTAGAGGGCGCTCTCGCGGACGACGTCGGCGGCGAGGGCCCGGCCGACGAGGATCAGGGCGGTGCGCTCGAGCCCGCCGGCGGCGGCGAGATCGGCCTCGATGGTGGCGAGGGTGCCGCGGATCACCTTCTCGTCGGGCCAAGTGGCGCGGAAGACGATCGCCACCGGGCAGTCGGCGCCATAGGCGGGGGCGAGTTCGACGACGATCTTCGGCAGCACGTGGATGGAGAGGTGGATCGCCAGCGTCGCCCGCGTCGCGGCGAAGGCTTCGAGCGTCTCGGCCTCGGGCATGGCCGAGGCGCGGCCGGAGGTGCGGGTGAGCACGAGCGACTGCGCCACCTCGGGCAGGGTCAGTTCGCGGCCGAGGACCGCGGCGGCGGCGGCGAAGGAGGGTACGCCGGGGGTCATCGTATAGGGGATGGCGTGTTTCTCCAGCCGGCGGATCTGCTCGCCCATGGCGCTCCACACCGAGAGGTCGCCGGAATGGAGCCGGGCGACGTCCTCGTTCGCCGCGTGGGCCCGGACGAACTCCGCCTCGATCTCGTCGAGCGACAGCGGCGCGGTGTCGACGATGCGGGCGTCGGGGCGGGCGTGGGCGAGGAGTTCCGGCGCGACGATCGAGCCGGCCCACATCACCACCGGGCAACTCGCCAGCAGGTCGCGGCCGCGGACGGTGATGAGATCGGCGGCGCCGGGGCCGGCGCCGATGAAGTGCACGGTCATCGTTCGATGTCTCCGGATCCTTCTCCGCCGATCGCCACCGCCACCGTGGCGCCGCGATCGACCATGCGTTCCACCACCAGCCGCGCGCCCGGCCCGGCGCCGGCGAGCGCGGCGCCCTCGGCGATCGACGGCACGCCGAAGAGCTCGACCACTTTCTCCGAGCGCGTCGCCACCTTCTCCGCCACTGCCGCCAGAGCGGCGCGCGGCAGATGGACGAGGGCGAGGCCGAGCGCCGTGGCGGCCTCGCCGATCCCGGGTTCGGCGCACTTGTCGACGACGGTGAACATCGCCGCCGGCGTGCCCGGCCGGGCGCTCGCCTCGAGGGCGCGCTCGACCAGATCGGCGATCACCGCGCCCGGCACGCCCGAGCGGCAGCCCACCCCGACGGCGAGGAAGGGGCGGGAGGTCATGGTCGGGCACCCCGGGTGGGGTGAAGCCCGGTGGTGCGGAGGTCGGCGGGTCCGGCCGCGGCGCAGCCACTCATCCCTCGCCCTCCAGGTCGTCGTCCCCGGCGTCTCCACCGGTAGTCCACGGGTTCTCCACAGGTCCGTCCCCAGGCTTTTCCCAGGTCCACTGGACGATCGGCATCGCCGGCTTGAAGCCGTGGAAGCGGCCGAGGGGGACGGCGCGGGCGATCGAGAGCTGGACGAGTTCGCCGCCGAAGGCGCGGGCGTGGCCGATCACTTCGGCCTGGGTCTCCAGCGTCACGGCGTTGATCACCAGCCGTCCGCCGGGCGCGAGGCGGTCCATGCAGAGCTTCACCAGTTCGGCGTCGGAGCCGCCGCCGCCGAGGAAGACGGCGTTCGGCCTCGGCAGGCCGGCGAGGGCGGCGGGGGCGAAGCCCTCGACGATGGCGAGGTCGGGCACGCCGAAGGTGGCGGCGTTGCGGGCAATGCGGGCCAGCCGGTCGGGGCGCGGTTCGATGGCGATGGCCCGGTTCTTCGGGTCGGCGAGCATCCACTCGACGGCGATCGAGCCGGTGCCGGCGCCGACGTCCCAGAGGAGTTCGCCGTGGCGCGGCGCCAGCTTCGACAGGGTGACGGCGCGGATCTCGCGCTTGGTGATCTGGCCGTCGTTGTCGAAGTAGTGGTCGGGGATGCCGGCAGCGAGCGGCAGGACGCGGGCGCTCGCCTCGGCCACCACCTCGATCGCCACGGTGTTCAGGGGATCGAGATCGGCGCGGTCGAAGTCTTTCGCCGTGGCGGCGAGGACGCGCTCGCGCATTCCCCCCATCGCCTCGAGCACGATCAGCTTCGACCGGCCCATGCCGTGGGCGCGCAGGTGCTCGGCGAGGCGGCCGGGGGTGGTGCCGTCCCAGGACAGCACGAGGATGCGGCGGCCGGGCTGGAGATGCGGCACGATCTTCTCGAAGGCGCGGCCGTGCAGGGTGACGAGGGCGCAGTCCTGCACCGCCCAGCCGACGCGCGCCGCCGCCATGGAGAAGGCGGAGGGCGCCGGCAGCGAGAGATACTCGGTCGGCGGCACGTGGCGGGCGAGGAGCGAGCCGACGCCGTAGGAGAAGGGATCGCCCGAGGCCAGCACCGCGACCGGCCGGCCGCGGCGGGCGAGGATCGCCGGGAAGGCGTCGGTGAGCGGCGAGGGCCAGGCGAGCTTCTCGCCCTTCACCGCGCCGATCAGATCGAGATGACGCTTGCCGCCGACCACGAGTTCGGCTTGATCGAGGAGCCGGCGCGCGGCAGGAGAGAGGCCGTCGAGGCCGTCTTCGCCGAGTCCGATGATGGCGAGCCACGGTCGGGTGGCGGCCGGATCGATCATGGTGCGCTCCCGGGAGGGGTCGATGCGGGTTCTGGTGCTGGGTGGTACCACGGAAGCGAGCCGTTTGGCCAAGGCCCTGGCGACGCGTCCCGATCTCGACGCCACCCTGTCGCTCGCCGGGCGGACCGAGGCGCCGGCGAGCCAACCGATCCCCACCCGGATCGGCGGTTTCGGCGGCGTCGAGGGGCTGGCCGCGTATCTGCGCGACGAGGCCGTCGACGTGTTGGTCGACGCCACTCACCCCTTCGCGGCGCGGATCTCGAAGAACGCGGCAGAAGCAGTGGGGCTCACCGGCACGCCCATCGTCGCCTTCGTGCGGCCGGCATGGGCGCCCGAGGCGGGGGATCGCTGGATCGAGGTCGCGGATCTCGATGCGGCGGCGCGGGCGATCGGCGACCGCCCACGGCGGGTGTTGCTGACCACCGGCCGGCTAGGACTCGCCGCTTTCGAGGCGACGCCGCAGCACCGTTACCTGATCCGCACCATCGATCATCCCGGCGACCTGCCCGGCCTGCCGGGATCATGCGCTGCTGCTCGATCGCGGTCCTTTCGACCTCGCCGCCGAACGCGAACTGATGGTGCGCGAGCGGATCGAGGTGGTGGTGACCAAGAATTCCGGCGGTGCTGCGACCCACCCGAAGATGGTCGCGGCGCGCGAACTCGGGTTGCCGGTCGTGGTGGTGCGACCGCCGGCGCGTCCGGGGGTCGTGGAGGTGCACGACGTCGCGGCGGTGCTGGACTTCATCGCGGAAGTGGGACGAGGAGAATGAACATGGTCGATCTCGCACTCGAATCGCCGCTGGTCCGCTGGGTCGATCGTGCGAGCCACCGCCTCCGGCTGCTCGAGGAGGCGGGGCGCATCCTCGGCTTCTTCGAGAGGCACGCCCGCAACCCGCGCGGCGGCTTCCACGAGCTCGATGCCGCGGGGCGGCCGCTGGCGGCGGCGTGCTTCCTCGGCGGCGTGCCGACGCGGGCGCTGCACCTGACGGCGCGCGCCGTCCACGCCTTCTCGATCGCCCATCTCCTCGGCCGGCCGGGGGCGGACGACCTCGTGGACCACGGCATGGACTTCCTGTGGCGCGGCCATCGCGATCCGGTCCACGGCGGCTACATGTGGGCGATCGGCGACGACGGACCGACGAACGACACCAAACAGGCCTACGGCCACGCCCATGTGCTGCTCGCCGCGTCGAGTGCCAGGGTGGTCGGCCATCCGGATGCCGACCGGCTGCTCGCCGACGTCGCCACGGTGCTGCGCGAACGCTACTGGGAAGAGGCGTACGGGGCGGTCGCGGAGGAATTCGCTCGCGACTGGCGCTCGCTCGGCGACTATCGCGGCCAGAATTCCAACATGCACCTCACCGAAGCGGCGATGGCGGCCTTCGAGGCGACCGGAGACCGCGACTTCCTGGTGATGGCCGAACGCATCGCCGAACGTATCGTGTTGCGCCACGCCGAAACGGCGGGCTGGCACGTGCCGGAGCATTTCCGCGCCGACTGGAGCTTCGATCCCGACTACGAGGGTGATCCGATGTTCCGCCCCGCCGGGACGACGCCGGGTCATGCGCTCGAGTGGTCGCGGCTGCTCCTGCAACTCTGGGAGGCGAAGGGGCGGAGCGACGACCGGCTGCGCGACGCCGCCCGGCGGCTCTTCGCCCGCACCGTCACCGACGGCTGGGACGCGGAGAAGGGCGGGTTCTGGTACACGCTCGACAAGGCGGGCCGGCCGGCGGTGCGCGACCGCTACTGGTGGCCGTGCTGCGAAGGGATCGCGGCGGCGGCCTTCCTCGGCGCCATCGACGGCGAGCCATTCCACGAGGCGTGGTATCGCCGCATCTGGGGCTTCACCATGACCCGCTTCGTCGATCCCGACGCGGGCGGCTGGTTCGCCCAACTCGACGACGATCTGGTGCCCAACACCTTCCCCTTCTTCGGCAAACCCGATCTCTACCATTCGCTGCAGGCCTGCCTGATCCCGCTGCTGCCGACCTCCGGGTCGATCACCCGGGGTCTGGCGACGGTCGGGATTCGCCCGTGACCGGAGCCGTCGGGGCCGGATCCGTGGCGAGGAGGCGGGCGAGAGCGGCGTCGAGGTCCTCGCGGCGGAAGGGTTTCATCAGCACCGGCCGGTCGATCGGGACGGCGCCGACATAGCCGGTGGTCACCAGCACCGGAAGGCCGGGGCGCAGGGCCTCGAGCGCGGCGGCGAGTTCGTCGCCGTCCATGCCGTTCTGGAGCGCCAGATCGGTGACCACCGCGTCGAAACCGGCATCGGCGTCGAAGCGCATCAACGCTTCGACGCCGGAGCCGGCGGCGATCGCGGTGTGGCCCGAGGCAGCGAGGAGTTCGACGATCGCCTCGCGCACCCGTGCGTCGTCCTCGACCACCAGAATCCGGAGCGACCGGCCGATCGCTGCACCGGTGCTCGCCTCGGTCGGCGGGGCGGGAGCGGTCGCGCCGTCCGCGGGAGCGGCGGGGAGGTCGATGATGACGGTGGTGCCCGCGCCCGGCGTCGAGGCGACGTCGATGCGCCCGCCCGATTGGCGCACGAAGCCGTAGACCATCGACAGGCCGAGACCCGATCCGGCGCCGGCCGACTTGGTGGTGAAGAAGGGCTCGAAGATGCGGGCGAGAGTGGCTGGATCCATGCCGACGCCGTCGTCGGAGACCTCGAGGCGGACCATGCCATCGGGCGCACGGGCGGCGGCGAGCGTGATGCGGCCGCGCTCGCCGACCGCGTCGCGGGCGTTGAAGACGAGGTTGATCAAGGCGTTCTCGAGCTGACCGGGATCGATGAGAGCGAGGAGCGGGTCGTCCGTCTCCGTGCGCCGCCGTTCGAGCACGATGCCGCCGCCGAGACTGGCGGCGACGAGGTCGATCGCGGCGGCGATCAGGCGGCGGACGTCGGTCGCCACCGGCGCCAGCATCTGTCGGCGACCGAAGGCGAGGAGGTGGTCGACCATCGCCGCGCCGTTCTCGGCCGCCGCCAGGGCGCGCAGGGCGCGCGTCCGGGTGCGCGAGCCCGGCAGGGCGTCGTCGTGGATCAGTTGCAGATTGGTCGAGACGGCGGTCAAGAGGTTGTTGAAGTCGTGGGCGATGCCGCCGGTCAGCCGGCCGATCGCCTCCAACCGTTCGGCGTGGCGCAGACGGCCCTCGATCTCGGCGCGTTCGTGCGCCTGCACCTTGAACACCTCGAAGGCGCGGGCCAGCGCCCCGATCTCGTCGGGGCGGTGGCCACCGGGCGCGGTCGCCGTCGTGTCGCCGCCGGCCAACCGGCGCATCGCCTCGGCGATGCCGAGCAGGTCGGCGACGACCCCGCGCAGGAAGGCGTTGGCGAAGCCGAGGGCGACCACGAGGCCGAGCACGCCGACGAGGCCGGCGGCGAGTTTGCCGAGGGCGAGATCGGCGGCCGTCGCCTCGGCGCGAGCGCGGTCGGAGCGTTCGACCAGCGAGGCGAAGTCGCGCACCAGCCGGCTCATCTCGGTGGCGGCGACGTCGGTGGCGGCGAGAAGGAAGCGCTGGCGCGGGTCGACGTAGACACGGTCGGCCGACGGCGGGGTCGCCGGGCGTTCGTCCTCGGCGATGGCTTCCTCGGTCACCGCGAAGAGATGGCGAAGAATGCCGTCGAGCCGGTCGGCGAGGCGGACGATCGCCGGCTCGAGAGTCGGCAGCGCCGGGCGGGCGAGCGGCACCGGCAGGGCTGCGGCGAGGGCGGCGAACTCCTCGAGCCGTCCCTCGAGGGCGCGTTCGGCGACGGCGAGAGCCGGCCGGTCGTGGATCTCGGTGACCGAGTGGGCGAAGGCCGAGAGGCCGGAGGCGCTCTCCGCCAGGGTCAGGACGCGACGGACGTCGGAGAGCGCGTCGGCGCGAGTGGCGCCGAGCCGGCGTTCCAGCCGGTCGAGGCCGACCCAAGCGAGGCCTTCGGCGATCAGGATCACCCCGATCACCCCCGCCGCCATCAGCATCAACCGTCGGCGCAGTCCGCCCCTCGTGCCCATGGCTCCGATGCCGCTCCCTTCGGCGGGACGAGGGTCCCGCGTCGCGCCGATCCTAGAGCAGTTCGCGGCCCGCGCGCATCCGCGGGAGAGCGTCGCCGGCTCCGCGCCCGCGCCTTTCCCTCCGGTGCGTGAGCCCGCGCCGGGTGGAGGCACGTCGGCGCTCGCCCGTTCATTCGCCGCGCGGCACCAACGCGACGCCGTCGTGGCGGAAGGCCGCCCAGGCGCCGGAGCCGGGGGGGACCGCCCTCTCCGACGTCGGGTCGACGACGAAGAGCTCGCCGGCGTCGCTGTCGAGCACGTATTCGAGATGCGAGCCGAGGTAGGTCGCCTTGCGCACGGTCACCGGCAGGCGATCGGGCGCGGCCTCGGCCTCCAGACGGATCCCCTGCGGCCGGATGGCGACCGTGACGTCGTCGGCCGCGGTCGCCGTCGGCGCCGGCAGGTCGAGCGTCGCCTCGCCGCAGCGCACCTTCACCCGCCCGTCGGCACGGGCGATCACGATGCCGTCGAGCAGGTTGGAGATGCCCATGAAGTCGGCGACGAAGCGCGACACCGGCCGACGATAGAGATCGCTCGGGGAGCCCTCCTGGGCGATGACGGCGCGATTCATCACGATGATCCGATCGGAGACGGCGAGCGCCTCCTCCTGGTCGTGGGTGACGTAGACCGAGGTCAGGCCCAGCTTGGACTGCAACTCGCGGATGTCGTCGCGCATCTTCCGGCGTAGCTTGGCGTCGAGGTTGGACAGTGGCTCGTCGAAGAGCAGCACTTCGGGTTCCAGCACCAGGGCGCGGGCGACGGCGACGCGCTGCTGCTGGCCGCCGGAGAGTTCACTCGGCAGCCGGTTCTCGAAGCCGGCGAGGCCGACCATGGCGAGGCCCTGCATCGCCTGCGCCTCGCGCTGCGCCTTGGGGACGCCCGAGACCTCGAGGCCGAAGGCGACGTTGTCGAGGACGTTCATGTGGGGGAAGAGCGCGTAGCTCTGGAACACCATGGTGACGTCGCGGTCGGTGGCCGGCAGCAGCGTCACGTCGCGGCCGCCGATCAGGATCGTCCCTTCGCTCGGCGCCTCGAGGCCGGCGATCATCCGCAGCGTCGTCGTCTTGCCGCAACCCGAGGGGCCGAGCAGGGTGACGAGCGTGCCCGGTTCGACCTTGAACGAGATCTGGTCGACCGCCGTCACCTTGCCGTAACGACGGCTGACGGAGCGGAACTCGACGCCGCCGATCTTCTTCGCGGATTCGGTCATGCGGCGACCTCCTGTGCACGGGCGGCGGGGGCTTGGGGCGTGGGGCGGGCGATGCGGCGTTCGCCGACCGCCCATTGGATGAAGATGATGGCGAGGCCCATCAGCACCACCAGCACCGACGAGTAGGCGATGGCGAGGCCGAAGTCGCCGATCTCGACGCGCCCGACGATGTAGGACGTGGCCATGTCGTGGCGGGCGGAGACCAGGAAGATGACGGCGCTGACCGAGGTGATGGCGCGGACGAAGGAATAGACCAGCGCCGCGACGATCGCCGGCCGCAGGAGCGGCACGATCACCCGCCGGATGGTCTGGGCGGAGTTGGCGCCGAGCGTCAGGGCGCATTCGTCGAGGTTCTTGTCGAGCTGGCTCATCGAGGCGACGCCGGCGCGGATGGACACCGGCATGTTGCGGAAGACGAAGCAGACGACGAGGATCGCGGCGGTTCCGGTCAGTTCCACCGGCGGCTGGTTGAAGGCGAGGATGTAGGCGACGCCGATCACCGTGCCGGGGATGGCGAAGCTCAGCATGGTCATGAATTCGAAGGTCGCACGACCGGCGAAGCGCTGGCGCACCAGAAGGTAGGCGGTGATCAGGCCCAATGCGGCGGTCAGCGGCGCGGCGATCGCGGAGACCTCGAGGGTGGTGAACAGCGAATTCCACGCCCGCCCGGTCCACAGGAGGCCGTACTGGTTCCAGTCGAGGCCGAAGGCGGTGACGTAGTGGCGCAGCGTGAAGGTGTTGTTGCGTCCCCAGTTCTCGACGAAGCCGCCGTAGAGGATGAGGCCGTAGAGCAGGAAGGTGAAGGCGGCCCACGGGATGGCGGTGCCGTAGACGGCCCGCTTCAGCCATACCGGCAGTTCGGCCGGGGTGCCGGCGAAACCCTTGCCGCCGACGGTGGTGTAGGAGCCCGACCCGACCCAGCGGTGCTGCACCAGGAAGGCGCCGACGCAGAGCGCGAGCAGGACGATACCGAGGGCCGCGGCGCGGCCGGGATCGTTCTGGGCGCCGACCACGGCATAGAAGATCTTGGTGGAGAGCACCTCGTAGCCGCCGCCCATGACCAGCGGATTGCCGAAATCGGCGAGACTCTCGATGAAGCCGACGAGGAAGGCATTGGCGAGGCCGGGGCGCATCAGCGGCCAGGTGACTCTCCGGAAGGTCTGCCAGCGGCCGGCGCGCAGGGTCTGCGCCGCTTCCTCCATCGACGGGGCGATGCCCTGGACGACGCCGATCAGCACCAGGAAGGCGATCGGGGTGAAGGCCAGCGTCTGGGTGAGCAGGATGCCCGGCAGGCCGTAGATCCAGCGCGTCGCGGTCAGGCCGAAGTTCTCGGCGAGGAACAGCGTGACGGTGCCGTTGCGGCCGAAGAGCAGGATGACGGCGAGGCCGATGACGAAGGGCGGCGTGATGATCGGCAGGACCGACAGGAGCCGCAGCGCCCGCTGGTAGGGGAAGTCGGTGCGGGCGGCGACCAGCGCGAAGGCGAGGCCGAGCACCGTGGTGATGACGCCGCACAGCGTGCCGAGCACCACCGAGTTCCACACAACGCCGCAGCGGGTGTCGCCGGTGATACAACCGAGCGACCAGATGTCCCGGGCGGTCAGCCGGTTGTACAGCGCCGTCGCCCCGGAGATGTCGCCGTCGGGCAGCATCGCCTGCGAGAACACGGTCGACACCGGCCAGAAGACGAACAGGGCGATGGAGGCGACGAGGAAGCCGATGGCGCCGGTGGTGAAGCGGTCGCCCTTCATGGCGCCACGGGCCGCGAGGCCCATGGTGAAGAAGAAGAGGAAGGCGAGGGCGGTGATCATCGCGCCGAAGCCCATGCCGGGTTGGCCCTCGGGCAGCCGCCCGAAGAGCCCGGCGAGCGACGCCCAGGCCCATCCCTTGTGGGTGATGGCCGATCCCTCGAGCATCATCCACACGAGGCCGCCGAGGCCGCCGACGATCAGCGCGAGGCCGGTGTGGCGGGAGCGGGCGAGGACGAAGGGAACGGGCAGCGCGAGGAAGAGCGCGAGCGGCAGCAGCCAAGGGGCGTCGCCGAGGCCGGCGAGGAGCCCCGAGGGCGGCCAATCGCCGGTCGCCGGCCGACGCGTCGAGGCGAAGCCGTACCACGGGACGATGGCCCAGCCGATCCAGCCGATGATCAGCCAGAGGATATGTGAGCGGAACATGGCGCCGTCTCCGAACCCGGTGCGAGGTGGAGCACGGCCTCCCGGGGGAGACCGGGAGGCCGGACGGTGTCTTCCGCTTCGATCAGCGCAGGTTGCCGATCTCGTTGTCCCAACGGGACAGCAGGCGCTTGCGCTCGGCCGCCGAGCCGAACTTCTTGAAGTCGTAGTCGATCAGCTTGACCTTCTCGAGCCGCGGGGCGTGCTCGGAGATCGGTGTGGCGACGTTGGCCTGCACCTGATAGCTCTTCGCCTGTTCGGCGGTCGCCTGCGCCTTGGGCGTCAGGGCGAACTCGTAGAACTTCTTGGCGAGTTCGGGGTTCGGGCCGCCCTTGATGATGCCCATCGAGCCGACTTCGTAGCCGGTGCCCTCGCAAGGGGCGACGGTCTTCACCGGGAAGCCGTTGATGGTCTGCACCACCGCGTCGTGCATGAAGACGATGCCGACCGAGGCCTCGCCGCGACCGGCGGCGACCGCCGGGGCGGCGCCCGACTTGGTGTACTGCGACACGTTGCCGTGCAGCTTCTTCATGTAGTCGAATGCGGGGTTCTCGCCGAAGATCTGCACCAGGGTGGCGAGCGTCGCGTAGGCGGTGCCGGAGGAGTTCGGGTTGGCGATCTGGATCTCGCCCTTGAACTCCGGCTTCACCAGATCGGCCCAGCAGGTCGGTTCCTTGACCTTCTTCTTGGCGAGGATCTCGGTGTTCACGGCGAAGCCGAGGCCGCCGGCGTAGATGCCGACGGCGCGATACTGGGCGTCGGCCGCCTGGCGCTGGGCCCAGGGGTGCAACTCGGCGAGTTTCGGCGACTTGTATTCGGCGAGCAGGCCGTCCTCGGCCGCCTGGAGGAAGGCGTCGCCGGTGCCGCCCCACCAGACGTCACCCTTCGGGTTGGAGCCTTCGGCCTTGACCTGCGCATAGGTCTCGCCGGCGCTCTTGCGCGTCATGGCGACCTTGATGCCGGTCTCCTTGGTGAAAGCGTTCATCATCGCCTGGCACCATTCCTCCTGGACGCCGCAATAGACGACGAGATCGTCGGCGCGGGCCGCGGCGGAGCCGAGCGTCAGTCCGAGGAGGGCGGTGGCGGCGAGAGCGGTGCGGCGGGTGGCGAGCGTCATGTCTTCCTCCATCGGACCCGCCGTCGTTCGTTGCGGCGTGGGCGCCGGGCCGAAGGTCGGGTCGTTGCGAAACGCGTTCCACCCCGTCCGGGTGGGCCGGACCGGGTCGGCGGAACTTTCTCCCCCGATTTTGAACCGGGGATTTCGATGCGGCGTCATCTCGCTGTAACATTGTTCACGGAGCCGCCGCGCCGGCGTCCGTCCATCGTTTCGATCGGCGGGGCGGAGCGGACCATGGGGTCGTCGGGCCGGCCGGAAGGGCGATCGATACGGCGAAGGGGAGGGAAGTCCGTGACGTCGAGCACCGGGCGAGCGACGCGGATCGCGGTCGTCGACGACGACGAGACGGTCCGCGACACGGTCTGCGATCTGGTCGCTTCGGAAGGCTTCGAGGCGGTGGCCTGTCGCGACGCCGCCGCCCTGTTCGCGGCGCTGGTCGGGGGGCGGATCGACCTCGTGGTCCTCGACCTGCGGCTGCCGGACCGCGACGGGTTCTCGGTGGCGGCGACGATCCGTGCGACGAGCGACGTGCCGATCATCATGGCGACCGGGCGCGGCGGCGATCTCGACCGCATCATGGGGCTCGAAATCGGCGCCGACGACTACGTGGTCAAGCCCTTCAACGGCCGCGAACTGCTCGCCCGCATCAAAGCGGTGCTGCGGCGGAGCGGGCGCGATACGCCGCCGGCGGCCCCGTCCCCCGTGCGGCGGGGGTGGCGTTTCGAGGGACACGAGATCGATCTCGACCGCCGCCGCCTCACCGCGCCGGACGGGCGGCCGGTGTCGCTCACCGTCGGCGAGTTCGATCTGCTGGCGGCGCTGGTCGGCGCGGCGGGGCGGGTCCTGTCGCGCGACCACCTGCTCGATCTGACCCACCGGGCCGGCGGCGAGGTCTACGACCGCACCGTCGACGTGCTGATCCTGCGGCTCAGGCGCAAGATCGAGGCGGATGCCACCAACCCGCGCCTGATCCGCACCGAGCGCGGCCACGGCTACGTCTTCGACGCGGTGGTGGAAGCGATCGAGGTCGGCGAGCGGGCCGGCGGATGACCATGCCTTCCACAATGGAACGACCATTCCATTCGGCCGCCGTCTCGTTCTAAATTCCGCCGACGCGAGAACCGTCGACGGAGGGATCGGATGGCCGGTATCGAGCATGCGCCGCGCGACTTCGAGAGCCTGAAGGCCCATCTCGGAGCGGCCCACGCCGGGCTGCCGAAACGTCTGAGGCAAGTGGCCGACTTCGCCCTCGCCCATCCCGACGAGGTGGCGCTGGGCACGGCGGCGGAGGTGGCGGCGAAGTCCGGAGTGCAGCCCTCGACACTGGTGCGGCTGGCGCAGACCATCGGCTACGCCGGCTTCAGCGACATGCAGAAGGTCTTCCGGGCGCGCCTGCGCGAGGGCTGGCCCGATTATCACGAACGGCTCGAGGCCTTGAAGGCGGTCGGACCGGAGCCGCATCCGGCGCTCCATCTGCACGGCTTCGCGCGGGCGGCGAGCGCCTCGCTCGACCGACTCGGGGCGACCATGGATCCGGCCCGCCTCGGGGCGGCGGTCGACCTGCTCGCCGTGGCCGACACGATCCATCTGGTCGGAGCGCGGCGGGTCTTCCCGGTCACCGCCTATCTCGCCTACGCCTTCGCCAAGATGGGGGTGCGGTCGCAACTCGTCGACAACGTCGGCGGGCTCGGCGGCGAACAGATCGCGGCGGCGCGGCCGGGCGACGCGGTCCTGGCGGTGAGCTACGCGCCCTACGCGCAGGCGACGGTCGATCTGGTGACGGGCGCGGCGGCGGCCGGGGTGCCGGTGGTGGCGATCACCGATTCGACCTTCTCGCCGCTGGCCCGGGCGGCGGGCGTGTGGCTCGAGGTGGCGGAGGCCGACTACGGCGACTTCCGCTCGCTCGCCGCCACGTTCGCCTTGGCCATGGCGCTCGCCGTCTCGGTCGGCGAGAAGCGCGATGCCGGGCGGAGCTGAGGGACGCGGGCTCGGATCGGTGAGGGTCGGAAGAGCGGCGGGACGCCGCGATGCGGCGCCCCGTCGGGAGGGTAGGTCAGAGGCGCACCGGCCGTCCGGTCTTCCACGACAGGGTGGCGGCGTCGGCGAGGCGCTGGGCGGCGAGGCCGTCCTCCCCGGTGGGTGAAGGTGCGACGCCCTTCTCGACGCACTCGACGAAGGTGGCCAGTTCGGCGCGATAGGCCTCGGCGTAGCGCTCGAGGAAGAAGTGCTGCACCGGGTCGGCGCGGAAGCCGTCGCCGGACGCCAGTTCCACCGTCGATTCGTGGATGTTGCCGGCACGCAGCATGCCCTTCGAGCCGTGCACCTCGATGCGCTGGTCGTAGCCGTAGGTGGCGCGGCGCGAATTGGAGATCTGACAGAGGCGGCCGGCGGCGGTCTTCATCACCACCAGCGCGGTGTCGGCATCGCCGGCGCGGCCGATCTCGGGATCGACCAGCGCCGAGCCGAGGGCATGGACCTCGACCGGTTCGTCGTCGCCGAGGAGGAAGCGCGCCATGTCGAGGTCGTGGATCATCATGTCGCGGAAGATGCCGCCGGAGGTGGCGACGTAGCTCGCCGGCGGCGGGGCGGGATCGCGGGAGATGACGGTGACGATCTCGGTCTCGCCGATGGCGCCGGCGGCGAGGCGGCGGCGCAATTCGGCGAAGTTGGGATCGAAGCGGCGGTTGAAGCCGATCATCAGCGGCACGCCCGCCGCCTTGACCACCTCGAGGCAGGCGACGATGCGCTCGGCGGAGAGGTCGACGGGCTTCTCGCAGAAGATCGCCTTGCCGGCGCGGGCCGCCTTCTCGATCAGATCGGCATGGGTGGTGGTCGGCGTGCCGATGATGACGGCGTCGACGTCCCGCGCTTCGATCGCCGTGTCGATGTCGCGGACTTCGGCGCCGGTGGCGGCCGCCAGTTCCTCGGCCGATGGACGGTGCGGGTCGGCGACCGCGACCAGTCTCACTCCGGGGCGGACGGCGACGTTGCGGCCGTGGATCTTGCCGATGCGACCGGCGCCGAGAACCGCGATTCTCATGTCTCGTCTCCTGGCTTCGTCGATCGGGCGTTCCGCGACTCGATCGATAACGAACGAATGTTCCGAATTGACATCATCATAGAACGGAAGTTTCATGACGACAACGATCGCCGGCGCCCCCGCCGCTCGATTCGACCGGCTGGCCCGGGGCGATGGCGGGTGGGACGGGGGCCGGCAGAGGCCACGGCCGGCCGAATGCGGGTGCGTCGGCGGCGATGGCCGGCGGGAGGACCGAGGATGCGAGCGGCACACGGAACCGGACCGCGCCTCGACGTCGTCACCATCGGCCGGTCGTCGGTCGACCTCTACGGTCAGCAGATCGGGGTGGCGCTCGAGGACGTGTCGAGCTTCACCAAGGCCGTCGGCGGGTGCCCTTCCAACATCGCCATCGGCGCGGCCCGACTGGGGCTGAGAACGGCGGTGATCACTCGCGTCGGCGACGAGCAGATGGGCCGCTTCATCCGCGAACAGTTCGTCCGCGAGGGCGTCGACGTCTCTGGGGTGAGGACCGATCCGCAGCGACTGACGGCGCTGGTGCTGCTCTCGGTGCGCGACCGCGAGACGTTTCCCCTGATCTTCTACCGCGAGAACTGCGCCGACATGGGCCTCGAGCCCGACGACGTCGACGAGGACCTCGTCGCCGGTTCGGCCGCGGTGCTGGTCACCGGTACCCATTTCTCGCGTCCCGCCGCCGCTGCCGCCCAGTGGCGCGCCATGGAGATCGCCCGCGACCACGGCCGCAAGGTGGTCTTCGACATCGACTACCGGCCGAACCTCTGGGGGCTGGCGGGACATGCGGCGGGCGAGGAGCGCTACATCCGCTCCGGTGCGGTGACCGCCCATCTGGCGCCGGTGCTGGCGGCCTGCGACCTCGTCGTCGGCACCGAGGAGGAGTTCTTCATCGCCTCGGGTCACGACGAGATCCTCGCGGCGCTGCGGCAGGTGCGCCGGCTCGCGCCCGCGGCGACGCTGGTGTGCAAGCGAGGGCCGATGGGCTGCGTCATCTTCCCCGGTGAGATCCCGGCGCGCCTCGACGACGGCATCCGCGGTCCCGGCTTTCCGGTCGAGGTCTACAACGTGCTCGGCGCCGGAGACGCTTTCATGGCGGGCTTCCTGCGTGGCTGGCTGCGCGGCGAGGCGCTCGAGACCTGCGCCACTTGGGCCAACGCCTGCGGCGCCTTCGCGGTGTCGCGGCTGCTGTGCTCGCCGGAGAGCCCGACCTGGACGGAACTGCGGTACTTCCTCGACCACGGCAGCCGGCACCACGCGCTGCGCTTCGATGCCGCGCTCGGCCACCTCCACCGGGCGACGACGCGGCGGCCGGGGCCGGAGACGCTGATGGCTTTCGCCATCGATCATCGCGCCCAGCTCGAGGCGATGGCCGACGAGATCGGGGCCGACCGCGGCCGGATCGCCGACTTCAAGGTGCTGGCGGTCGAGGCGGCGGCGCGGGTGGCCGAGGGGCGGCCGGGCCACGGCATGCTCATCGATGGCACCCACGGGGCGAAAGCGCTGTTCCGCGCCACCGACCACGGGTTCTGGATCGGTCGGCCGATCGAGGCGCCGGGATCGCGGCCGCTCGACTTCGACCGCATGGCGAGCCTCGGCGCCCATCTCGTCGACTGGCCCGTCCACCACACGGTCAAGTGCCTGTGCTTCTACCGGCCCGACGATCCGCAGGACCTGAAAGCGCGGCAGGAGCGGGAACTGCTCAGGGTCCACGACGCGGTCACCACGCTCGGTCGGGAGTTCCTGCTCGAGATCATCGCCGGGGTCCACGGACCGCTCGCGCCGGACACCGTGCCGGCGGTCCTCGAGCGGATCTACCGGCTCGGCATCCGTCCCGACTGGTGGAAGCTCGAGCCGCAGACCGATCCCGCCGCCTGGGTGGCGATCGGCGACGTGATCCGCCGGTACGATCCGTTCTGCCGCGGCATCGTGCTGCTCGGGCTCGACGCCCCCGAGGCGGAACTCGCCGCCGCCTTCGCCGCGGCGCGGGCCGAACCGATGGTCCGCGGCTTCGCGGTCGGCCGCACCCTCTTCGGCGAGGCGGCACGGGCCTGGCTCGCCGGTCGCATCGACGACGAGGCGGCGGTCGCCGACATGGCGGCGCGGTTCCGCCGGCTCACCGAGGCCTGGAGCGGTTGCGCGCCGCGCATCTGAGATCGACACTCGCGAACGCCGAGCCGACCCCTCTCGGAAGGATCGAACCCGATGAAGAGCCTTCGCCTCACCACCGCTCAGGCGCTCGTGCGCTTCCTGACGGCGCAGAAGACCGAGATCGCCGGCGAAGTGGTGCCGGTCTTCGCCGGCTGCTGGGCGATCTTCGGCCACGGCAACGTCGCCGGCCTCGGCGAGGCGCTGTGGCACGCCCGCGGCGCGCTGCCGACGCTGCGCGCCCACAACGAGCAAGCGATGGCGCTGGCGGCGATCGCCTACGCCAAACAGATGCGCCGCCGGCGGATGATGGTCGCCACCACGTCGATCGGGCCCGGCGCCACCAACATGGTCACAGCCGCGGCGGTCGCCCACGTCGATCGCCTGCCCGTCCTGCTGCTGCCCGGCGACGTCTTCGCCTCGCGCCGGCCCGACCCGGTGTTGCAGCAGATCGAGGACTTCGGCGACGGAACGGTTTCGGCCAACGACTGCTTCCGCCCGGTGTCGCGCTATTTCGACCGCATCACCCGGCCGGAGCAGATCGTGCCGGCGCTCACCCGCGCCATGCAGGTGCTGACCGATCCGGCCGACTGCGGACCGGTGACGCTGGCGATGTGCCAGGACGTCCAGACCGAGGCTTGGGACTTCCCCGAGAGCTTCTTCTCCGAACGGCTGTGGACGCCGCGGCGCATCCGGCCCGACGAGACCGAACTCGCCGCCGCGGTGACGGCGCCGCGGGCGGCGGGGCGTCCGGCGGGCGCGGCGCGTGGTCGTCAAAGGGCAGGTAGTCGGCGAGGCAGACGTACAGGATGACACCGAGGGAGTAGACGTCGACGGGCAGGCCGTAGCGTACGGCGGGCGGG
>JAOTSD010000107.1 GCA_030247555.1 Siculibacillus sp. | reverse complement strand
ACTCAGGCGCGAACCGGGCGGCGAGAAGCCGAAGGTGGTGTTCTGCACCACCGAGAACGACGTCGGCCACATCGCCAAGGCCATGCGCGCCGGCGCCGACGAATACATCATGAAGCCGTTCGACCGCGAGATCGTGGAAGCGAAGTTCGCCGAAGTCGGCCTGATCTGACGGAGGTCGACATGGCTTTCGGTGCGAGCGCCGCCTTCGACCGACCGGGCACGACGGTCACCGATCCCGTGCGCGTCATGGTGGTCGACGATTCGGTCGTGGTTCGCGGCCTGATCGGACGCTGGATCGACGAGGACCCGGCGCTGGCGGTGGTGGCGAGCCATCGCAACGGCAAGCTGGCGGTCGACGACGTCGCCCGTTCCAACCCCGACGTGGTGGTGCTCGACGTCGAGATGCCGGAGATGGACGGCATCACGGCGCTGCCGTTGCTGCTCAGGGCGAAGCCGGGCCTGATCGTGGTGATGGCCTCGACCCTGACCCGCCGCAACGCCGAGATCTCGCTCAAGTGCCTGTCGCTGGGCGCGGCCGACTACGTGCCGAAGCCGGAGTCGAATTCCGGCGTCACAACCTCCGCCGATTTCCGCAACGAGGTCATCCAGAAGGTCAAGGCGCTCGGCCAACGGGCACAGATGCGCGCCGGTCGCGGCGGTGCCGCCTCGCCGATGCGTCCCGTCGCTCCGGCCGCGACGAGCGGCCAGGGGAGCGCTTCGACAGCGGCGACGGCCCCGGCTCGATCCTTCGCTCCGTCGCAGCCGCGCGTCGCCGCGCCGAGCGCGCCGACGCAGCTTCGCCCCTATTCGTCGGTGAATCCACGGGTGTTGCTGATCGGTTCGTCGACCGGCGGCCCGCAGGCGCTGACGAAGCTCTTCGCCGAGATCGGACCGGCGATCGCCAATGTGCCGGTGCTGATCACTCAGCACATGCCGGCGACGTTCACCGCGATCCTCGCGGAGCACATCACCAAGGCCTCCGGTCGCCGCGCCGCCGAAGGCACGCACGGCGAACCACTGATGCCGGGCCGCATCTACGTCGCTCCCGGCGGCAAACACATGGTGATCGGCAAGCAGGGCGCCGAGACGGTGGTGCTGCTCAACGATCAGCCACCGGTGAACTTCTGCAAGCCGGCGGTCGATCCACTGTTCGACAGCGCCGTACCGGTATTCGGTTCGGCGATCCTGGCCTGCGTCCTCACCGGGATGGGCCACGATGGCGCCGCCGGTGCCAAGCGCATCGCCGACGGTGGCGGGTCGGTGATCGCGCAGGACGAGGAATCGAGTGTGGTCTGGGGCATGCCGGGCGCCGTGGCGCAGGCCGGTGCCGCGGCCGAGATCCTGCCCCTCGATCAGATCGGCGGCAAGATCGCGCGTATTTTGGGGGGTAGGCGATGACGCCGAGCGAGTACGACTACCTGAGGGGCTATCTCAAGCAGCAGTCGGGTCTCGTTCTGACCGCGGAGAAGCAGTACCTCATCGAGAGCCGTCTGCTGCCGGTGGCGCGCAAGTCCGGTCTCGCCTCGATCTCGGCGCTGGTCGCCAAGATGAAGGAGCCGGGGCAGTCGCAGATCTGCGAGGCGGTGGTCGAGGCGATGACCACCAACGAGTCCTTCTTCTTCCGCGACAAGACCCCGTTCGAGCATTTCGTCGACACCATGCTGCCGAAGATGCTCGAGGCGCGCTCGCGCGAACGGCGCATCCGCATCTGGTGCGCCGCCGCTTCGACCGGTCAGGAGCCCTATTCGCTCGCCATGTGCCTGAAGGAGCAGGAGGCGAAACTCGCCGGCTGGCGCTTCGAGATCATCGGCACCGATCTGTCCAACGAGGTGTTGGACAAGGCCAAGGCCGGCGTCTACTCGCAGTTCGAGGTGCAGCGCGGCCTGCCGATCAACCACCTGCTCAAGTACTTCACCCAGAACGGCGACACCTGGCAGATCGCCTCGTCGCTGCGCTCGATGGTGCAGTATCGCAAGCTGAATCTGCTCGAGAATTTCTCGTCTCTCGGCCAGTTCGACATCGTCTTCTGCCGCAACGTTCTGATCTATTTCGACAATGCGACCAAGATCGACATCCTCGGACGGGTCGCCAAACTGATGCCGGCGGACGGCTTCTTGGTGCTCGGCGCCGCCGAAACGGTCGTCGGGCTCATCGACGCCTTCAAGCCGATGACCGAGAAGCGCGGCCTCTACCAACTCGCCGCCGCCACCCAACCCCTGTCGCGCGGGCTCGCCACCGGGACCTCCGGAGCGGCCCCGGCCCCGGCGACACCGTTCGCCTCACGCTTCCAACTGGCGTCGTCGCGCTGAGCGGGAGGCATCCGCGATCCTCCGTGGACGGCGCCCTCGGGCGCCGTTCGCCGTTTCGGGTCACGCCGTGCGGTGATGGCGCCGATACTGTGACGGGGTGAGACCGACCGACTTGCGGAAGCGGCGGGTGAAGGCGGCCTGATCGGCATAGCCGCAATCGAGCGCGACCGAGGCGATCGGCCCGTCGGTCGATCGCAGGAGACTGCAGGCCGCTTCGATGCGGGCGCGGGTCAGGTACTGGCCAGCGGTCACGCCGAAGAGGGCGCGCAGGCGCAGGTCGAGGCGGAAGGCGGTGAGCCCGGCGATCTCGGCGAGTTCGGCGACGCGCAGCGGCCGGTCGAGATGGGCGTGGACGTGGGCGATCACGGCGGAGAGGCCCGCGAGGTCGGTGCGTTCGTCGCTCGGGGCCTGCAGATCGCGTGAGATGCCGGAGAGGCCGACGATCGCCCCCTGCGCGTCGAGGATCGGTTCCTTCCAGGTCAGGCACCAGCCCTCTTCGCCGTTGGGGCGGAGATGGAGTTCGAGTCGGCCGTGGATCGGGCGGCCGTTCGCCAGCACGGCGGCGTCCTGGCGAGCTATTTCGGCGCCGAGAGCGCCGGGAAAGACCTCGCGCGCGGTGCGGCCGAGGAGATCGCCCTTGGCGGTGACACCGGTGCGGCGGACCAGCGTGCGATTGACCGCGACGTAGCGGCCGTCGCGGTCCTTGACGAAGAAGACGATATCGGGGACGGCGTCGAAGAGGTCGTCGCAGAAGAGTGGTCGGCCGACGGCGGCGAGGAAGCGGGCGCGGGCGTCGTGCGCCGAGGCGTCGATCGCCACGCCCGTTGTCTTGTGCCGATCGGCCACTCGCCACTCCCAGTTCCGACAAGACAGATCCGCCGCCGCGGGCGATGCTGGCGGTTCGTTTCCCGACGCAGCCATGACGGAGCCTACCATGTCGAAGCCGCTGTTCGCAGGCACCATGCCCGCCCTGATGACGCCGTGCACGCCGGATCGCGAGCCCGATTTCGACGCGCTCGTGCGCATGGGTCGGCATCTGGTCGAGGCCGGCATGTCGGCGGTGGTCTATTGCGGCTCGATGGGCGATTGGCCGTTGCTCACCGACGAAGAGCGCATGGAGGGCGTCGAGCGGCTGGTGAAGGCCGGTCTTCCGGTCGTGGTCGGCACCGGGGCGCAGAACACCGCCCGTGCCGCGGCGATCGCGGCGCACGCCAAAGCGGTCGGGGCGGCCGGCCTGATGCTGATTCCCCGCGTGCTCTCTCGCGGTTCGTCGATCGCGGCGCAGCGGGCGCATTTCGACGCGGTGCTCGCCGCCGGCGTCGATCTGCCCTCGGTGATCTACAACAGCCCCTACTACGGCTTCGAGACCAAGGCCGACCTGTTCTTCGACCTGCGCTCGCGGGCCTCCCATCTCGTCGGTTTCAAGGAGTTCGGCGGCGGCGCCTCGCTCACCTACGCGGCCGAGCACATCACCTCGGGCCACCCGGAGCTGACGCTGATGGTCGGCGTCGACACCCAGGTGTTCCACGGCTACGTCAACTGCGGCGCCACCGGCGCGATCACCGGCATCGGCAACGTCCTGCCGAAGGAGATCCTGCATCTCGTCGCGCTGTGCGAGAAGGCGGCGGCCGGCGACGCGGTGGCGCGGCGGCGGGCGAAGGAGCTCGACGAAGCCTTGGCGGTGCTCTCCTCCTTCGACGAGGGGGCGGATCTCGTCCTCTACTACAAGCACCTGATGGTCGCGGTCGGCCACGGCGAATACGCGCTCCACTTCTACCCGAGCGACGCGCTGTCGCCGGCGCAGGCGGCGCATGCGGATCGGGCGTTCGCCCAATTCCGCGCTTGGTACGCCTCGTGGGACGGTCGGTGAGGAGGGCGCCATGCGGGTCATCGACAGCCACACCGAGGGCGAACCGACGCGGGTGATCGTCGAGGGCGGGCCGGATCTCGGGACGGGCCCGCTCGCCGAGCGGCGGGCGATCTTCGCCCGCGACTTCGACCACGTCCGCCGCTTCACCATGAACGAGCCGCGCGGCTTCGACGCGCTGGTCGGGGCGCTGCCGGTGCCGGCCGTCGACCCGACGGCGGTCGCCGGCATCGTCTTCTTCAACAACGTCGGCTTTCTCGGCATGTGCGGCCACGGCACCATCGGGGTGGCGGTGACGCTCGCCCATCTCGGCCGCATCGGCCTCGGGCGGCATCGCTTCGAGACGCCGGTCGGCACCGTCGAGGTGACGCTCGAGTCGAAGAACCGGGTGTCGGTGGAGAACGTGCCGGCGCGGGTGCATCTGTCCGACGTCTCGGTCGAGGTGCCGGGGATCGGGCGCGTCACCGGCGACGTCGCCTGGGGCGGCAATTGGTTCTTCCTGACCGACTCGGTCACGACGCCGATCGATCTCGCCCATCGCAAACAGTTGACGGCGGAGGCCGAGGCGATCAAGGCGGCGCTGGTGGCGGCCGGTGTCACCGGCGAAGGCGGGGCGGAGATCGATCACATCGAGATCTTCGGACCGCCGCGGACCGAGGGTGGTATGGGGCGCAACTTCGTGCTCTGCCCGGGCGGCGAATACGATCGCTCGCCCTGCGGAACGGGCACGAGCGCCAAGCTCGCCTGCCTCGCCGCGCACGGGAAGCTGGCGCCGGGCGAGACCTGGGTGCAGGAGAGCGTCGTCGGTTCGCGCTTCACCGGGCGTTACCGGTTCGGCGAGGGCGGCGCGCTGATCCCGACGATCTCGGGCTCAGCCTTCGTCACCGCCGAGGCACGTCTGCTGCTCGACCCGGCGGATCCCTTCCCGCACGGGTTGGGCTGAGCGCGGTGCGCCCGCCCGGAACCGCCGTCGGGCCGGATCACCGGGCCGGCGCGGTCGTCCCCGGCGCGGACCCGGCGGGCACGTTCTGTTTGCCGTCGATCTCCTTGACGATCTTGTCGAAGTTCTTGCCTTCGGTCGAAACCCCGAGGCGCCGGGCTTCGGCATGGACCTTCTCGCGCAGTTCACTCTGGACCTGTCCGAGTGTCTTGCCGGTGACGTCGATGCCGTAGCGCTTCGCCCAACGTGCGATGTAGGCGTGGCGGTGCTTCTCCTTCTCGCTCAGGAGATCGAGCTGGTGCTCCATCGAACGGGTCAGGGCGGAGAAGACGTAGTCGCTGCCGATGTCCTTCACGCCGAGGGTCTTCTCGACGCCGAGGCCGTAGCCGCCGCCGGCGCCGTAACCGAAGTAGATGTCGAAGCGACCGAAGAGATCGGTGGCGGACATGAGGATGGCTTCCGTGAGGCTGCTCTCGTTCGCCGCCAACTGCTTCTCGATCGCGGCCATACGGTCTTCGATCGACTTCAATGCGTTCGGATCGGACACCGCCGCCAGCCGCGCGCGCCTCAGGCGGACGAATTCGCTCTCCAGCGCCGCCGTCCGGGCGTAGGATTCGGTGTTCCACAAGGGCTTGCCGTCGAGATCCAGAGTGTCGCCGTCGCGGGAGAAGTCGAGTTGGACACCGACCTTGACTTCGCCCTGGCTGTCGGGTCCGACCAGGCCGCCGCCTTCGAGGGAGAAGCCGAACCGCAGCGTCTTGAACACGACGTTGGCGGTGGTGGGATCGAAGGTGAAGGTGAACCCCGACTCGACATTGGCCGCGGCGAGGGGCGACGATCTGAACGGGATCTTGGGCAGCAACTCGATGTCGAAGCCGCCATCGCCCTTGCCGAGGGAGATCTCGCCCCAACCGAAATCGAACCGGAGATCGGTCGCTCCCGGAGCGTGGATGCGGGCGATCGTCTCGGAATCGAGATAGTGTTCGCCGATGCTGCGGGCCGCCTCGGCGAACATCGTGGCGTAGGGCCCGGCCCCTTTCCCGGCCTGCAGCAGGATGACCTTGGAAAAATCGTACTTGTCGAGGAAGCCGAGGTCGCTGCTCAGCAGGAAGCCGACGTGCGCGGGAAATGCCAGCCCCTCGACGATGCACCGCAGACCGTCGTTGTTGCACTTGGCGGCCCGGGCGAGCGACATTTCCGTGCGCCGCTTCTCGTCCGGTTCGCGGGCCATGCGTTCCTTGAATGCGGCCGCGCCGGCTTCGCCACACTCCTCGTAGAAGGCGTCGCATTCCCACTTCGCCGTGGCCGGTCCGATCGAGGCGAGAGTGGAGAACACCGCGACCGCGGCGGCCCATCTGCGTGTGAGGCGCTTCATCGCGACCTCCCCTGCGCTTCTCCGCGATGCGGCGGGAGATCCGCCTGCGAGAAACCCCCGGGGGTTCGATACCCTTCGGCCCTCCGGGCGCCCATCGCGCCAGAGCGGGACGAGGATAGTCTTCCCACGGGCCGGGCGAAATGCGCAAAGGCCCCGACCGTTCGCGGGTGCGACGGTCGGGGCCTTGCGGGATCACCGGATCGGGGCGGCGAACGATGCTCGATGCGTCGTTCGGGGGAGGGTGGATCGCCCGGGCGGAGCCGGGTGGAGCCCGCCGCCGTCCGAGGAGGTCAGGCGATGTGGAGCCTCCCGGCACGGCCTCACTTGATCGTGTCCATGCACCGGTAGAAGACGTCGAACATGCGGTTGCTGCCGTCGAGCGGAACCGAGAACATGTTCTTCGGGTTCTGCAGCCAGACTTGGGTCGAGTTCGCCAAGCTGTCCTCGAAGCCGGGTTCGGAGCGTGTCTGCGAGATGCGAGCCCACAGCCCGGTCTCGTCGGAGATGACGGACGCGTGGTAGTCACCGTAGCCGGCGACATCGGTGCCGAAGCCGAGCTTGACCGGGAAGCGCTGGCCCCGCGCGGTGAAGCCGTCCTGCCAGTCGAGGTGCATCGATCGTGCGTCGATGACCACGCGGATCGAACTCAGCGGGGGCGTGCTGCCCTGTCCGATGCAGGCGACGGTGTTCCCGCCGCGCACCACCTTGTCGATGCGCCAGTCCTTGGTCTGACCGAAGGGCGAACGAACGGAGGCGCCGACGGCCGGCGCCGGCGGGGGCGCCGCGGGCGCGGCCATGACCGGGGGCGGCGCCGGCGGACGGGCCCCGGCCTCGGCCAACGGCTTGCCGGGATTGTACCGGCGGAAGCAGGTCTTGACGCTCTCGAAGGCGGGAGCGGCGCCGGCGAGCGCATAGGACCATCGCTTCGACCCGGATTGGATCATCAGATTCTTGCCCTTGGCGAGGCGGCCGGGTGTGCCGCCGATCTCGTCGAGCGCTTCCTCGATGCGCCGCCACATGGCGTCCTGACCGCCTTCGCGGAGCGCCTGCGCCGTGACGTCGGTTCCCTGGTCGGGGGCGTCGACGTAATAGCGCACCGGCAACGGCCGTTCGTTCTCCATCGACGCCATGCCCATGTAGTCGATGGTCAGGCGGTTGGAGCCGGCGATACCGATGCGCAGCGCCACCTCCGACTCGTAGATCTGCTCCATGAGGCACTGGCCGAAGCGGGTACCTTCCTTGTCGAGGCTCAGATAGAGCACGTTCCAGTTGCCGCTCTTGCCGAACTGCCATTCGGTCATGGCGGGAGCCTCCACCTGAGCGCGCGCCGGAACCGAAGCGGCCGCGGTCAGCAGGAGCGCGGCGAATGCGATGCGGGTTCGGGACATGGTGTCCTCCGGCGTCGTTGGGCGAGGAAGAAATACGTATTTCTTCTTAGCTCATACAACATCAACCGGAGTCGATCGACAAGTTCATCATTCGAGTGAACCGAGGAAAGTTCACCCGAAATCATGCGGGGTCGAGTTTCGGGGCGGTGCGACTAAGTCGAACGGATCGGCTTCAGTCGCCGGCGAAAACCGGGCAACCGCAGGACATGGCGCCGCAGGCACCGGCACCGGCACCGCAGGCGGCCGGAAGCGGATCGCCGCCGCTCTTCACCGGTGCCGCGACGAGGGAGAGCCGCCGTTCGAGATCGACACCGGCGCAGGCGGGGCACTCCGGCGTTTCGCCGCCGCGCACCAGGGTGGAGAATTCGCGGCCGCAGGCGCGGCATTCGAAGGCGTAGATGGGCATCGCGTCATCCTCGTTCCGTCTCGGCCATAGGCAAAACCGAGCTCGTCGGCAAGTCGGAAAGACACGCGGTGCGACCTCGCGGAAGACGCTTCGGGGCGCCGCTCGGGGGCGCCACTCGGGGGAACTTGGTGTATAGGTCTCTCGCGCGGCACCGCCGCCGTTCGCGCTCTACTCCGGTCAACGGAAGGCCGTCTCCATGGCTCCCCGCATCGCCGTCGTCGGCTCCACCAATGTCGATCTGATCACCTACGTCACGCGCATGCCGGCTCCCGGCGAGACTCTGGAAGCGCCGGATTTCCGCATCGGCTGCGGTGGCAAGGGGGCGAACCAGGCGGTGGCGGCGGCGCGGCTCGGGGCCGAGGTGGTGATGGTGTCGAAGGTCGGCGACGATGCCTTCGCCGACACCTCGCTCGCCAACTTCCGCCGCTTCGGCATCGACACGGCCCACGTCGGTCGGGTTCCGGGAGTCTCCTCGGGCGTGGCGCCGATCTTCGTCGAGCCGTCCGGCGAGAATTCGATCCTGATCGTCAAGGGCGCCAACGCTCACCTCTCGCCGGCGGATGTCGATGCGGCGGCGGACGATCTGGCCGGCTGCGACCTGATCCTGCTGCAGCTCGAGGTGCCGGTGGAGACGGTCCACCACACCATCGAATTCGCCCGGGCGCGGGGCATCGCGACGGTGCTGAACCCGGCGCCGGCCGCGCCGCTCGATCTCGACGTGGTCACCAAGGTGACCTTCCTCACCCCCAATCAGACCGAACTGGCGCTGCTCACCGGCCTGCCGGTGACCAACGAGGACGAGGCGATCGCCGCCGCCCGCACCTTGGTGGAGAAGGGCATCCGCTGTGTCGTCGTCACGCTCGGCGCAGCCGGCGCGCTGGTGGTCGAGGCCTCCGGCGTGTCGCGCGTCGCGCCGGTGAAGGTGACGCCGAAGGACACGACAGGGGCGGGCGACGCCTTCATCGGCTCCTTCGCCCGCTTCTGGGCCGAGAGCCGGGACATCGCCGCGGCTCTCGCCGATGCGGCCCTCTATGCGGCCGACTCGGTGACCAAGCCCGGTACCCAGACCTCCTATGCCTCGGCGGAGGAGTTCGCGGCGCTCAAGGCGCGGCGGGGCTGAGAGCCGGCGGTCACGGCGGCGGAGCGCCGCGTTCGACCAGCCTGCCGGGGACGACGTGGCGAACGGCGACGCGCGGCCCGCCCTCCATCTCGGCGAGGAGACAGGCGAAGGCACGCTCGGCGATGCCGCGCTCGTCCTGGCGCAGCGACAGGATGCGGACGGGTAGGGCGTCGAGCAGCGGGTGGTGGTCGAACGTGCCGAGGACGAGGTCGCCCGGCAGGCGGCCGAACCGCGACACGATCTCCGACAGGGCGCCCTCGAGCATCAGCAGCGACGAGCACATCAGCGCCCGCGGCCGGTGACCGCCCGCCAGGATCGCCGCCATCAGCGCCGCCCCGGCGCCCGGCTCGTCGCGGTCGGTGGCGTGGATGCGCTCGGCGATCGCTCCGAGGCCGGCGGTTTCGGCGGCGGCGCGGAACCCGGCGAGACGATCGGCGATCGACGGCAGCTCGGGGCAGGCGCAGAGGAGGTCGACGGAATCGCCGGCGATCTCGATCAATCGAGCGGCGATGCGGCGGGCGGCGTCGGCGTTGTCGGAGACGACGGTCGGGTAGGGCGAATGCTCATGCGCCCGGTCGACCATGACGAGGGCGGTGCGGCCGCCGCGGCGCAACCCCTTGAAGGCGGCGGGCGGGCGGCACGGCGCCACCACCAGCCCGTCGACGCCGCGGCCGATCAGCCCGGCGACGGCCTGGGCCTCGCGCTCCGGATCCTCGTGGCTGGAGGCGGTCAGGAGGCCCCGGCCGGAGGCGTGGCAACGCTCCTCGAGTTCGGCGGTGAGGCGGGCGAAGAAGGCGTTGGCGAGGTCGGGCACGACGAGGCCGACCGCCTCGCTGCGGCGGGTGCGCAGCGAGCGGGCGGTGTGGTCGACGACGAGGCCGTGGCGGGCGACGTGGTCCTCGATGAGGACGCGCGTCTCCGCCTTGATGCGGTGGCGTTCCGCTTGGCCGGAGACGACGAAGCGCACCGTGGTGCGCGAGAAGCCGGTGGCCTCGGCGATCTCGGCGATGGTCCTGGGTCCGGATCTCCGGCCGGCGTCGTCGGGC
>JAOTSD010000106.1 GCA_030247555.1 Siculibacillus sp. | reverse complement strand
GGCGATCCAGTCGAACGCGCTGGTCGGCCGGTCGGTGCTGCGCGAGGCCGGTCTCGGGGTCCGCGAACTCTTCGCCGAGATCGACGCCACCGTGGCGAAGGCCGGTGACGTCGCCGAACTCGCCGGCATCGCCGGTGCGCTCGGCGAGGCGCTCGCCGTCGCGCGCGCCGCACTCGATTGGTTGGGCGAGGCGGCGAAGGAGGATCCGCGCCTGCCCTTCGCCGCCTCCGTGCCCTTCCTGCACGTGATGGGGCTCCTCACCGGGGGCTGGATGTTGACCCGCGGCGCGATCGCGGCGGCGGACGGGGCCGGACCCGATGCCGAATTCCGAAAGGCCCGCATCGCGATCGCCGGGATCTTCGCCGCACAGTACCTGCCGCAGGCGGCGGCGCGTTGGGCGGCGATCCGCGACTCCAGCCGCGCCGTCCTCGCTTTCCACGACGAGCGGCTGTGAGCGGAAGACCCGATGCGGCGGGGCGTTCCCCGTCGCACCGGGGACGTCGTGCGGGGCGCGAGGGTGGTGCCGTCAGAGCACCATGGCGGAACGAAAAACGCGTCTTCCGTCGCCCCTTCCGACCGCGCAACATGCGCCGATCCACCCCTGTTGCCAGCGACGGATCATCATGACCGACAACGCCACGCTCCTCGCCCGCCGCACCGCCGCCGTTCCGCGCGGCGTCGCCACCGCGTTCCCGATCTTCGCCGATCGCGCCGAGAACGCCGAACTCTGGGACGTCGAGGGCAAGCGCCACATCGACTTCGCCGGCGGCATCGCGGTGCTCAACACCGGCCACCGCCATCCGAAGATCATGGCGGCGGTTGAAGCGCAGATGGCGCGCTTCACCCACACCGCCTTCCAGGTGACGGCTTACGAGCCCTACGTCGAGCTCGCCGAGAAGCTCAATGCGCGCGCGCCCTTCACCGGGCCGGCGAAGACCATCTTCTTCACCACCGGCGGCGAGGCGCTCGAGAACGCGGTCAAGATCGCGCGCGCCCACACCGGACGTTCAGCGGTGATCACCTTCACCGGCGCCTTCCACGGCCGCACCATGCTGACCATGGCGATGACCGGAAAGGTGGCTCCCTACAAGAAGAAGTTCGGACCGATGCCGGCCGAGGTCTTCCACGTGCCCTTCCCCGTCGCGCTCCACGGCGTCTCGGTGCAGCAGTCGCTCGACGCGCTCGGCTTCCTCTTCCGCGCCGACGTCGAACCCGAACGGGTGGCGGCGATCGTCATCGAGCCGGTGCAGGGCGAAGGCGGCTTCTACGAGACCCCGGTCGAGCTGTGGCGGGCGCTGCGCAAGATCTGCGACGAACACGGAATCGTGCTGATCGCCGACGAGGTGCAGACCGGCTTCGGCCGCACCGGCAAGCTCTTCGCCGTCGAGCACACCGGCGTCGAGCCCGACATGATCACCATGGCCAAGTCGCTCGCCGGCGGCTTCCCGCTCTCCGGCGTCCTCGGTCGGGCCGAGATCATGGACGCTCCCGAGCCCGGCGGTCTCGGCGGCACCTACGGCGGCTCGCCGATCGCCTGCGCCGCGGCGTTGGCGGTGCTCGACGTCATGGAAGAGGAGAAGCTGCTCGACCGCGCCGACGCCGTCGGCGCCCGCATCAAGGGCCGCCTCGCCGAGATCGCCTCGCGCAACGACGTGGTGCCGATCACCGGCATCCGCGGCAACGGCGCGATGATCGGTTTCGACATCGTCAAGTCGCGCGGCACCTATGAGCCGGACGCGGACGCCACCAAGCGGGTCACCACCCATGCGTTGGCGAACGGCCTGATCCTGCTCTCCTGCGGCGTCCATGCCAACGTCGTGCGCATCCTCGTGCCGCTCACCGTCTCCGACGCGGTGCTCGATGAAGGCCTCGCGGCGCTCGAGGCATCGCTCGTGGCCGCCGCCAAGGTCTGAACGTCGGGGCACGTGGCGGCCGACCGGCGTTCAGCGGCGACGGCGCGCGCCGATTCGCAGCTCACCCGTGGAGCGCTTCGGCGTCGCGAGAACAGCGCGGAGAGACGATTCGATCGGCTTGCGCGTCCGCTGGGGGAGGTCGCGACCTGCCCTTGGGGAAATTCCCGTCACGCTGGATGCGGTTCTCCACCGGGAACCTGCGGCGGCACTGGAAATTCGCCGCGATTTCAGGAAGATTGGCGCTGTTTCCGATTTCCGGCCGAGGATGGCCGGAGACGCCCCGGGTCCGGCCGAGATGCGACGGCGCGGGGAACGTGCAGGGAGGCCGCAATGGTCCGTCGTTCCTATGGAATTGGTTCCGCGCTCTTCGCCCTCGTGATGGTGTTCGGCGTGGGCGACGCCTTCGCGCAGGCGAACGTCATGAAGGCCTGCGGCGCCGAATGGCAAGCCGCCAAGGACGCCAAGAAGGTCAAGCCGGGCGAGACCTGGAACAGCTTCCTCGCCGACTGCCGCAAGCGTCACGCCGATGACGACGACGATGCGGTTCCGCCGGAACCCGCGGCCGCCGCCAAGCCGGCGGCTCCGGCCGCCGCCGCCAAGCCTGCGGCCGCTCCGGCCGCCGCTCCCGCCGCCGGCGCCAAGCCCGTGGCCGCTCCGGCCGCCGCCGCCAAGCCGGCCGCTGCTCCGGCCGCCGCCGCTCCGGCCGCGGACGAGAAGCCGCTGACCCCCGGCCAGATCGCCGCCCGCGAGCGCATCAAGAAGTGCGGCGCGGAATGGACCGCGGCCAAGGAAGCCGGCAAGATCAAGGCCGGTCAGAAGTGGCCGCAGTACTGGAGCGACTGCAACAAGCGCCTGAAGGCCGCCGGCCAGTGAGCCGAAGTCCCACGGGCTGAAGCTGACGATGAATGAGAGCGGCCCCTCGGCGACGGGGGGCCGTTCGTTCTTTCGCCGCCGACCGACATGGGTGTGCCGAAGAGTCGCGCGAAATTTCGGATTGTTCGAAACCGATCGGTAAGGATCTCGGTATTCATTCTGTCGACACCGTCAACGGGAGGCCATGTAGAAGCTTCCGAGCCGGAGTTTCGAAGGATGGCGAAGGAATATTTCATCGAAGTCGACGGCAAGCGGATCCTCGCAAAGTCGCTCGACCACCTGCCCCGGGTCGGGGAAACCGTCTGGTTGACGCTTTACGGCAAGGTCCGCGCCGCCTCCTACAAGGTGACGCGGCTGCAATGGTCGATCGCGCAGGAGGAGAGCCCGGCCTATTTCAATCGGCCGCGGCAGGTGGTGATCCACCTCGAACCGGACCACCCCTCGAAGTCGGACGAGCCCGGCGATCGCGGCGATTGACGAGGAGTGGCCGCCCGAGATGCGGGCGGCGGAGGCCCGGAACGGCTTCACCCCGAAGTTCCACCGGTGGGGCGGAGGCCGTGGGGCCTCCGCGCGCCCTCTCGTTCAGCTCGAGCGGCTCCAACTGTCGCTCTTGCAGATCAGGCCGCCGAGCACGCAGCCCTGAAGCTTCAACGAATTGGCACCCTGGAGCGTGATGTAGCCGGTGTAGGTCTTGCCGTCCTCGGCGTTGTAGACCTCGCCCTTCCACTGGTCCGGCGTGCCGGACGGCTTCATCCCGAGCAGAATGCGCAGGCCGGTGACGGGCCGATCGCGCTTGGAGGCGTCCGGGTTGTAGATGTCCTTGCGGGGGCTCTGTTCCCAGACGACCGTTCCGCACAGGGCGGCGCCGCACTTGTCGATGCGGATCTTCGAGGAGCCACTGGCCCGCATCCAGACGCCGGTGGGGTCGGCGGCCAGGGCCGGGGTCGCGACGAGGGCTGCGACGGCGAGAGCCGCGATGAACGACGTCTTCATGAGGGGTCTTCCTCCGCTTTGTCCGACTTTCGTCGTCGGTGGTTTTTGTTTCCCATTCCTGAACCAAACCGTCAAGAACACCCTAGCCGACCACCGCGAAAAGGCGGAATCGCGCCTCCAGAGATGAAAATGGCACCGAGGAGTCGGGCATTTCGGAACGAACTTTCAATAAAGCGCACGTAGGGTCATGCCCAGAGATGCCGGATTCGATCCGGTCCCATTGGTTTCGAGGGATGGACCATGATCAGGAAGTTCTGGGCCGACAGGCGCGGGAGCTACACGATCACGTTCGGTCTGACCGGAGTCATGCTCGTGATGGCCGCCGGCGGTACGACCGACATGATGCGCTATCTCGACACGCGCGCGAAACTGCAGGATGCGGTGGACGCCACCGCGCTCCTCGTCGCCGCCCGCCACAAGAACGGCGAGACCAACGGCGAGAGTGATCAAGCGCTGGCGGCGAGCAACCTCGCCAAGATCTTCGATGCGAAGGACGGAACCATTTCGACCGTCACCGCGTCGAGCTCCTCGAACACGCTGACCGTCACCGCCAAGGCGGAGATCGGCACCTATTTCCTCAAGATCGCCAAACTCGACGCGTTGGCGTCGACCGCCGCCTCGACCGCCACCTGGTCGTCGTCGTCGCTGGAGATCGCACTCGTCCTCGACACCACCGCGTCGATGCTCGACAGCAGCAAGCTGACCAACATGAAGTCGGCGGCGACCTCCCTCGTCGACACGCTGTCGGCCAAGGCCTCGGCGACCTACTCGGTCAAGTTCTCGGTGGTGCCCTTCTCGAATTTCGTCAACGTCGGCTCGTCCAATTCGTCGGCCTCGTGGATCGACCAGGGCGGCAACCAGCGCTCGTCGATCTACGACGCCTATTTCTCCGAACATGCCGATCGTCTGGGGATCTTCACCAAACTCGGCAAGACGTGGCCCGGTTGCGTCGAGTCGCGCCCGGCTCCCTACGACACCGACGAGACGGCGCCCTCGACCGGCACGCCCGACACGCTGTTCGTTCCCGCCATCCATCCCGACGAGCCCGACAGCGGCTCCTACATCGCCAACGACTACATGGACGACCAGAGTTACTCTTGGGATGCCAAGACTCGAATGAAGAACAAGAAGAAATACGACAATCCAAGTCACGTAGACTTCTCGAATTCGAACCTCTATTCGAACTACAAGGTGCCGAAGGGGCCGCAGTTTCTCTGCGACGTCAAGCCGCTGCAGCGTCTGACCAACAGTTACACCTCGGTGAAGTCCCAGATCAACGCTTTGACGGCGTCCGGCAGCACCAACGTGCCGGAAGGCGTCGCTTGGGGATGGCGGGTTCTGTCGCCCAAGGCGCCCTTCGCCGACGGCAAGGCCTACAACGACACCGACAACGACAAGATCCTGGTGGTGCTGACCGACGGTACGAATTCGATCAACACCTTCCCGACCGATCTCGGCGGCGCCTATTCGAGCTGGGGATACCCCTACAGCCAACGGCTCGGCAGCAACCCCGGCACCAACCTGCGCAACGGCCTCGACGACAAGACCCGCAGCGTCTGTTCCAAGATCAAGGCCGCCGGCATCAAGATCTACACCATCGGCTTGATGATCGACGACACGGACGGCCAGCAGCTCCTCTCCGACTGCTCGTCGGGTTCGGGCTACTATTACAATTCGCCGTCGGCGAGCCAGCTCCAGTCGGTCTTCGACGACATCGCCAAGAAGATCTCGAAGCTTCGCATCGCTTCGTGAACCCGATACTCGCGCCGACGTATCCGCGGCGGAAGCGGCGGAAGCGGAGCGTTCGATGCGGAATCGCCGATCGTTCGAAGGGAGAACCGGGCTCGCGAGGTGTCGCGGACCCGGATCTTCGCATTCTTCCGGCATTTTCGCTCTGGCGTAAGAAGGGTCAAGCCCGTCCCGTTCAGAAAGTAGTTCTTCGCCGTGGTTCAACCGCGAGATCAGACGCACGACGGGCGATTTCACGGAAAAACGAACGCGGCTTGATCGAATACGGTGCAGATGCTCTCGTTGTCGGGGCATGATCATGCCATGATCGAATCGGTCGCGCGGCGATGGCGGACGCGCGCGTGGCCCGAGAATCGGGGTTCCGGACGTTGAAGATCCTCCTGCGGCACATGTCTCGGCTCTGGGCCGACACGGGCGCCTATTACGCCATCGCCTTCGCGCTCCTCGCCTCCGCCCTACTGGTCGCCGCCGGAGGCACGCTCGACATGATCCGCTTCTACGAGGCGCGCTCCCGCCTCAAGGACGCCGTCGACAGCACCACGCTGATGGTGGCGGGCCGATACCGCGCCGGCGAGACGACGGCGGAAGCCGTCGACGCCATGGCGAAGTCGATCCTCGCCACGACCTTCCAGAGCAAGGACGCGGTCGCCCGTACCGTCACGACCACGACGACGACGAGCGACGTCACCGTCACCGCCACGATCGACCTCGACACCTATTTCCTGAAGATCATCGGTCTGACGAAGCTCGACACCACGGCCGCCTCGACCGCTTCGTGGGCGGCGACGTCCATCGAAGTGGTTCTGGTCCTCGACACCACGGGTTCGATGCTCGATTCCGACAAGATCGGCCAGATGCGGACAGCGGCGTCGGCGATGGTCGATGCCGTCTTCGCCAAGGCCGGGCCGGGAGCGACGGTACGTTTCGGCGTGGTGCCGTTCGCGCATTTCGTCAACGTCGGTCCGTCCTTCGGCGCCGCCACGTGGATCGATCAGGGCGGGGCGGCGCGGTCGAGTTATTACGACGCCTATTTCTCCACCCACATCAATCGGTTGACGACCTACACGTCGCTCGGCAAGGCGTGGAAGGGTTGCGTCGAGACCCGGCCCGCTCCTTACGACGTCGACGACACGGCGCCGTCGACGGCCAACCCGAACACGCTCTTCGTGCCATCGTTCCATCCGGACGAGCCGGACACCTGGAACGGCTACTACGGCAACACCTATCTCGGCGACAAGTCGTGGTCGGACGACTGGACGCGGATGGCCAACGCCGCGAAGTACACCAGTCCGGTCTCCGTCGATTTCTCCAATTCGACTCTCTATTCGAACTACAGCGCGCCGAAGGGTCCGGAGTTCCTCTGTTCGTCCACGCCCCTGACCCGCTTGACGACGTCGGCCGCGACGGTCAAGACCGCGATCGGCGCGCTCAATCCCGCCGGCAGCACCAACATTCCCGAGGGTCTCGCCTGGGGCTGGCGCGTCCTGTCGCCGAAGGGGCCCTTCGCCGACGGCACGTCCTACGGGGCGAGCGACAATCGGAAGGTGCTGGTGCTCCTGACCGACGGCACCAACGCCATCAACACCTTTCCGACGGCGCTCGGTGGAGCCTACTCCAGTTGGGGATTTCCGGCGAGCGGCCGGCTCGGTGCCGCACCCGGTACCGACCTTCGCGACGGTCTCGACGGGAAGACACGTTCGGTCTGCTCCAAGATCAAGGCGGCCGGTATCACCGTCTACACCATCGGCCTGATGATCAGCGATACCGCCGGCCAGCAGCTCCTCTATGACTGCTCATCGGGAACCGGCCACTATTACGACTCGCCCTCCGCCGGTCAGCTCCAGTCGGTGTTCGACGACATCGCCAAGAAGATCTCGAAACTGCGCATCTCGTCGTGATACGCCGTCCGGACGCGGAAAGGGCGGCCCGGTGGCCGCCCTCGTCTCGGCATTTCCGGTCGGCGTGAAGACGGCCCGGCGATCACATCTGATAGGCGGAGCGGAAGCCGCCCCAATGGCGTCCCTTGACGACGATCGGGGCGTCGACCTCCTTCATCGGGATGATCTTTCCGCCGCCCAGGTCGCGCAGATAGCTCTGCACCAGGAAGGGCCGGGTGTTGCGCGCCGCCAGAAGCCCGGTACGATCGTCGAAGATGCGCTTGTTGCGGCTGTTGGCGGTGTTCCAGGAGACCTCGCCGGGGCGCTGCGGCTGGGAATAGAGCTTGTTGTGGACCGGCAGCCAGCCGTTGATGTCGACGCAGGCGCAGAAGGTCATGCGGCGGTCCTCGACGAGGAGTTCCTCCTGCACCGGCGGCAGGATCCGCTCCAGCGCCGATATGGCGTTGGTCTCGTACTGGATCGGGTCGCTTCCCGCCACCGGGCGGTAGTCGGTGTCGAAGAGATCGCCGAAATTGAGTTCGCCGCGTTCGATCGCGGCATCGAGGGCGACGGTGACACGTCCCGCGCCTTCGGTGGCGCGCGTCACCAGCGGGCGGAACTCCTCCTCGATCCGGTCGATGCAGGCACCGATACGGATCCGGGCGTCCGCATCGCCGTCGGCGAAGGCGACGTGCAGCCCCAGTGAACTCTTGCCGACGACCGTCCCTCGGACGAGCCCGAGCCCGGCGAGCTCGACATCGATGCGGGCGCCCGTGGGGATCCCGGCCTCGCTCTCCGGCACGATCAGGGCGCCACCGAGCGACAGATCGATGGTTCGGGCGGCGATCCGCGACGAGGCGACCCGGACTTCGCCGCGCAACTCGACCGGCCAGCGGTCGTGTTTGCGACGATCGGCTTCCGATCCTTGGCGCAGAACCGTGACCAACTGGCGCGTCATGTCGGCGACGGCGCCGTTCATGACGTCGGTGGCCTTGTCGACTTGATGACCGAGTTCGGCGGCGCGGTCCATCTCGCCACTCATCCGACGCGCCTTGACCGCCACCTCGTCGACGAAACGCGCCGTCTCGGCGGCGGAGCGACCGATCTCGGCGGTCGTCTCGACCTGCATCTTCACCGAGCGCGACACTTCGCCGAACACCGGGCCGATGTCGCCGACGAGCGCGAGAATCTTGCCGACGGCGTCGATGTTCGCTTCCGCCGTGGCGCGCAGACGGTGGATCGTCGCCCCGATCTCTGAGGTCGCCTTCTGTGTCTCCACCGACAGGGCCTTGACCTCGTTGGCGACGACGGCGAAGCCGCGGCCGGCCGCTCCCGCCCGAGCGGCTTCGATCGTGGCGTTGAGGGCGAGCAGATTGGTCTGGCCGGCGACGTCGGAGATCAGGGCGACGACCGCCTGGATCTGCTCGATCGCCTGCTTCAATTCGTCGACCGATCGCGCCGCCGCTCGCGCGACGCCGCTGGCGTCGTCGACCAGGCGCTGCGACGCGTCGGCCCGTCTTCCCACCTCCTCCGCCGACTGGTGGAGTTCCTGGCAGCCTTGCGCCAGACGGTTGACGTGATCGAGGGCGACGTCGGTGTGGTCGGCGAGGACGTCGGTTTCCGACTTGAGGCCGCCCATGATGGTCACGCCTTCGACCACCTGTTGCTTGGTCCTCCGGCCGGCGATGTCGAGGCGCTTCGACACGCGCTTGAGGTCGGCCTCCAGCAATTCGACCACCCGGCGCATGGCGCCCGAGCCTTCGCCGCGCTCACGGGTCGGACGCAGCGTGGTTTCCGCCGCCGGTGCGGACGCGGTGTCGGCGGTGGGCGGGGGGGATCTGCGGAGCGACTTGGCGCCGAAATGAAACATCGTGAGTCCTCGGGCGATCGTTCGCAGAAGAATGGCGACACCATCCTTACCAAGGTGCTAATTCGCAACAGTGCGATTGCGTGGAACGACGTAGTTTCACGATACATCAATGTGTATGCATATTTTTCATGCAGATGACCTCGCGTTTTTTCACGAGTGTCCAATGCAGAGTGCCGGCCGCGGTGATGGCGAACTGATATGTCAGAATGAATTCCTCGGGGGATCGTCGGGGCCGTGGTGAACACGGCGTCGAACCGCCACCCGACGCGAGAGGTGCCGGCGGCCTCGCCGTCGCCACCGGCACGGCGCTATTCTCTTCGCATCGCCGTCCCCTCGAGGATTCGCCCTTGCCGACACGCGACGACGTTCGACCTCTCCTTCTCTGGCTGCGAGACGACCTGCGCCTCGCCGACAATCCGGCCCTCGACCACGCGGCGGCGAGCGGGCGGGAGATGGTCGCCGTCTTCGTACTCGATGAGGTCTCGCCGAATTTCCGGCCGCTCGGGGGAGCGTCGAAATGGTGGCTCGCCCGATCACTCGCGGTCTTCTTCGAGGACTTCGCCCGGATCGGCGGGCGTCTCGTGTTGCGACGGGGTGCCGGCGGTGAGGTGGTGCGGGAGATCGCCGAGGAGATCGACGCTGCCGAGGTCGTCTGGAACCGCCGCTACCTGCCGGCGATGGTCGAGGTCGATGCGGAAGCGAAGCGGCGGCTGCGAGAGGCCGGGCGGCGGGCGGTGAGCTTCGCGGCGACTCTCCTCCACGAACCGCAGACGGTGAAGACCGGGGGCGGCGGTGCCTTTCGTGTCTTCACACCCTTCTGGCGGGCCTGCCGTGGCGGTCCACCCCCGAGGGCGCCGCTCGCCCGGCCCGAGACCGTACGCGGGGCGAGCCGCGATCTCGCCTCGCTCCGGCTCTGCGACCTCGACCTCCTGCCGACGAAGCCCGATTGGGCCGGCGGGCTCGAGCGGACCTGGACGCCGGGCGAGGCCGGCGCGGCGGCGCGACTGGCCCGCTTTCTCGACGTGGGACTTCCGGGCTATGCGACGCGTCGCGACCGGCCGGACCTCGACATCTGCTCGCATCTCTCGCCGCACCTACGTTTCGGTGAGATCTCGCCCCATCTGATCGTCGACGCGGTGAAACGGCGGGTGGAGTCCGATCCGTCGCTCGCCGCCGACGCCGACAAATTCCTCGCCGAACTCGGTTGGCGCGAATTCGCCCATCA
>JAOTSD010000105.1 GCA_030247555.1 Siculibacillus sp. | reverse complement strand
ACGGCGAGCGCGAGCGCGGCGACGACGAGCGAGGGCAGGGCGGTCGGCGTCGCCGCCGCCAACGTCGCCGCCGTCGGCGCCGCGACGAGGAGGCTCGCCCAGGGCAGCATGCGGATCGCCCGGCCGAAGGGCGGCGGCCGGGCGGGATCGTCGGCGGCGGCGAGGAGCGGCATCGGCAGGCGCGAATAGAAGCGCACCATCGCGGCGAGGTCGACGACGAGGCCGACGGCGCCGCCCACCGGCGGCGGCGCGACCGGTGCTCCGCGCTGCGCGACCTCGCTCGCTTCCACCCCGCCGTTGGTTCCCTCGTCCCCGTTCACCGCGTCCCGCTCCGTTCCCTCGGGGTCCCGCGCGACCGATGGCCGCCGTGCGCGACCGGCCCGAACCTCCGTCTCCCTTGCCGCGCTGCGGCGAGAGGTATAGAGGGCGGCGACCCGAACCCTTCCGAGGCTGCCCATGTCCGCCCATCCCTTCGACGACTTCCGCGATCTCGTCAATCTCGCCCCCGGCCCGGACGAGGCGGCGGTCGCCGCGTTCCGCGCCCGTGACGCCCGGCTGACCAAGATCCCGGGCTCGCTCGGCCGGCTCGAGGAGGTGGTGGAACTGCTCGCCGCCCACACCGGCCGCACCCCGCCGAAGGTCGAGAAGCCGTTGGTCGCCGTCTTCGCCGCCAATCACGGCATCACCGCCAAGGGAGTCTCGGCCTACCCCTCCGAAGTGACGAAGCAGATGGTGGCGAACTACGCCGCCGGCGGGGCCGCCATCAATCAGATCTGCATGGTGAGCGACATCGGCCTCAAGGTCTTCGAACTCGCCCTCGACTTCCCCACGCCGGACATCTCCGAGGCCGATGCCTTCGAGGAAGCGGCCTGCGCCGCCACCATGGCCTACGGCATGGAGGCGCTGGCCGACGGCACCGACCTGCTCTGCCTCGGCGAGATGGGCATCGGCAACACCGCGGTCGCCTCGGCGATCTATCTGGCGTTGTTCGGCGGAAAGGCCGAGGATTGGGTCGGTCCCGGCACCGGCGTCCACGGCGCGGCGCTCGCCAACAAGGCGAAGGTGGTGGGCGAAGCCGTGGCCCGCATCGGCGGGGAAAAGGATCCGTTCGAGATCCTGCGGCGTCTCGGCGGTCGCGAGATCGCCGCGATGGTCGGCGCCATCCTCGGCGCGCGGCATCAGAAGGTGCCGGTGGTGGTCGACGGTTTCGTCACGACCGCGGCGGCGGCGGTGCTCCATGCGCTCGACCCGGCGGTGATCGATCACTGCATCTTCGCCCACGTCTCGGCCGAGCCGGCGCACGCCAGCGCCCTCGAGGTGATGGGCCGCAAGCCGCTCCTCGACCTCGACATGCGGCTCGGCGAGGGCACCGGGGCCGCGATCGCCGCCTCGATCATCCGCGCCGCCGCCGCCACTCACGCCGGCATGGCGACTTTCGAGGAAGCCGGCGTGAGCGACAAAGCGGGCTGAGGCGCGGCGAGGGACGGGCGTCCGTCGTGCGGGAGTCCGGCGGCGTCCGCCGTCTCAGGTGCGGTTCATCTGCCGGCGTACGCTGCCCAACACCGAACCGGTGGCCCCGGCGGCGGAGATGTCGACGCGTCCGCGCCGGCGCGGGCGTTCGTCGATGCGCGGCATCACCTCGAGCACCCGCGACTGCGGGACGGTGAACCTCACTTCGGTGCCCTCGCGCAGCTTCGAAGTGAGGTTGAAGGTGCCGCCGTGCATCTGCACCAGCGCCTGGACGATTGAGAGACCGAGGCCGGTGCCCTGTTCGGCCGACTTGATGGCGATCGACCCCTGGCCGAAGCGGGAGAGCACGATCGGAATCTCCTCTTCGGGGATGCCCGGCCCGGTGTCCTTCACCGAGACGTACTGGCCGCCGCCCGCCGTCCAACCGACCTTCACCGTGATGGTGCCGCCGGTCGGGGTGAACTTCACCGCGTTCGACAGGAGGTTCAGCGTCACCTGGCGCACGGCGCGTTCGTCGGCCCAGATCTTCGGCAGGTGCTCCTCGTACTGCTCGATGATGTTGAGCCCCTTGTTGCGGGCCCTGAGCCCCATCATGTGGGCACAGTCCTCGACGATGTAGGGTAGCGTCACCGATTCCTCGTTCAGCGTGTAGCGTCCCGCCTCGATGCGGCTGATGTCGAGGATCTCGTTGATCAGCTCGAGCAGGTGCCGGCCCGAGTCGTGGATGTCGGCGACGTAGCCCTTGTAGATGTCGTTGCCGAGCGGCCCCATCAACTCGTTCTGCATCACTTCGGAGAAGCCGAGGATGGCGTTGAGCGGCGTCCTCAATTCGTGACTCATGGTGGCCAGGAACCGACTCTTGGCGAAGTTCGCCTCCTCCGCCTTGCGCCGGCTCTCGTCGGAGATCGAGTTGGCCTGCTCGAGCTCGGCGATCAGCGCATCTTTTTCGGCGCGGGCCTCGATCGTGTTCAGCGAGGCCCGGTAGAGCCGCGAGCCGAGGATGATGAAGAATGCCTGAGTGGTCAGGGCCATGGTCGCCAGCACGACGTGGTGGGACGGCTGCGGCAGGAAGACGACGTCGGGCCGGGTGAGGAAGCCGAGCGCCGTCGCCACGGTGATCGGGAAGGTGGCTGCGAACAGGGCCGCCTGCAGGTTCGACGCCAGCATGGCGCAGACCGCCACGACGATCAGCATGGCGGAGAAGTGGAAGACGTCGGTGCCGATCGTCGGCGCGCTCGGCAACACGAAGAGGATCGCCCAGGCGAGGCCGAAGAAGCCGTCGATCGCCGCGAACCGCGCTCGCCAGACGCGCAGCGACACATCCTTGCGCTCGAGCTTGAGGAAGTCGCGGGCGAAATAGAGGCCGGCGAGATGGGCCGCGACCACCATGAAGGCCCAGGCGCCGATCAAGATCTCATCGGTCCACAGGTGGCCGACCAGGGCGACGAAGGCGACGAGTCCGGAGATCCAGACAGTCGCGGCGAGCCGCAACCGCGCGTGTTCGACCATTAGTTCCCAGTCGAAGGCCGGCTTCACGTCGATGTCGGAGTCCAGCTGTTCGCGCAGGTCCTTGACGGCGCGCGTCACCTGCCGACGGCGCTCGGCGCGCTCGGAATTGGTGGCCGTCCTGACGGCACTTTCACTGGCGGGCCCCGCCGTGGTCACGCCCGTTCCTCGTCCGGTCGAAATGGCTGTTGCACTGCGTCGAAGGCTAAGGGCGAATGCTTAATGAACCGCTTCGAGAGTCGGTTGATGCAACCTCGAGGAACCCCGCCGAAGTGTCTCCTTCGCACTTCCCCTTCCGTTCGCCGATCGCGCCGTTCCGCGGTCGCCTCGGCCTCTTTCTGCTGCTGACGGCGGCGGCGCTCGCCTGGAAGGCGTGGCCGGTGGTCGCGCCCTTCGTCGTGCCCGCCGACCGCTTCTCCGGCCGCATCCACGTCACCGACGGCGACAGCCTCGAACTCGATGGTGTTCGCATCCGTCTCTTGGGCATCGATGCCCCGGAACTCTCCCAGACCTGCTCGCTCGCCGGCATGGATCACCCCTGCGGCCGTGAAGCGCGGGAACACCTCGTCCACTTGATCGCGGGCCGACCGGTCGTCTGTACCTCCGTCGAGACCGACCGCTACGGCCGCCACCTCGGGCGCTGCCGCGCCGGCGACACCGATCTTTCCGCTGCGATGGTGGAGAGCGGCTGGGCCGTCGCCTACGGCGGCCACGAACGCCAAGAGGCGGTGGCGCGTGCCCACGGCCGCGGCCTGTGGTCGGGCGACTTCGTCTGGCCGGAGGATTTCCGTCGCCGGGCTCGCGACCGCCGCGAGGCGGGCTGGTTCGAGCGTTGGTTCGGATGGGGGAGGGAATGACCGCGCCCGCTTCGCCCGACGACGCCTTCGCCGGGCTCCTCGCCGACATCGCCCGCTGCCGCATCTGCCGCGACACACCGCGTGGCGCGCCCCTGCCGCACGAGCCGCGCCCGGTGCTGCGGCCTTCGTCGACCGCCCGTCTGCTGATCGCCGGTCAAGCTCCGGGTACTCGCGTCCACGCCTCCGGCCTGCCCTTCACCGATCCCTCCGGCGATCGGCTGCGCACCTGGATGGGGGTGACGAAGGAGGTCTTCTACGATGCGAGCCGTATCGCCATCGTGCCGATGGGCTTCTGCTTTCCCGGCCACGACGCCCATGGCGGCGACCTGCCGCCGCGTCGCGAATGCGCCCCGGCCTGGCGTGCCCGGGTGATGGCGGAGATGCCGGCGGTCGACCTCGTGCTCGCCGTCGGCCGCCCGGCACAACTCTGGCACCTCGGCGACGACTCCCACTCCGGCCTCGGTGAAGCGGTCGCCGCTTGGCGGGAGATCCTCGAACGGGCGGTGGTCCCGAAGGTTCTGCCGTTGCCGCACCCGTCCTGGCGCAACAACGGTTGGCTGAAACGGCATCTCTGGTTCGAGGCCGACGTGGTGCCGCTGCTGCGCCGATTGGTCGCCGAACGCATGGCTCATGCTGGAGAAGGGTGATTTGTTGGGAACGGATTTTTATTTTCCTCGGTGAATTGACGTGGCGACGAAATGAAGTCACCTCTGGACGGGTAGATCGAGAAATCCATACCTCGCGGGAGCCGTCCGTGATCGACCGTATCGACCGCAAGATCCTCCAGATCCTCCAAGAGGACAGCACCATCCCCGTCGCCGAGATCGGCCGCCGGGTCGGCCTGTCGACGACACCGTGCTGGCGCCGCATCCAGAAGCTCGAGGAGGACGGGGTGATCACCCGCCGCGTCGCCGTCCTCGACCCGCGCAAGGTGAACGCCAAGGTCACCGCTTTCGTCGCGATCACCACCAACACCCATTCCGACGAATGGCTGAAGCGCTTCGCCGAGGTGGTGTCGCTGATGCCCGAGGTGGTCGAGTTCTATCGCATGGCCGGTCAGGTGGACTATCTGCTGCGGGTCGTCGTGCCCGACATCGAGGCCTACGATTCGTTCTACAAGCGCTTGATCGCCAAGATCGACATCGCCGACGTCTCGACTTCCTTCGCGATGGAGCAGATCAAGTACACGACTGCACTACCGCTTCAGTACGTCCCGCTCGACAAGAATGCCGCCAAGGATGCCGGTTGAAGGGGCGGTTTCGGGCCGTTTTGCCACGCCGTCGCCGCAATCCAGCTTCAACCGGGGTCATATCGGGGGTTCCCGCTACCGAATCACCAGACGGTGAAAAAGACGGTGAGGACGACGGCGCGGTGAATTTCACCGTAATTCGGGGGCAGGATGGCGCGGTACAAACTCAGCGATCGAGCCATCCGCGCGGCGGTTCTCCCCGACCCGGCGAAGGGCGAGCGCGTCAAGAAACTGGCGGACGGCGCGAGCCTCTTCCTCGTGCTCGGCGCCGACGGCTCGAGGCGGTGGTCACTCGAATTCCGCTCGCCGGTCGATCAGAAGCGCCGAACGATCGGCTTTGGCGTCTATCCCGAGGTCGGTCTCGCCGAGGCTCGAAAGCGAGCCGATGAAGCCCGCGCGCTCGTTCGCGGTGGCGTCGACCCCTCCGGCGCGCGAAAGCTCGATCAGGCCCGGACCTTCCGCGCGTTGGCGCAACGCTTCCTCGAGGTGCAAGAGCGGTCGGGCCGGCGCAAGTCGACGCTCGGTCTCGCGAGTCGCTTACTCGGTCCAGCGATCGAGGCGTTCGGCGACCGCGACGTGTCGACGGTGACGGCGGCCGACGTGCTCGGTGTGCTCCGTAGGATCGAAGCGCGTGGATCGCTGCGAATGATCGAGCCTACCCGCGCTCACATGAGCCGGGTTTTCGGTCTCGCCATGGCGTCGGGGTTCATCGTGACCGACCCGGCCGCCGCGCTGAAACGAGGCGTCACGGCCGAACCACCGCCCAGGACACCCCGCGCGGCGGCGGAATCTCCCGAGGAATTCGGCGAGTTGCTGCGTCGGGTTTGGTCGCTCGAGGTTGGAGCCCCACCGAAGGTCCGACCCGAGACGAAGGCGCTGTTGCAGTTGCTGGCCTTCGCCGCGGTTCGACCGGGAGAGGCGAGGGGCGCCCGATGGTCGGAAATCGACCTCGAGGCCGGTGTGTGGGAGATCCCCGCCGCCCGAACCAAGATGAAGCGCGCGCATCGAGTGCCGCTCCCCGCGCTGGTGGTCGAACTGCTCACCAATTTGCGGAAGGTGGTCGGTCGGTCGCCGTGGCTGTTCCCGGCGCGGGTCGGGGGGCCGAAGCCAGGTCCAGGCTACATCGGCGAGAACGTGCCTTCGCTCGCCCTGCGGCGCCTGGGGTACGAAAAGGGCGAAATCACCGCCCATGGCTTCCGGGCGAGCTTCAGCACGCTCGCTCACGCCGCTCGGCTTTGCCTCGAAGACGCGACCGTCGTCCCGCGCTGGCCTTCCGAGGTGGTCGAGCGAGCACTCGCCCATGTCGACGCGAACGCGATCCGCGCGGCGTACAACCGCAATGACCATTGGGCGGAACGGGTCGAGTTGGCGGCATGGTGGGCAGAGACCTGCGAAGGCCTTCGCCTCGAAGCCGAGGCGCGCCATGCAGGCGCGGCGGCGAAGGAAGCCAAGACGCGTGTAGATCAGCGGAGGACGCCGCTTCCTGGTGCCTTCTTCCTTACTTCGATGGCCGAAGTGTCGAAGCGCTGAGCCGCGCCGCCGCCGGCATGGGTTGAGCCAGCGAGAGGCCGATCCCACGTTGGCAAAGTGCCAATGTGGCCCATGCTTGAAAAAATAGTGCTTCGGGGCTATATAGCTTTGAACGCGTAGGTGCCCGATGCCGTGGACGGTCGAACTCGACGAGGAATATGAACCGGAGTTCGATGAACTGCCGGAAAGAGTGCAGGACGCACTCCTCGCGGTGGCCGGCCTCCTCGAACGTGAAGGGCCTTTCCTGGGACGCCCGCACGTCGACACGCTCAATGGGTCGCGGCACGCCAATATGAAGGAATTGCGCTTCCAAGCCGACGGCGGCGTGTGGCGCATTGCCTTCGCATTCGATCCCGACCGAAAGGCGATCCTGCTCGTCGGCGGGGACAAATCGGGCACCAACGAAAAACGGTTCTACAAGCAGTTGATCGCCCGTGCCGATGACCGCTTCGAACGCCATTTGGCGCAACGCGAGGAGAGATGACCATGGCCCGCACCCTGCGTGAGAAGCTGGACACGCTCGACGCCGCTCGACGCGCGCGGATCGAAGCGGAAACAGCTCGCCTTCACGCTGAATACCTCACCTTGCGCGATCTGCGTAAGGCCAAAGATCTGACGCAGACGCAACTGGCGGAATCTCTGGGGATTCGACAAGCCACGGTGGCGAAATACGAACGCCAGAGTGATCTCTTGCTATCGACGCTCGGAAGTTATGTTCATGCGATGGGTGGACAGCTACGCCTCGTCGTCGAATTCCCCGGCAAGCCCCCAGTCACCTTGCGCGGTATCGGGGATGTCGAGGATTACAGCCAAAAAGAAGTAGCACGCGCCTGATCCTTCAGGGACAGCGCGGATCACGGGGCTTGCCGGTCGCGCTTCGCGATCTTGGCGATAGTCGCCCGCCCCGCGCCGGTCGCCGCCTGGATGGACGACCACGAGGCGCCGGCCTTCAACATGGCGGCGATGCCGTCATTGCGGACGGTGTTCTCGGCGCGGCCCTTGAACCGGCCTTCAGCCTTCGCCGCCGCGATGCCTTGCGCTTGTCGGCGGCGACGATCCTCGTAGTCCTTCCGCGCCACGGCGGCGAGAACGTCGAGCATCATCGAATTGACGGCCGCGAACATGCGACAGGTGAATTCGTCGGCCGGCGCGGCGAGCACCCACGAAGTGGGCAAATCGAGAGCGACGACGAGAATGCAGCGCGCGTCGAGTTCCGCCCGGAGCTTGGACCAGTCGCCCGAGGTGAGGCGGGAGAGCCGGTCGACCTGCTCGAGCAAGAGCACGTCGCCGGCCTTGGAATCGGCGAGGAGGCGGAACAACTCGGGCCGGTCGAGCTTGGCGCCGGATTCGTTCTCGACATACCAGCCGACGACGAGAATTCCGCGCTCGGCGGCGAAGCGCTCGAGATCGGCGCGAGCGCGGGTCGCGTCTTGCTCGTCGGTCGAGGCGCGGAGATAGGCGCGGGCGATGATGGGGGCGGCGGTGGTCATGGGCGGGGCTCCGGTTCCGTATAACTGGTTCCGTTGTATCGGTTCCGTTTAGGTGGGTCAATAGGCCAAACGGAACTATTTTTATGTGGTTCGCCTGGGGTGCACCCGAACCACACCGCAGAAATGCGTAGGGGCCGGCGCCACGTGGTGCCGACCCCTCGTCGTCGTGTCCGCAGGTGCAGCCGATCAGCGCCGCGCTGGCCTCGCCGCCTTCGCCAGGGCCGCGCGGCTGTGCGCGGTCTTCTCCACCCGAGCGATGCCCTCGAGGTCGTCGGGGCCGGTCGGGGGCCGGATGCCGAGCCGCGCCGCGTCCATCGTGGCGCATTCGAATTCGATCTCGCCGAGGGACTTCTCGGCGACCGCACCGGGCTTGCCGCCGGCCGCTTCGGCGAAGGCGCGGATCGATGTCCGCAGGGTTGCGAGGCTCTTCTCGATCGACATGGGATTCCTCCTCAGTTCGCCAGCGCCGCCGCTGGGTGGAAGGACCAGATGTAAAAGTCGCCAGGGAGCGCCTGGGGCCGCGCCTGCCAGTCGAGCGCCGGACGCCGCGCCGGTTCGAGATCGGCCGCCACGGGCTCGCCCTGCGGCGTGGCGGGGCCTTCCCGCACCGGGTCGTGCGCCAGGTCGCCACCGAGCGGCGTCTCGGCGATCAGGTCGACGAGATCCAACTGCACCGGCTCGGGCTCGACCGCGGGGGGTGACTGCAACTCGACGATCGTCCGGGCTGCGTCCGTCGCCTCTTCGACGAGGGCGAGGGCGCGGGCGGTGGTGGTATCCCCTGCAACGAGGCCGGCAACCGCCTCCTCGAGCGCGGCGAGGCGAGTGGAGACATCGTCCAGGGTCGCCCGCGATCCGGCCTCGGCTCTGGTCAGACGGGCAAGCGCGGCGCCGACCCGATCGAGCGCCGTCGAGCGTTGAGACCGCTCGACCGTGGCGTATTTCCCGTGCCGCGAATCGCCGGGGAACTCGCGGCGGAGCTCGCGCCGGATCACAGGAAGGGCTTCCTTCGGCGGCACCGTGCCGGCCGGGAGCACCTTGCCGGGGGTGAGCGGCGCCGGGCGTGGGTCGAAGAGCTTCTCCGCTGCCTCGCGGGCCGGATCGCGGCGGGCCGGGGCTTCCTTCGACATGGTCTTCGGCTTTGTCACGGCGCATCCCCCCCGAGGAGGTGGGGTGGCACGGGCCGCAGCAGGAAGGCCGGAACCCACGCCACGCCCGCGTCGGTCTCGATCTCGACAACGCGGATCGAGGCGGCGGGGGCGGGGGTCTTCGGGACCGGGCGGCGACGTCCGCGCCGCCTGCGTTCGGTTCGATTCATGATCGGGTCTCCTCACCGCAACGTCGCGCGTCATGCCGCGCTGGCCTGGAATTGGACAAAGGGGTTGAAGATCGGCGGCGAGGCGAAGGGGTTGAATACCTCGCCGTTGAAGGGTCGCCCGCCGTAGGCCGCTGGGATCGCGAAGGCGGGCGTCGGCGCCGGCATCTTGACCGGCTGCGGCGACGGCGCGGGCTGCACCCCGAACGCCACCATGATCTCGGCGTAGGGCGTCGTCGGCGATGGGGCCGCCTGCGGCGGTGGCGCTGCGAAGGATGGCCTATGTGAGCCGTTCAGGGGAGCCGGCGCGGTGGTCTCGGGAAGCACGAATGGCGTCATCGGGGCCGGCGGGTTGAGCACATCGAGGGGAGGCGGCGAACCGAAGGGGCCTCCCGCCGCTGAGGCGGTGGTGGCATCGATCATGAGGTTCGGCGGGGGGTCGACGGAATCATAGATCGTTTGCCGAGTCGCCTTGCCTGAGGCGACTTGTCCGATCCGAATTCGACCCGTCGAGTAGAGCAGTTGCAGAGCCTCGCGGAATTCATCCTTACCGACCGCGCGGGCCTTCGCCGCGGGTTCCTCGGTGAAGAGGCTCGCGGCGTTGTTCCGGCCGCCGTCCAAGATGACCGGGCGCGGGTTCTCGTGCGTGTATCGGCGGACCAGAGAGAGCGCCAGATTCGCGACTTCGCTGGAACGATTGCCTGCCACGCGGGCCGCTGCGGCGTCGTCTTCACTCGCGACCGCGCGGGTAAAGCCATAGGCGCCGGTCCGCCACACGAGGGAGATCGGAGCGCCGCGCGTCGCTTCGTTGTTCTTCATCTCCTCGAGGACGCGAAGTTCCTCGGCGCCTTGCTTGAGCGCCTCATATCCAGGGGTGCCGGGCGCCGAGTGAAGGGCGACATACTTCCGCTTCTCCTCATCGGTTGCTTTCCGCAGGTACATGCGACACCGGGCCGAATTGCTCCATTGGGTCGACCCCGAGGCGCCGTCGCCGCTCGTCATGCCGGCGCGGGAGGGATGAGCGAGGAGGACGATCGCGGTTCCCGAGGCGAGCGCCACTCGACGAAGCCCGCTCATGAATGACTGGACCTGCGACCGATCTATTTCGTTGCCGCCGTAGGTTATCGCGAGCGTATCGATGAAGAGAACGCGGGGGCGAAGCACATGTAACTTCCTCTCGAGGTCTTCCATCGCCGCGGTGCGCAGAACAATCCCCGTCTTCGGGTCGACTTGGCATAGAGAGGTGGTCTCGCTGATTTGAACAGTCAGGCCCGGTCCGGTTGAGTGGATTTCCGCCTCTTTCATGCCGCCGCGAGGAGCGGCGTGTTGTTGGAG
>JAOTSD010000104.1 GCA_030247555.1 Siculibacillus sp. | reverse complement strand
AGGCCGGGGTGTGGTTCCGGCGCGGTCGTCTCGACATCTTCTCTCCTGTTCGCCAAGCAATCTTGGCTGCTCACAGGCGGAAAGACCACTCAACGGACCTGTTCAGATTCCCGAAGCCACCTCTGTCGCCGGTCGCGATCAGAGAAAGTCCGGCCGCGTCGAGCAGCCTGATCTCACCTCTGTGCTCGGCGATCATGCCCATCGTCTTCATCTTGGTGATGGTCCGACTGACGGTCTCGATCGTCAGCCCCAGGTGGTCCGCGATGTCGTATCGGGTCAATGGCAAACCGAAAGATGTGGTCGCCGCTTCGCCTGCCGCTCCCACGAAGAAGCTCGCGAGCCGTTCGATCGCCGTCTTGCGACCGAGCGCGACGGCAAGCGTGCGCAGGCGATCGCCGTCGCGGCATGCCGCCTCCAGTAGAGCCTCCCGAGCCCTGTCGGTCGACGAGAATTTCTTGCGGTCCCAGACCAGGACGGAAGCCGGTGTCACCGCGATCGCATCACTGTCATGTCGTTCCGCCGCCGTCAGTCCGAGAAATCGTCCGGGTCCGGCAATGTCGGTGATCTGCCGACGACCGTCGGCGAGGAAGCGGCAGACGATGATCGTCCCCTGCGTCAACTCGAAGATTCTATTGGCCCGATCGCCGTTGTCGAAGAGCCTCCCCCGTGCCGACAGATGCAGGGTCTTCAGAGGAAGCGATCCTTGCTCGACCGGATGGCCGACCGACTCGGGGCTGTTCCCAGTCAGGGCTTCTCGGGTGGCGGAAGCGGAGGAAAGGGGTTCGTCTCGGAGGTTCTCGGCGGCGCTCGTGGTGCCGGCATCGAGAAGGCTGCAACTGCCCGCTCGGGGAAGGTCGGGGACGGCCGTCGTCGATGGTGCTTCTTCTCCGAGACGCGCAGATGAGGATGCGAGGGCGGGATCATCGCGATGCTTCCGCGGTCTTCCCGGTTGGGCGCGCATCCGATGAAGTTCGTCGGCCACCCGTTCCCAGTACCGTCCGCCGTTGCGGTCTCTTCGGGAATAGGCCTGGACCGCAAATCGGTGGGCGGTGGCGGTCGCTTCCGGTCCTTCGGCTTCATCGAGCCAGCGCGCATCCGCGAGCCAGGAGGTATCTCCGCCATTCCTCCGACCGAGGGCGGTCAGGCGCGACAGCGTCGAGAAGGCGTTGACGATGGTATCGGTCACGAAGATCGGACGGCCCATGAGTAACCCGGTTCGAATGAGGTGAACGAGAGGATTTGCCCGTCGCGCGATGGTTCGCTCGGTCGGGGACGACGGAATGCTCGGCTTCTGCGATGCACGCTGCGGCCGCCGCCGCGTATTCCAATCGATTGAGAGGGTGACGATTTTGGTACCGGCGAAGGTGCGAGTGTTTGACTACGATCAAGTACGTAGGAAATCGGCACGGCATCGGCCTGAGTGATTGCGATTTCGCGTCGTCGCGATGGCGGAACGTGCGTCGGCCGCCAGATTGGGCGCGCGCGGGCGGCGGCGGCATCGGGGTATTCGTTCCGTCGATGATGGCGAGCACGCCTCGAACCGACGATCTTCGAGTGATGCCCGGCACCCGGAGTCGACTTGAACTGCACAACATTGCATCAGATTTCCATCAGGCGTGCGTGATGCGCCGAAAAGATGAGCATAGCTACCGTTTGGCGGCGGGGGCGTCGGTAGAAAAATTCCGATTCTCGCCACCGCACGAGGTCGGCCGCGCTTGGCACGAAGTGTGCGTTGGCAGGGATCGTCAATGACGACGGCCGCATTGCAGTTGCTGGGCCAACGATGGCCGACGCGCAGGCTCCAGCCTTTCGATCATCTCTCGTCCCCCGAGAGAAGGTCGGCCGCGTCGTGACGATCACTCGCGGCCCTGCCGGTGTCCTGCGTTCGTCCAGATTGGTTCGACGTAGGAGTGTTACTTGATGACGTCCCCAGACAAGTGTCGCCGCAAGCTCGTCGTCGTCGGCAACGGCATGGCGGCCGGCCGGATGTTGGAAGAGCTGTTCGCGCGGGCGCCCGGTGCGCATGACGTGACGATCTTCGGCGCCGAGCCGCGGGTGAACTATGACCGCATCATGTTGTCGCCGGTGCTCGCGGGCGAGAAGACCTACGAGGACATCGTCATCCACGGCGACGCCTGGTACGCCGAGAACGGCATCGACCTCAGGCGTGGCGAGCGGGTGGTGGCGGTCGATCGCGAGGCGCGGACGGTCACGTCCTCGGCCGGCACCGTCGCGCCCTATGACGAACTGGTGCTCGCCACCGGCTCCGATCCCTTCGTCATCCCGGTTCCGGGCGCGTCACTGCCGGGCGTCGTCACCTTCCGCGACCTCGACGACGTCGAGAAGATGCTGGAGGCGGCGAACAAGGGCGGCAGCGCCGTGGTCATCGGCGGCGGCCTGCTCGGTCTCGAGGCGGCGGCCGGCTTGGCTCTGAAGGGCATGAAGGTGACGGTGGTTCACCTGATGCCTACCCTGATGGAGCGACAGCTCGACTTGAGCGCCGCCTATCTCCTTCGCCGCGCGATCGAGAAGCGCGGCATCACGGTGGAGACCGGCGCCAACACGGTCGCCATCTTCGGTGCCGGCAAGGTCGAGGCGATCAAGCTGGAAGACGGACGCACGCTTCCCGCCGACCTCGTGGTCATGGCCGTCGGCATCCGCCCGAATGCGGCGCTGGCGAAGGCGGCCGGCCTCGAGGTCAGGCGCGGCATCGTCGTCGACGATCACCTCGCCACCTCCGATCCGTCGATCTACTCGGTCGGCGAGTGCGTCGAGCATCGCGGTGCCTGCTATGGCCTCGTCGCCCCGCTCTACGAGATGGCCAAGGTGCTCGCCGCCCGTCTCGCCGGTGAGGAGGTGGCGGGTTATGCCGGCTCGATCACCTCGACCAAGCTCAAGGTCACCGGTGTCGACTTGTTCTCGGCCGGCGACTTCTCGGAAGGCGACGAGACCGACGAGGTGGTGCTGCGTGATCCTTCTCGCGGCATCTACAAGCGCGTCATCCTGCGCGACGGCCACATCGTCGGCGCGGTCCTCTACGGCGACGTCGCCGATGGCTCCTGGTACTTCGACCTGATCAAGAAGCACGCGGACGTCTCCGAGATGCGCGAGACGCTGATCTACGGTCAGGCGTTCCAAGGCGGCGGCGCCGCGCTCGACCCGATCTCGGCGGTGGCGGCGCTCTCGGACGATGCAGAGATCTGCGGCTGCAACGGCGTCTCCAAGGGGACGATCGTCGGGGCGATCAAGGCCAAGGGGCTCACCACACTCGACGAGGTGCGGGCGGTCACCAAGGCCTCCGCCTCCTGCGGCCAATGCACCGGCAAGGTCGAGGCGGTCCTCGCCGCGACGCTCGGGGCCGCCTATTCCGGCTCGAGCCGCAAACCCATGTGCAAATGCACCGACCTCACCCACGAAGAGGTGCGCGGCTTCATCGCTTCCAAGGAACTGAAGTCGTTTCCTGCCATCCTTCAGGAACTCGGCTGGAAGACCTCCTGCGGTTGCCCGACCTGCCGTCCGGCGCTCAACTACTACCTGATCGCCGCGTGGCCGGGCGAATACCGCGACGATCTCCAGTCGCGCTTCGTCAACGAGCGCCTGCACGCCAACATCCAGAAGGACGGCACCTTCTCCGTCGTCCCGCGCATGTGGGGCGGCCTGACCACGCCGGCCGAGCTGCGGGCCATCGCCGACATCGCCGAGAAGTATCAGGTGCCGCTGGTCAAGATGACCGGTGGGCAACGCGTCGACCTGATCGGTATCCCCAAGGCGAGCCTGCCGAACGTCTGGGCCGAACTGCTGGCGGCCGGCATGGTCTCCGGTCAGGCCTATGCCAAGGGTCTGCGGACGGTGAAGACCTGCGTCGGCAAGTCGTGGTGCCGCTTCGGCACCCAGGACAGCATGGGGCTGGGCGTCAAGCTCGAGAAGCTGATGTGCGGCTCGTGGACCCCGGCCAAGGTCAAGCTCGCCGTCTCCGGTTGCCCCCGCAACTGCTCGGAGGCGACGGTGAAGGACATCGGCGTCATCTGCGTCGACAGCGGCTACGACATCCACATCGCCGGCGCCGCCGGCCTACACGTCCGGGCGACCGATCTCCTCGGCCACGTCGACACCGAAGAGGAGGCGCTCGAGGTCTGCGCCGCGGTGCTCCAGGCCTATCGCGAGCAGGCCGTCTATCTCGACCGCCTCTACAAGTGGTCGGAGAAAGTCGGCCTCGACGCGGTGCGGGCCCAGATCATCGACGACCTCGCCAACCGCAAGGCGCTCTACCAGCGCTTCCTCGTTTCGCAGCGCGCGGTGCGCAAGGACCCGTGGGCTGAACGCGTGGCGGGGCGCGAGCTGCACGAGTTCATGCCGCTCGCCAAGCTCGACATCATCCCTGCTCCGGTGGAGGCCTGACCCATGGAACACAAGCGAGAATACTGGTTCGACCTCGGGCTGCTGACCGCCATCCCGGTGCGCGGCGCCCGTACCGTCCAGGTGCCGCGTCGCGACATCGCGGTGTTCCGCACCGCCAACAACGAAGTCTTCGCGCTCGAGAACAAATGCCCGCACAAGGGGGGGCCACTCTCCGAAGGCATCGTTCACGGTCGCAAGGTCGCCTGTCCGCTGCACAACTGGGTCATCGATCTGGAGAGCGGCCATGCCACCGGCGCCGATCACGGCTGTGCTCGCTCCTTCCCCGTCAAGATCGAAAACGGCCGCGTCTTCATCGACATGGGCGTGGCCGCCGCCGCCTGACCGACACCGATCCGCTCTCCGCGCACCCCCTACCGAGGATTCTCATGGCCTATCTCGCCCCTTCCGAATTCGTCACCAAGATGGTCGACGCCGGTGAAGCCAAACTCTACATGTCGACCCGCGACACGCTGATCCGCGCCTACATGGCCGGCGCCATCCTGGCGCTCGCCGCCGCCTTCGCGGTGACCGCCACGGTCAACACGGGCCAGCCGTTGATCGGCGCGCTGCTGTTTCCGGTCGGCTTCTGCCTGCTCTACCTGCTCGGCTTCGACCTCCTCACCGGCGTCTTCACGCTCGCCCCGCTCGCCGTCTTCGACAAGCGTCCCGGTGCCACCTGGGGCGGGGTCATGCGCAACTGGACGCTGGTCTTCTTCGGCAATTTCGCCGGTGCGCTGACCGTCGCCCTGTTCATGGCGATCATCTTTACCTTCGGCTTCACCGAGGCACCGAACGCCGTCGGCCAGAAGATCGGCTCGATCGGCGAGGGCCGTACCGTCGGCTATGCCGCGCACGGCGCCGCCGGCATGCTGACGCTCTTCATTCGGGGTGTCATGTGCAACTGGATGGTGTCGACCGGCGTCGTCGCGGCGATGATGTCGACCTCCGTCTCGGGCAAGGTCATCGCCATGTGGATGCCGATCCTGGTGTTCTTCTACATGGGTTTCGAGCACTCGATCGTCAACATGTACCTGTTTCCCTCGGGACTGATGCTCGGCGGTCAGTTCACCATCATCGACTACATGTTGTGGAACGAAATCCCGACGGTGATCGGCAATCTCGTCGGCGGCCTGACCTTCGTCGGCGCGACCCTCTATTCGACCCACTACAAGACTGCGCCGAAGCGCAAACTCGGCTGATCGATCGCCGTCGTTCGAACGATCCGGTCATGGACCTCGCCCGTCGTCGGGCGGGGTCGTCTTCCTTCGAGGACCCCGATGTCGCGTCGTCTCCGCATCTCGATCGGCCAGCACTCCGACAAGGGCGTGAAGGAGGCCAACCAGGACTTTCACGGGGCGATGATCCCCGGTGAACCGACGCTGACCCTCAAGGGCATCGCCATCGGGCTCGCCGACGGCATCTCGTCGAGCAGCGTCAGCCGGGTGGCGAGCGAGTCCGCCGTCAAGGCTTTCCTCACCGACTACTACTGCACCTCCGACGCCTGGTCGGTGAAGACCGCCGTCCATCGCGTGCTCGCCGCCTCCAACTCCTGGCTCCATGCCGAAACCCGTCGCAGCCAATGGGCCTTCGAGCGCGACAAGGGCTACGTCTGCACCTTCTCCGGGCTGGTGGTGAAGTCGGCGACGGCGCATCTCTTCCATGTCGGTGACAGCCGAATCCATCGCCTCGTCGGCCAGTCGCTGGAGCAATTGACCGAGGATCATCGGCTGGTCGTCTCGGCCGAACGGTCCTATCTGGCGCGGGCGCTGGGTATGACCCGCGACGTCGAGATCGACTACCGTGCCATCCCGCTCTCCCGCGGCGACGTCTTCCTGCTCACCACCGACGGCGTCCACGACCACGTCGACGGCCGTTTCGTCGCCGAGGCGATAGCCACCGACGCGGCCGACCTCGACGCGGCGGCGCGATCCATCGTCGGCGAAGCGCTGGCGCGCGGGTCGAACGACAATCTCACCGTCCAGATCGTGCGCATCGACGACCTTCCCGCCGGCGATGCGGCCGAGGTGATGGGCAAGGCGACGGAGTTGCCGCTGCCGCCGTTGCTCGAGCCGCGCAGGGTCTTCGACGGCTTCCGTATCGAGCGGCAGATCCACGCTTCCTCACGCAACCACATCCATCTCGCCACCGATCTCGACACCGGGCAGGTGGTGGTGCTGAAGATCCCGTCGATCGATCAACGCGGCGATCCGGCCTACCTCAAGCGTTTCATGATGGAGGATTGGGTGGCCCGCCGCCTCGACAGTCCGCACGTCCTGAAGCCGATCCCGGCGACCCGGCCGCGCAACTTTCTCTACATCGTCACCGAGTTCGTCGACGGTCAGACGCTGGCGCAGTGGATGATCGACAATCCCGCCCCCGATCTCGAGACGGTGCGCGGCATCGTCGAGCAGATCGCCAAGGGGCTGCGCGCCTTCCACCGCAAGGAGATGCTGCACCAGGACCTGCGCCCCGCCAACGTGATGATCGACCGTAGCGGCACGGTGAAGATCATCGACTTCGGCTCGGCCCGGGTCGCCGGCGTGATCGAGGCGGCGCCCGAGATCGACGCGACGGACGTGCTGGGCACGGCTCCCTATACGGCGCCGGAATACTACCTCGGCGAGGGCGGCACGACGCGATCCGACCTCTTCTCGCTCGGCGTCATCGCCTATCACATGTTGACCGGCCGCCTTCCCTACGGCACCCGGGTGGCGGCGGCGCGGACCCGGGCGGCGCAACGGGCGTTGACCTATGCTTCGGCCCTCGACGAGACCCGTGCCATCCCCGCCTGGGTCGACGAGGTGTTGAAGCGAGCCGTCGCCGTCGATCCGGCGATGCGCTACGAGGTGTTGTCGGAGTTCACCCACGAACTGCGGACGCCGACGGCGCGCATCGTCGCGGCCGGCTCTCGCCCGCTCGCCGAGCGCAATCCGCTGCGCTTCTGGCAGGTGGTCGCCCTGCTGCTCCTCGCCGCCAACCTCCTGCAGCTCGTCGTGACGTTGCGCGGTCGGTGAGGGTCCGTATCACCGTCTTCGAAAGGTCGGCTCCTTGGCGCCGCCCTCGGCTTCGCCCCGGTGGTCCGCGGCTTTCCAGTGGAAATCGATTTGATCCGATCGTGGGCGCCGAGCGGCGGCGATCGGTGCGTCGTCATGGCGACGGTTTCGACACGGCCGGTCGCGTGTAAGATCGTCGACCCGATGTCGGAGGCCCGCCTCCGCGACGATCGAGATCCTTTCGGAGCCGCTTCGATGAAATACGTCGACGAATATCGCAACGGCGCCGTGGCGCGCGACATGGCTCGGGCCATCGCCGCGGAAGTCGATCCCGCGCGTACCTATCACATCATGGAGTTCTGCGGCGGCCACACCCATGCGATCAGCCGCTACGGGCTCGAGGACATCCTGCCCGGCAACGTCCGGCTGGTGCACGGTCCGGGGTGTCCGGTGTGCGTGCTCCCGGTCGGCCGCATCGACGCGGCCATCTGGTTGGCGCGGCAAGAGGGCGTGATCCTCTGCACCTACGGTGACCTCATGCGCGTGCCCGGTTCGAAGCGCCTGTCGCTGCTCAAGGCCAAGGCCGAGGGCTGCGACATCCGCATGGTCTATTCGACCCTCGACGCCCTGACGCTCGCCGAGGCCAATCCCGACCGACAGGTCGTCTTCTTCGCCATCGGCTTCGAGACGACCACCCCGCCGACCGCGGTTGCGATCAAACAGGCCCAAGCCCGTGGCCTCCGCAACTTCTCGATCTTCTGCAATCACGTCCTGACGCCTTCGGCGATCACCCAGATCCTGGACAGTCCCGAAGTGCGCGAGCTCGGCACGGTCAAGCTCGACGGCTTCATCGGCCCGGCCCACGTCTCGGTGGTGATCGGCTCGCGGCCCTACGAGTACTTCGCCTACGAATACCGCCGCCCGGTGGTGATCGCCGGCTTCGAGCCGCTCGACGTGCTGTTGGCGGTCCGCATGCTGATCCGCCAGATCGACGAGGGCCGTCACGAGGTCGAGAACGAATTCGCTCGCGCCGTCACCCGCGACGGCAACGAGAAGGCCAAGGCCCTGGTCGCCGAGATCTTCGAACTGCGCCGGGTGTTCGAGTGGCGTGGCCTCGGGCAGGTGCCCTATTCGGCGCTGCGCATCAAGGAGGCCTACGGCGAGTGGGACGCCGAGCGGCGTTGGAACGTGCCGCAGGACCAGGTTCCGGACAACAAGGCCTGCGAATGCGGCGCCATCCTACGTGGCGTCAAGAAGCCGACCGACTGCAAGGTCTTCGGCACCGCCTGCACTCCGGAGACGCCGCTCGGCTCCTGCATGGTCTCCGCCGAGGGCGCCTGCGCCGCCCATTGGACCTACAGCCGCTTCCGCGACCGCGCCAAGGTCGTCTCCTGAGTTCTCGTTTCGCCGAAGCCGCGGGTGGGATCGCCCGCGACCGACGACCTCCATCGCCATCCGGCACGAACCCCAGTCGAGGCCCGAGCCATGCGAATCCTCCTTCTCGCGCATTCCTTCAACAGTCTCACCCAACGGCTGTGGGTGAAGCTGCAGGAACTCGGGCACGAGGTGACGCTCGAATTCGACGTCAACGACGCGGTGACGATCGAGGCGGTGGCGCTCTCTTCCCCCGACGTGATCGTCGCGCCGTTCCTCAAGCGCGCCATCCCCGAGGTCGTCTGGCGCGACCACCTCTGCCTGGTGGTGCACCCCGGACCGGTCGGCGATGCCGGCCCCGCCGCGCTCGACTGGGCGGTGCTCGAGGGGGCGGAGAGCTGGGGCGTGACGGTCCTCCGGGCCGAAGCGGCGATGGACGCCGGCCCGGTGTGGGCGAGTCGGCGCTTCCCGCTGCGGTCGGCGACCAAGTCGAGCCTCTATCGCAACGAGGTGGCCGACGCGGCGGTCGAGGCGGTGCTCGAGGCGCTCGACCGGATCCCCGACGGGTCGCCGGCGCGACCCGAGACGTCCGTCTGGCGGCCGGCGATGAAACAGGCCGACCGGGCCGTCGACTGGGCCGAAGACGACACCGCGACGGTGCTCCGCAAGATCCGCTCCGCCGACGGCACCCCCGGCCTCCTCGACGAGATCGCCGGCGTCGCCGTCTACCTCCACGACGCTGACCCGGCCGAGGGGCTCGCCGGCCCACCCGGCTCCCTGCTCGCCCGCTCCGGCGGGGCGGTGGCGCGGGCGACCCGCGACGGCGCGGTGTGGATCGGCCATCTCCGACGCAAGGCGCCGCATGCGTTGAAGCTTCCCGCGACCTCCGTCCTGGAGGGGACGGAGGCGCTGCCGGAGGTGCCCGGCCATCGCGACGTCCGCTACGAGGAGGTCGACGGCGTCGGTCTTCTGCACTTCCCCTTCGTCAACGGCGCGATGAGCACGCAGAGATGCGAAAGGCTGCGCGATGCCTTCGTCGCGGCGGCGAAGCGGCCGACCCGGGTGATCGTGCTGATGGGCGGGCCGGACTTCTGGTCGAACGGCATCGACCTCTCATCGATCGAGACCGCTGCGAGCCCGGCGGACGAGAGCTGGGCCAACATCAACGCGATGAACGATCTCTGCCGCGAAATCATCTGTTGCGATCGGCAACTGACGATCGCGGCGATGCACGGCAATGCCGGGGCCGGCGGCGTGTTCATGGCGCTCGCCTCCCATCTCGTCTTCGCTCGCGAGGACGTTATCCTCAACCCCCACTACAAAGGCATGGGCAACCTCTACGGCTCGGAATACTGGACCTACCTGCTGCCGCGGCGCTGCGGGCCGGACAAGGCCCGCGAGGTGACCGAGGCACGCGTGCCGATGGGGACCCTCGAGGCGGAGCGGCTCGGGCTCGTCGATGCCCGTTTCGGCCGTTCGGTGGCCGAGTTCGGGGCGATGGTGGTGGAACGAGCGAAGGCGCTCGCGGCCGATCCACACCTCGACGCGCTCCTTGCCGAGAAGCGCGCGGCGAGGGCGGCCGACGAGGCGGTGAAGCCGCTCGCGGCCTACCGGACCGAAGAACTCGACCACATGAAGCTCAATTTCTACGGCTTCGATCCGAGCTACCACGTCGCGCGCTACAACTTCATCCACAAGGTGCCGAAGAGCCGGACGCCGTCTCACCTCGCCAGACACAGGGCCGGCGCCCACCGCCGCCCGTCGTGATCAGGCGTCCGCCTCGCCTCGGTGGGACGGATCGATCCCGACGCATCGAAGCGGCGTGACCTTTTCGCCATGGCGTCTCGGCTTCGCCGATGGCGGTTTCTCCGCGTTCAGGTGCCCGGCCTCGGTCGGGAGAATCGGGAAGGCGGTGAAATCCGCTGCGTGCCCAACGCCGTGAAGGGGATCGTCCGCGCATGTCGCCACTGGCTTCGGTCGGGAAGGCGCGCGGATCGAGGGGAGAGAGGTGGTCTCGCTGATTTGAACAGTCAGGCCCGGTCCGGTTGAGTGGATTTCCGCCTCTTTCATGCCGCCGCGAGGAGCGGCGTGTTGTTGAAGTAGGCCTG
>JAOTSD010000103.1 GCA_030247555.1 Siculibacillus sp. | reverse complement strand
ATACCGAAGGGCCCGGCGTCGCCGCCGGGCCCTTCTCCGTCGTCATGGATCGTGTCTCGCCGATCAGAAGTCGCGGCGGATGCGCAGGAAGCCGACGACACCATTGCGATCGACCAGGCCGGCGCGAGCGGCGGCGACGCCGGTGAAGTCGACGTTCTTGTACTCGACTTCGCCGATGATGCTGAGGCCGGTGACCGGGGTCCAGGTCAAGTTGCCGCCGATGTCGAACTGACGGAAGTCGATGCCGGCCGCGGTCGGCTGATCATAGTTCGCATAGGAGGCGGTGAGCGCCGAGCTGACCGTCTTGGTCCAGCCGTGGGTGATGCCACCGGCGATCGACCATGCGGCGGTCTGACGGATGGTTCCGCCGGCGACGAAGAAGTCTTCAGCGGCGTAGTTGCCGAAGTTGTACCAATCCGGCGACACGTAGGACAGGGCGCCCTTGGAGTAGGCGGCCTGCAGCGACAGGGTGTCGGAGGCGCCGAGCATCGGCAGGTTGACCTTGACGCCACCGCCGATGGCGTAGCCGAACTTGTTCGAGACGGCGACGCTGGTGTTCTGATGCACGGCGGCCATCAACTGCGCCGAGCCCCAGGACTGGGCGATGTTGACGTTGGCGACGTAGTCGGGGTGCTTGACCGGGCCGTAGACGCCGGCCGGATCGTAGCGACGGCCGTTGCCGTTGCCGGTCGAGGGATCTTCGATCGCCACGGTCGCGGAGATGCCGTTGCCGAAGGAGAAGGTGTAGCCCAACAGATTGATGATCGTGTCCGAGTGAGCCGTCTCGTAGATCGAGGACAGGTGGTCACCGGTGTAGAAATCGAACATCGAGGTGGCGCGACCGGCGGTCAGGCCGGCGAACTGGATGAAGCCCTTCTCCATGCTGACCAGCGAGGTGCCGGTGAAGCCGTTGGCCCAGGGCTGCGAGCCGATGGTCTGCTGCAGCTCGATGTAGGAGCGCAGGAGGCCGAGCTCGGTGTTGGTGCGGGCGTCGAAATGAAGGTTGACGCGCGCGCCGGTCGAGATGGCGTTCTCACCGGTGCGGGTGCCGTAGGCGAGACCCCAGGCGGCGCTCTGCTTGTAGACGCCGTACTGGGCGTAGACGTAGCCGCCGATCTTGAGGCAGGTCTCGGAGCCCGGGATGTAGAAGAAGCCTTCGCCGTAGGCGTCGCAGACCTTGACGTAGTTCGCGGCGGCCGGGGCCTTCTTGCCGAGATCGGCGGCCTGGGCGGTGCCGGCGAGGCCGACGACGGCGACGGCAGCGGCGAGAGCGAGCTTGAAGTTCATGATGGGAAACCCCCTGATGTTTCGCGTCCGGACGGCGCGGCGCACTCCCTCGGGAAGGAACCGTCCACCACACGAGTAACGAAGTGGCGGACGAAGCGGTGAGCGACGTCGTTGCCCTAGACAATACCGGCCCATCGGGAAGAGGGAAGCTTTCGCATCGGTCGGCGACCGACGATCGGCGGTATTGCGAGGTGCCTGTTGCAACGCCGTCACAGTTTTTTCCGTGCCGCGGATTCGAATTGGTCGAATTCGACGCAGTTGCCGAAGAAATGGGCTGATTTCCGCCACCTTTCCGACCCTTCCGATCCACGCCGGCGCGCCTCCGACGACCTCGACAGAGGTGCGCCGGCGTGGAAGGAATCATCTCCGACGCCGCCGCCGGCTCCTGACGACCGGCACGGGCGGGACGGGAGCATCGAGGGGACGCGATGACGGGTGAACGGATACGACCGATCCGCCGGGGCGCGGCGGGCGAGGTGGAGATCATCGACCAGACCCTGCTGCCCCATCGCTTCGTGCTGCGGCGTCTGGAGACCCTCGAGGACGCGGCCGAGGCGATCGAGGCTATGCGGGTGCGCGGGGCGCCGCTGATCGGGGCGACCGCCGCCTACGGCATGGCGCTGGCGGCGGCGGAGGAGGCCGGCGACGCCGGTCTCGCCGCGGCGCGGACGCGATTGGCGCGGGCCCGCCCGACGGCGATCAATCTCCTGTGGGCGCTCGACGAGATGGCGGCGCATCTCGCCCCCCTTTCCGTCGGTGAACGCGCCGCGGCGGCCTTCGCCCGCGCCGACGCCATCGCCGAGGAGGACGTGGCGATCTGCGCGGCGATCGGCGAGCACGGTCTCGCGATCTTCCGCGACATCCTGGCCGCCAAACCGGCCGGGGCTCGGCTGAACGTGCTCACCCACTGCAACGCCGGCCGGCTGGCGACCGTCGACTGGGGGACGGCGACGGCGCCGATCTACAAGGCGTACGAGGCGGGTCTGCCGATCCACGTCTGGGTCGACGAGACCCGGCCGCGCAATCAGGGCGCCTCGCTCACCGCCTGGGAACTGGCCGAGCGCGGCGTGCCCCACACCGTCGTTCCCGACAACACCGGCGGCCACTTGATGCAGCATGGGATGGTCGACGTCGTCATCGTCGGCACCGACCGCACCACCGCCGACGGCGACGTCTGCAACAAGATCGGCACCTACCTGAAGGCGCTCGCCGCGCACGACAACGGGGTCCCCTTCTACGTCGCCCTGCCCTCCCCCACCATCGACTTCCGCGTCGCCGACGGGGTCGCCGAGATCCCGATCGAGCAACGCGCCGCCGAGGAGGTCAGCCACATGACGGGCATGACCGGCGACGGGCGGGTGGAGACGGTCAGGATCGTGCCGGAGGGCGCACGCGTTGCGAACTACGGCTTCGACGTCACGCCGGCGCGGCTCGTCACCGGGCTCGTCACCGAACGCGGCGTGATCGCGGCGGATCGCGCCGCGCTGGTCGCCGCCTTCCCCGAGGCGGCTCGGGCGGCGGGGCGAATCGGCTGATCGGACGCGGCGCGGCGTTCAGACCCGGTTGCGCCGCATCAGGATCTCCTCCCAGGCCAGCGCGTGGCCGACGATGGTGTCGAGATCGTCGTGGGCGGGACGCCAGTCGAGATGCGCGTGAATCCGGTCGACGCGGGCGACGATCGCCTCGGCGTCGCCGGCGCGGCGCGGGCCGTAGGTGACCGGCAGCGGCCGGCCGCCGACCCGTTCGACCGCCTTCAGCACGTCGAGCACCGAGAAGCCGCGGCCGTAGCCGCAGTTGGCGACGAGGCTGGTCTTCGTCTCGCGCAGGTGGCCGAGCGCCAGAACATGGGCCTCGGCGAGATCGGCGACGTGGATGTAGTCGCGCACGCCGGTGCCGTCCGGGGTGGCGTAGTCGGTGCCGAAGACCTCGATCGAGGGCCGGCGGCCGAGCAGCGCCTCGCAGGCGACCTTGAGGAGATGGGTGGCGCCTCTGGTCGACTGGCCGGTGCGCCCCTTCGGATCGGCGCCGGCGACGTTGAAGTAGCGCAGCGCCACATAGCGGAAGTCGTGCGCGGCGGCGGTGTCGCGCAACATGATCTCGGTCATCAGCTTCGACGAGCCGTAGGGCGAGACCGGCAGCAGCGGCACGTCCTCGGGGACGGGAATGACCGACGGGTTGCCGTAGACGGCGGCGGTGGAAGAGAAGACGAAGTTCTCGATGCGATTGCGGACCGCGGCGGCGATCAGCTCGCGCGACTTCACCGTGTTGTTCCAATAGTACTTCAGCGGGTCGACGACGCTCTCGGGAACGACGATCGAGCCGGCGAAGTGGACGATCGCGTCGATGTCGCCGCGGCCGAGGAGACGGTCGAGCAGGATCGGGTCGCCGATGTCGCCGCGCACCAGTTCGGCATCCTCGGGGATGGCCCAGTCGAAACCGGTGGACAGGTCGTCGAGGACGACCACCTTCTCGGCGCGATCGTGGAGCGCCCACACGAGATGGCTGCCGATGTAGCCGCAGCCGCCCGTCACCAGTACCGTCATCACCCGCTCCGATCAGCCGTTCGTCCGACCGCGAACCCTAGCAGGGGAAGGTGACCGAGCCGTCAACACGGAGGGACGGACACGACGGAGCCGCCGGGGTGGCCCGACGGCTCGATGGCGATTCGCTCGCGACGCGGCGGCGCGAGCACCTTCCGGCCGATCGGCCGGCTCAGTGCGATCCGGCCTGCACCCGGGCCGTCGGGATCGAACCGGTGATCTCCCACGACGCGTTGGCGGTGTCGATCGGGCGGACGAGAAGGGCCAACCCGAGGAGGAGGCCGAAGGCGAGGATGCGGGTGTCGACGGTCCGGTTCATGGGGCGAGGTCCTCGGAGAAAATCGGCGGCGCGGCCGTCCCACGGATCCCCGGGGAACGACGGCGCGGCGTGAACGAAAATCGCGAAGCGGATCGGGCGATGTCTCGTCGCCCTACGCGACCGATTTCGCCCGCGGAGCGTTACCGAGAGGTTAATCCGGCACCCCTCGCCCCCGCTCGAATCGTTTCGCGCGACGCTCCCGACACGCCATGGTTAACGCCGCCGGCGATCGACACCGGGTCGGCGGAAACTCCGGTAGGGTCGAAGGCGAAAAGACGGCGGCGGCGTGGTCGCGAGTGGGCGCGGGCGCTCAGGTGATCGCCAGCAATCGACAGGGACCGCCGCTCGCCCCGACGATCTTCGGGGCGCCGACGACGAGGGTGGTGCCGCGTGGCGGGACGCGGTCGAGGGCGGCGACGCATTCGAGGCCGTAGCGACCGGAAGGCAGCCAGAAGCGATGCACCGGCAGGTCGGGCGAGCGGCCGGGATCGAGCGAGAGCGTGTCGACGGCGAGGGCGAGCGCGCCCCTCTCCTCGGCGAGGAAGCGGGCGGCGGCGAGGGCGAAGCCGGGGAAGCGCATGACGCCGGCGGCATCGACGTTGCGGAAGCCGGGCCCGCCGACGCGCTCGCCCCAGCCGGAGAGCAGGGCGACGCAGGCGCCGGCCGGGATCGGCCCGTGCAGCGCCTCGTCGGCGGCGATGTCGGCGAGATCGAGGGCGTGGTCGCAATCGGCGGCGGCGCGCGCCCGCACGTCGATCACCGCCAGCGGCAACACGAGCCGGTCGGCCGGAATCGAGGCGGCGTCGAGTCCGTCGGGATCGTAGTGGCGGGGCGCGTCGAGATGGGTGCCGGTGTGCTCGTCGAGATGCCAGACGTGCAGTCCGTAGCCCTCGTGCTCGACCGAGGCGCGGCGCTCGAGCGCGACACCGGGCACGCCGTCCCAAGTGGGAAAGGCGGGGGTGTGCGGATGGGTGAGGTCGACGACCGCGCCGACGCCGCGCCGGTCGCCGATGTTGCCGATCGTCACGACCAACCTCCTCGCATTTCGCGCCCGGTGGAGCCCGCGGGCGCCGGACCCCACATCAGGCGCGCGCGGCCTCGTCGGCGCGAGGCGAAGGCGGGTCGACCGGATCCGATCGGCCGCCCCGCCCGCCGATGCGTTCCATCACCTTCCCGAGCGCCCGTACCTGCACCTCGTTCCAGGCCGCCGCGGCGGCGCGGGACCGGGCGGCGGCGGCGGCGCGGCGACGGGGATCGCCGGCGAGGGCGACCACCGCCTCGGCGAAGGCGGCCGGGTCGTCGTCCGGAACGATCACCAGGCCGTCGCGCAGCGTCTCGGGCAGGCCGCGTGCGCCGATGCGGGTGGTCACCCCGGCGACGCCGAAGGCCATGCCTTCCAAGAGCTTGATGTTGATGCCGGTCCCCAGCAGGCTCGGGTTGATCGCGATCGGCGCCACTTCGAAAGCTCGGCGCAGATCGTCGACGAAGCCGTGCCGGACGACGCCCGGCCGGTCGGGCACCTCTTCGCAGATGCGGCCGACGAGGTGCAACCGGAAGTCGGGGAGCGCCCCGAGGATCCGCGGCAGGACGGTATCGAGGAAACGGGCGACCGAATGGACGTTGGTGGCGTTGTTCGAACCGACGACGACGGCGCCGACGCCGTCGTCGCGATCGATCGGCGCCGCGAGGTCGAGCAGGTGGCCGACGGTGACGATCTCGACGCCGTCGCCGACGTCGCGGCGGAAGGCCGCCGCCTCCTCGTCCTGGATCGCCAGCACCACGTCGGCCCGGCGCAGCGTCGCAGCCTCGGTCCGCGGCGAGACCGAATACCAGTAACCCACCCCCTCGCCGAGGTAGCTGCGGTGGCGATCGGCGAAGCGGTCGTGAGTGTCGATGATCCGCAGCACCTCCGGTCCGAAGACGCCGAGGACGCGAGACATCGCCGCATATTCGACGACGACGGCTTCGAAGCGCCGGGACGCGTGGGCCGCCGCGACGGCGCGCACGTAGGATCGCGGACACAATTCGTCGATCCCGTTGTGGTGACCGAGATCCTCGTCGAAGACGCGAAGCAGGCGTCGACCGAGATCACGCAGTTCGCGCGTGAAGCGAAAAGTCAGACGCTCGCGCTCGGTCAGCACGTGTTCCATGACGCGGTCGGGGCCGAACTCGGCGTGATGCGCCGCCCGCACGGCCTCCCCGAGAGGGCGACGGCCGAGACGGAGGAAGACCACCTCGTGGCCGATGGCGCGCAAGGCTCGCGTGAAAGTGAGGATGCGGCTGCGGTTTCCCGCGTCGACGGGGAACACCGGAACCTCGGAGACGACTGCGACCCTCGCCAAGGCGACGTCTCCTTCCGCGAGTCGGGCCTAGAATTCCTCCTCAATCTGCTTCGTTTCCGAATCGTACGCCAGCGTCTTGGAGGCGCCCCGACCGTCGACACCTTCTTCCTTCTCCTCTAGAGAAGCCGCCATGCTCGTCGTCAACGAACTCACTTTCCGCATCGCCGGCCGGACGCTCCTCGAGGGCGCGTCGGTGGTCGTCCCGACCGGGGCGAAGGCCGGCTTCGTCGGGCGCAACGGCACCGGCAAGACCTCGCTCTTCCGCCTCGTCACCGGCGAATGGGCACCGGAGAGCGGCTCGATCCAGTTTCCCAGGGCGGCCAAGATCGGGCAGGTGGCGCAGGAGGCGCCCGGGTCGGCGATCACGCTCCTCGACTTCGTGCTGGCCGCCGACAAGGAGCGGGCGAGCCTGCTCGCCGAGGCGGAGACCGCCACCGACGCGGCGCGCATCGCCGAGATCCACACCCGGCTCGCCGACATCCACGCCCATTCGGCCGAAGCGCGCGCCGCCACCATCCTGTCCGGCCTCGGCTTCGATCATGCGGCGCAATCGCGCCCCTGCTCGGATTTCTCCGGCGGCTGGCGGATGCGGGTGGCGCTCGCGGCGGTGCTGTTCTCCGAACCCGACCTCCTCCTCCTCGACGAGCCGACCAACTACCTCGACTTCGAGGGAACGCTCTGGTTGCAGGACCACGTCCGCCGCTATCCCCACACCGTGGTGATCATCTCCCACGACCGCGACCTGCTCGATACCGCGGTGGACATGATCGTCCATCTCGACCAGCAGAAGCTCGTCGCCTATCGCGGCGGCTATTCCTCCTTCGAGCGCCAGCGCCAGGAGAAGATGATTCTGTCGCAGAAGATGCGGGATCGCCAGGAGGCGCAGCGCGCCCACATGCAGGCCTTCATCGACCGCTTCAAGGCCAAGGCGACCAAGGCGCGTCAGGCCCAGAGCCGGATGAAGGCGCTGGCCAAGCTCCAGCCGATCGCCGCGATCGTCGAGGAACACGCGCTGCCGATCGCCTTCCCGCAACCGATCGCCAAACTGTCACCGCCGATCCTGGCGCTGGACGGCGTCTCGGTCGGCTACGAACCCGACCGACCGATTCTGAAGAAGGTCACGCTGAGGATCGACGAAGACGATCGAATCGCCCTGCTCGGCTCCAATGGCAACGGCAAGTCGACCTTCGCCAAACTGATCGCCGGCAAGCTCGAAGCGAGCGCGGGCCGGGTGGCGCGGGCGACCAAGCTGTCGATCGCCTATTTCGCCCAGCACCAGCTCGACGAGTTGCGTCCGGCGGAGAGTCCGTTCCAGCACGTCGGTCGACTGATGCCGGATGCGCCGGAGGCGAAAGTGCGCGCCCGCGTCGCCCAGATGGGCCTGCCGACGAGCCGCATGGACACACCGGCCAAGGATCTCTCCGGCGGCGAAAAGGCGCGGCTCCTGCTCGGGCTGGCCGCCTTCCACGGACCCAACCTGCTGATCCTCGACGAGCCGACGAACCATCTCGACATCGACAGCCGCGAGGCGCTGGTCCAGGCGCTCAACGCCTTCGACGGCGCGGTGATCCTGATCAGCCACGACCGCCATCTGGTCGAGGCGACGGCCGACCGGATCATCGTCGTCGCCGACGGCACGGTGAAGGAGTTCGAGGGCGACCTCGACGACTATCGCCGTGAGGTGATCGAGGGTACCACCGGGGCGAAGGGCGAGAAGCGCGACGAGGCGAACGACGCCGGCCGCCTCTCGGCGCTCGACCGGCGGCGGGCGGCGGCGGTGCTGCGCGAGCAGCTGGCGCCGCTGCGGAAGAAGATCAAGGACGCCGAGACGAGAATCGAGAAGCTCCAGAAGGAGATCGCCAAGCTCGACGGCGAACTCGCCGACCCCGACCTCTTCGTCCGCGACACGGCGAAGGGCACGCGCCTGATGAAGGCGCGCTCCGACGCCGAGAAGGCGCTCGCCGAGACCGAGGAGACGTGGCTCGAGCTCTCCGCCGAACACGAGGAGGCCGAGCGCGCGGCGCTCGACGGGTGAGGCGGCTCGCCTCGCCGCCCTGCGGCATCCCGTCCCGCGCACGCGATCGTGAGGAGCGGCCCCTTTGCTCCGCCGCCACACCACCGCTATCACCGTCGGAATATTCGAAGGCTCGAATATATGACCTCCCCGTGATCGCCCGCCTTGCGGATGCGTTCGCGGGGGCCGACGATGCGGGCCGATCCGAGGGGACCATCGACCATGACCACCACCACTCCTGCCGCCGCGGGCGGCGCTCATCACGCGGGACCGGCGAGCTTCGCCCATCTGCCGCTGCCGCTCTTCGCCGTGCCGATGGGCATCGGCGGCCTCGGCCTCGCCTGGCGCGAGGCCGGCCACGTGCTCGGCGCCCCGGCGATCGTCGGTGAACTGCTGCTGCTCCTGACCGGGCTCCTCTGGGTCCTGATCGTCGTGCTGCACGCGATGCGGGCGGCGCGCCACCCGCAGGCGCTCGGCGGCGATCTCAAGCATCCGATCCGTTCCGCCTTCGTCGGCGCCGTCACCATCGGCCTGATGATCGTCGCCGGCGGGTTCATTCCCTATGCGCGCGGCGTCGCCTCGGCCCTGTGGCTCGTCGCGGTCGTCGCCCACCTCGGCATCGGCGTGTGGACGGTGCGCGGGCTGCTCACCGCGCCGCGCGAAGCGGCGACCCTGACCCCGCCGCTCCTCATTCCCATGGTCGGCAACATCCTGGCCCCGGTGATCGGCGCCAAGCTCGGCTTCGTCGAACTGTCCTGGGCGCTGTTCGGCCTCGGCTCGCTGCTCTGGGTGTTGATCCAGCCGTCGATCATCAGCCGGATCGCCACCGGCCCGACCATGCCGGACCGGTTGAAGCCGGCGCTGGTCATCCTGCTGGCGCCGCCGGCGGTGGGCTCGATCGCGCTCGCCAACCTGACCGACGGCTACGGCGCCGGACCCTCGGCGATCTACGGCCTCGCCGCCTTCGTCGCGGCGGTGCTCCTCACCATCACGCCGATCTTCCGCCGCGTCCCCTTCGCCATTTCGTGGTGGGGCTACACCTTCCCCTCCGCCGCCTTCTCGGTGGCGACCACCGGCTTCGGCCATTCCCATCCCTCCGTCGCGATCGCGGTGGTGAGCTGGTTGGTGCTGGTCGCGACGACGGCGATCATCGCCACCGTGGCGGTGGCGACGCTCAAGGCGGCGGTGAGCGGCCATCTGCTGATGCCGGAAGGCTGAGGGCTTCCGATCATCCTTCGTGAGAGAGAGCCGGCCCCCGGGGGCCGGCTCTCCGCGTTTCGGGCAGGGCTCCGTTCCGGGTCAATGACCCATGTGGCCACCGATCGGACCGGGCGTGCCGGACATCAAGATGGTCGGGTCCATCATGCCGAAGATCATGGCGATGTGGGCGACCACCAAGAAGACGCCGACGAGGGCGGCGTGCAGACCCATCTTGGCGTGTTCGTCCCGCCCCTTGGCGATCACCCCGAGATCGATCAGGGCGATGCCGCCGAGCGGCACGATACCGGCGAGGTAGGAGAGCACGGCGGTGACGTCGGCCGGGCCGCGCCAGCCGCCGCCGGTGGTCAGCGGCACCACGGCGTTGATCATCAGGTGGACGAAGATGCCGGTGAACCAGATGCCGCCGAGGATCGAGGCGGCGCGGTTCAACGTCCGGACCGGCCCCTCGTAGATGCGGGTGTGGAGCAGGTACAGTTCGCTGATCGCCACGGTCTCGGCGAGGACGACCGGGACGGCCATGTAGATGAGGAGGTTCCACGGCTGATCGACGGCCAGGAGCTCCATGTAGTGCGTCATGTTCATGTGATGTGCCTCGAGTGCGGGCGCGCGTCGGCGCGACCCTTCGATCGGAAGAAACGGCTTCGAGATCGGGCTCAGAGGAGACGGGGCGGTGGCGTCGGCGGGACGAGCGCCGTCGGCCGCCAAGGGGCGGCGTCGCGCGGAGACGGGCCGGCGGGCACGACCGGCGGCGCCAAGTTCGGCAGATCGGGCTCGGCGAGTGCGAGGCAGGCCGCCATGCAGAGGCATCCGGCGGCGCCGGAATGATCGCAGTCGCCGCCGCAGGGCGCGGCGCGCTCCTGATCGGCGACGGCGGTGTCCGCCCGGATCTCGGCGGCCCGGGCGATTCCGGTGGCGACCGGAAGGGCGGGCCGCGCCGCCACGATCGGGGCGGCGGCATGCGCGCCGCCGTGCCCTCCGCCGTGGACGTGCGCGGTCGCCGGGGCGGCGAAGGCCACCCAGCCGAGCGTGACGAACAGGAGGAGGAGGATGCGCGACATGCGGGCTCCGCGGCGGCCGACGCCTCGATCGTTATCCCGGACCAGGAGCCTCGGGAACCGGCGAGAGACCCCTCTCACGCCTTCTTGATCCAGCGCCCGCGCTCGTCCTGAACCCAATAGGTCGCATCCAGGCCGGCCGCCTTGACC
>JAOTSD010000102.1 GCA_030247555.1 Siculibacillus sp. | reverse complement strand
CAATTCGATGGCGGTCTCGTCGACCACCTTCCGCGAGGACGGCGACAGGGGTCGGCCGGGCGACCCGGTCGCTTCCGGCCGAGCTCTGGCGCGGATCGTCGCGAACCGGGCACGAACCGGCGCCGAACCGCTGACGCTCGCCGCGGTCCACCCCTTCTCCCGTCATCATTACGAACTCTGCCACTGGCTCGAAGCCGCCGGGGTCGATCCCGACCGCGACGTCCGCCTCGTCGTGGTCCCGCCCCCTCACATGGTCGAAGCGCTCTCGGCCGGCAGCGTCGACGTCGTCTGTGTCGGCGCCCCGTGGACCGTCCGAGCGGTGGAGGCCGGGCTCGGCCGCCTCCTGATGCCCGGCGCCGCCCTTTGGCCCTCGATCCCGGAGAAGGTGCTGGCGGTGCGGGAAGACCGGGCCGGGCGGCACACCGAAGGGCTCGCCGCCCTCCTCAGGGCCCTCGATCGCGCTTCGCGCTGGTGCGCCGACCCCGTCAATCGCGCCGCGCTGGCCGAGCTCCTCGCCCACCCCGACGTCGTCGGCGTCGACGCGGCGGCGATCGAACGGACGCTCGCCGGCACGCTGCCGGTCGGAGACGGCGCGGAGCCGATGCGGGTGCCCGACTTCATCCGCTGGCACGGCGAGGGAAGCGGCGGCCCGATCAACCGGCCGCGCGTCGCCGATGGCCTCTGGTTCGCCGCGCAGATGCTGCGGCGCGGCCAGTATCGTGATCGCCGTGAAGCCTTCGCCGCCGCCACCGCCGCTTTCGCGTCCGAGCTCTGGGACCGGACCTTCGGCCGTCCCGAGACCGTCGGAACCGAAGTGGTGACCGCCTTCACCGGCCCGACCTTCGTCGCGGACGCGCCGGAAGACCGGCTCGACGCCCCGGCTTCGGTGGCCCGCTGAGGCGGCCCGAAATCCCGCGGCGATCACGGAGACCGCTCCGGCCGGAAAACGGCACGAACCGGCGACGCCGAGTGAGCGGTTTCGCCACCCGGCGGCCGGTGGATCCGAGAGATCGGCGCCCCGACCGGCGCCGAAGGAGATGAGACGCACCTCACTGCGGCCGGCGCCACGCGACGGCCGCGTGTCCGGACGCGTTTCGGGCGATCACGCCACGACACGCGCGAAATCCGGGAGGCGCCGGATCTCGCGCGTCCGAGGTCAGGCGCCCTTGGTCTGCGCGAGGATCATCTTGGCGATCACGATCGAGATCGGGATCGTCACGATGAAGCCGATGATCGACACGATCGGCAGAAGCTTCATGGCATTGGCCGACAGCGACGGAACCGTGAGCACGACCGTCAAGGCGGCGCCGGCGCCCACCACGCCGATCAGGATCCAGACGAGAATGGCGACCTTCCACATGCGTGCGACCCTCCGAAACACGGCGGGGTTCGTTCGCGAACCCCGCCCCGCGGCACCGCTCGTGCCGCTCATCTCGATGGTTAGAACCGGTTCGCCATCTCTGCCTTTGACGTGAATCAAAATCGAACGACCTCGTATGTTCACGTATGCCCATGTAGTTCATCGATCTGATACTCGCGATGATCGTCGTCTTCATTTCACGACGGCGGCGTGATCGTCGCGACGACGATCGACAGAGATGTGGCACCATGTATCGAGGCCCGTCGCCAGATTCCGATTCTGGACCTCGCCGGAATTTCTCCGCATACGCGAATGGACGACGTCGAAAAGCTGTATTCGAAATCAGTAATTCGGCGATGCCGAGATGGCGGTCGGATCGACATTCGAAATTCCTGATGTGTTGCACGAATTCGTCTCGCCGCGACGAAACGCCACCGCGCGCCACGCGCCCCCTCGACCGGAGCGACCGCCTCACCTAAGTCGTTGCAGTCGGACACTCGTCCGACGAGACGGGTGGATCGGTCATGGATTTCGTCGTCTCCCGCGCCGAGGTGCGTTTCGAGGTGATCGTCGCCGACATCACCACCCTGGCGGTCGATGCGATCGTCGACGCCGCGAACTCGTCGCTGCGCGGCGGCGGCGGAGTCGACGGCGCCATCCACCGCGCCGCCGGTCCGGGCCTGCTCGCCGAGTGCATCGCTCTCGGCGGCTGTCCGACCGGAGAAGCGCGGATCACCGGCGGCCATCATCTCGCCGCACGGCACGTGATCCATACCGTCGGCCCGGTATGGGCGGGCGGCGGTTTCGGCGAACCGGAACTGCTGGCGCGCTGCTATCGCGCTTCGCTGGCGCTCGCCCGCGACCACCGCCTCGACTCGATCGCCTTTCCGGCGATCTCGACCGGCGTCTACGGCTATCCCGGCGAAGAGGCCGCCGAGGTGGCGGTCGCCGCGGTCCTCGCCGAAGCGCAGACCGCGCCGCCGTCCCGCATCGTCTTCTGCTGTTTCTCCAAGGCCGCGGCCGATCGGCACCGCGCCGCGCTCGAAAGGTCGCTCTCCGCATGATGTCGCCCAAGATCAACCGGATCGCCGCGCTCGCCGTCCTCGGCGGCGTCGGTCTGTGGGTCGGACTCGGGGAGTTCGGGTCCTCCGGCTCGCGGCCGACGCCGGCGCGCGCCGCCGAGACCGCCGCCCCCGTGGTCAAGAAGGTCGGGGTGGTGAAGGTCGCCGTCGAGCCCTACCGACGCAGCCTGATCGTCTCCGGCCGCACCGAGGCCGAGAAGACCGTGGCGGTCTCCTCGCGCGGCCCCGGCATCGTCGACGACCTGCCGGTCGCCAAGGGCACCACCGTCCCCGCCGGCACCGTCGTCGCCCGCCTCGCCGACGAGGGCCGCACCGCCGCGCTGAAGCAGGCGGAAGCCCAGTACGCCCAGCGTCGAGCCGAATACGAGGCCTCGGCGCGACTGACCGAGACCGGCGCCAATCCGCGCCTCAATCTCTCCGCCTCACGCGTCGCGGTCGACGTCGCCGCCGCGGCGCTGGAGATCGCCCGCGTCGAGGTCGAGAAGCGCACCCTGAGGACGCCGATCGCCGGCATCGTCGACCAGATTCCGGTGGAACGCGGCCAAGCGATCGGCGACGGCCGCCTGGTGGCGACGGTGTTGTCGCTCGACCCGATCGTCGTCGCCGGCGAAGTCTCCGAGCGCGCCGTCGCCCGGGTCGCCGTCGGCCGGCCGGCCGAGGTCCGCCTCGTCTCCGGCGAGACGGTGCCGGCGACCGTCTCCTACGTGTCGCGCGCCGCCGCCGAACGCACCCGCACCTATCGCATCGAGGTGCAGGCCGCCAACCCCGACAACCGCATCGCCGCCGGTCTGACCGCCGAGATCTCGCTGCCCTCTCAGGCCGTCCCCGCCGTCCGCCTACCGCGCTCGGTGCTGGCGCTCGCCGACGACGGCGCCATCGGCGTCCGCTGGGTCGACGAGGCCTCGAAGGTCGCCTTCGCGCCGGTCGAACTGCTCGACGACACGCCGGCGGGGCTGTGGCTGGCCGGCGTTCCCGACGGCGCCCGGGTGATCGTCGCCGGTCAGGAGTTCGTCAAGGCGGGTGAGACGGTGACGGCGGAGGTCGTGAAATGAACCCGGTCGACGTCGCCATCCGCAACTGGCGCCTGACTCTCACCTGTCTGATCTTCACCCTGATCGCCGGGGCCTTCTCCTATCTCTCCATCCCCAAGGAGGCGGAGCCCGACGTCCGCATTCCGATCGTCTACGTCCAGCTCACCCTGCGCGGCATCTCGCCGGAAGATTCGGAACGCCTCCTGCTGCGCCCGGTCGAGACACGGTTGAAGTCGGTCACCAACGTCAAGGAGATGCGCTCGCAGGCCTTCGAAGGCGGCGGCTACGTCCTGCTCGAGTTCAACGCCGGCTTCGATTCCGCCCAGGCCGTCGCCGACGTCCGCGCCAAGGTCGACGACGCCAAGCGCGATCTGCCGACCGCCGCCGAGGAACCCTCGGTGCACGAGGTCAACCTGTCGCTCTTCCCGGTACTGGTGGTGACCGTCTCCGGCGAGGCGCCGGAACGCACCCTGACCACGCTCGCCCGCGAGCTGCGCCAATCGATCGAGCAGATCCCCGGCGTGTTGTCGGCCGACCTCCAGGGCGCCCGCGACGATCTCGTCGAGATCGAGGTCGACCCGATGCTGCTCGACAGCTACGGCGTCTCGCTCGATCAGTTGCTGGCGGTCGCCAACGGCTCCAATCAGCTCGTCGCCGCCGGTACGCTCGAGGGCTCGCAGGGCCGCTACGCCATCAAGGTGCCCTCGTTGATCGAGGGTCTCGCCGACATCGCCGACCTGCCGATCGTCGCCGGATCGAACGCCGTGGTGCGCGCCCTCGAGGTCGCCACCGTGCGCCGCACCTTCAAGGACGCCACCTCGATCACCCGCATCGACGGGCGCCCCGCCATCGCCATCGAGGTGGTCAAGCGCACCGGCGCCAACCTGATCGAGACCGTCGACGCGGTGAAATGGGTCGCCGGCGCCTTCGCCGAGAAGCTGCCGGCGGGCGTCCACGTCGGCTTCAGCCAGGACAAGTCGACCGACATCCGCCGTCTCCTCGCCGAATTGCAGAATTCGGTGCTGGTGGCGGTGATCCTGGTCTTCGTGGTGATCCTGTGGGCGCTCGGCTTCCGCGCCTCCTCGATGATCGGGCTGGCCATCCCGACGTCCTTCCTGATGGGCATCATGTGGCTGTCGCTCGCCGGGCTGACGGTCAACATCGTCGTGCTCTTCTCGCTGATCCTGGCGGTCGGCATGTTGGTCGACGACGCCATCATCGTCGCCGAGTTCGCCGAGCGGCGGATGGAGGAGGGCTTGCCGCCGAAGGAGGCCTATGCGCTCGCCGCCCGCCGCATGGCCGGGCCGGTCTTCGCCGCAACGGCGACGCGCATCGCCGCCTTCTCGCCGCTCCTGTTCTGGCCCGGCGTGGTCGGCGAGTTCATGAAATACATGCCGATCACCCTGATCGCGACGCTTTCGGCGTCGCTGATCTTCTCGCTGATCTTCACCCCGACGCTGGGATCGCTCTTCGGTCGCCCGCCGAAACACGAGGTGAAGAAGATCGACGGCGCCTACATGCGGCTCGTCACCCGCGCCGTCGACCACCCCAAGACGGTGTTGGCGATCACCGTGGTGCTGCTCGTCGCCGTCCCCCAGATCTACGGCCGCCTCGGCAAGGGCGTCGAGTTCTTCCCCGACGTCGAGCCCGACTACGGCCTCGTCCACGTCCACGCCCGCGGCAACCTCTCGCTCGCCGAGAAGGATTCGGCGGTGAAGGCGGTCGAGGACCGGCTCCTCGCCATGCCCGAGCTGATGACCGTCTACACCCGGGTCGGCGAGCAGAAGGGCGGAGCCGGCGACGTCGCCGAGGACGTCATCGGCGTCGTCCAGTTCGAACTGGTCGACTGGCGCGAGCGCCGGCCGGCGAAGGAGGTGCTGGCCGAGATCCGCACCCGCACCGCCGGCATGCCGGGCATCGAGGTCGAGCCGAGGAAACCGCAGGCCGGCCCGCCGACCGGCAAGCCGATCCAGATCCAGATCTCCGCCACCGATCCGACGAAGCTCCCGGCCGCCGCCGAGAAGGTCGCCGCGCTGCTCGCCACCCATCCGGAGATCGTCGACATCGACGACGCCAAGCCGATCCCCGGCATCGACTGGCGCCTCGAGGTCAAACGCTCGGAGGCCGCCAAGTACGGCGTCTCGGTCGGCACCGTCGGCGCCGCCGTCCAACTCGTCACCAACGGCCTGAAACTCACCGAGTATCGCCCTTCCGACACCACCGATTCCGTCGACATCGTGCTGCGTTATCCGGCCGAGCGGCGCACGCTGGCCACGCTCGACGAGCTGCGCATCACCTCGCCGATGGGCGCGGTGCCGATCGGCAACGTCATGGAGAGGAAGCCCGCGCCGCGCGTCGGCCGCCTCGACCGCGTCGACGGCGAGCGCGTGCTGACCGTCTCGGCCAACCTGCGCGAGGGCATCCAGGCCGCCGACGTCCAGGAGAAGGTGATCGCCGACGTCGGCCGCACCGATCTGGGCACCGGCGTGCGCTGGAAGCTCAAGGGCGAGGACGAGGAGCGCCGCAAGGCCTCCGCCTTCCTGTCGAAGGCCTTCGGCACGGCGCTCTTCCTGATCTTCGCCGTGCTCCTCGCCCAGTTCGGCAAGTTCACCTCGGTCGGCCTCGTGCTGTCGTCGGTGATCTTCTCCACCATCGGCGTCTTCCTCGGCCTGATGGCGAGCGAACTGTCCTTCTCGGTGGTGATGAGCGGCATCGGCATCATCGCGCTCGCCGGCGTGGTGGTGAACAACAACATCGTGCTGATCGACACCTTCGACCGGTTGATGGCCGAGGGCTGGGACAAACGCGAGGCCGCGCTCGAGACCTGCCGCGAGCGAGCCCGCCCGGTGCTGCTCACCGCGGTCACCGCCATTCTCGGCGTGCTGCCGATCGCCTTCGGCATCAACCCCGATCTCATCCACCACGAGACGACGATCGGCGCGCCCTCGACCCAGTGGTGGATCCACCTGTCGAGCGCCATCGTCTTCGGCCTCGCCTTCGCCACCGTGCTCACCCTGGTGGTGACCCCGTCGATGCTGATGATCTTCGTTCGTCGGCGAAAGGCGCCGCCGGCCTCGGTCGACATGGCATCGAGCGCCCCGGCGGCCGCACCCTGACGACGCCGTCGGGCGGATCAGTCGATCAGCCCGCGCCGCAGCGCCACGGCGACCGCCTGGGTGCGGTTGACCGCGCCGAGTTTGCGGCCGGCGGAGGCGATGTAGCCGTCGACGGTGTTCTGCGAGATGTCGAGGATACCGGCGATCTCCCAGGTGGTCTTGCCCGCCGCCGTCCATTGCAGGCATTCGCGTTCGCGCCGGCTGATGGCGTCCCGCCGCCCCGTCCCGGCCGTCCCGACGGCTCGGTCGCCGATCCGCACTTCGAGGCCGGCGGCGAGCACGCCGAGCATCGCCGCTTCCGCCGCCAGGAGCGCTTCGCTCTCCCCCACCAGCGAGACGATCGCCCAGCGGTCGGCCGGAGGCGCGATGTCCGCGATGCTCGACGAGATCCTTCCGCCGGAGTGGCGACGCGAGCGCCGTTGCAGCTCCGCCGAGGGCAGATCCGAACCGCAGCGCGGGACCGACGCCGGTCGATCGGCACCCACATCCGCCGTCGCGCCGACCGGCCGGTCGAACCGCGCCCGTCTCCAGCCCACCAGCAGCGAACGACCGCAGGCCCGACCGCCGATCTCCGACAGGTCCGAAGGATCGAGCAGCCGGAGTCCGAAGCGGCGCGCCAGATCGCGCAGTTGGCCGTGTACCTCGTCCTCCGCCGAAGCTTCCGGATGCGAAGGCATGGGATCGGGGGCCGCGCCGGTCGTCTTCGCTCGGTTCACGCTTCGCCTCGCCCTCCTCGGGCCTCTCGATCCCGTCCGCTTCCCGGAAGAGACCTGGTGCCGCCGCGTCGATCCGCGAAGGGAAGAGGCGGGTGACATCTAAGACGATAACCCACGCGGAAAGTCGGTCAATCACACGGCGGGTGTGGCGAAGGAATCCGGCTCGACGTCACGTGACGCCCCCCCGTGACGCTCGCGCGGAAGCCGAGGTCACGGCCGGCGCTCCGATTCTCAGAAAATCGTGATCATGGCCGAGCTTTCGCCACGATCCGGTCGCGGCCGGGCCATCTTGCCGGGTGATCTTCTTTCCATCGCAACGGACGGTCCGGTCCGCGGCGGGTGAGCCGGAAATCCCGAGCCCCCCCAATGCCCCTCCGGTTCCTCGTCGGGACCGGACCTCCGAGCGAGCGGAACGCCGCACCCCCCCCGGGCGGCGTCCCGTGCATCGGATGAGCGATACCCCCCGCACACCCCCCCCATACCGAGACCCGCTGCCCTCCCCCCGGCAGCGGGTTTCTCGTTTTCGGCACACTCTCCTGAAGGTCAGCCGCGTCGTGTGGCGCCGTCGAGCCACAGATCGAGAAAGCGGTCCAGCCACAGGCGATTGCGATCACCCCACAGGCACTGTCCCTCGAAATGGCGATGGCGCGGCTGTGCGCCCGGGGCGTCGAGCCGCCCGGCGCCATGGACGGTCCAGCGATGCATCATCGCCAGCGTCAGCTCGGGGTGGAACTGCAGACCGTAGGCGCGACGTCCGATGCGGATCGCCTGATTGGGGAAGCGCTCCCCCGTCGCGAGAAGTTCGGCGCCCGCCGGAACCTCGAACCCCTCGCGATGCCACTCGTAGACCCGCGTCGGCCAGCCCGTCAGATCGCGCCCGGCACGTGTCGGCTCGAGGCCGTACCAGCCGACCTCGACCTCGCCGCGGCCATGCGCCGTGACGCGCCCGCCGAGCTGGCGCACCAGCATCTGCGCTCCGAGGCAGATGCCGAGGAACGGCTTCTCCTCGGTGAGCGCCACCGCGATCCAGTCGATCTCGCGTCGGATCCAGGCGTCGTCGTCGTTGGCGCTCATCGGTCCGCCGAAGATCACCGCCCCGGCGTGACCGGCGAGGCTCGTCGGCAGGGGATCGCCGAACCGCGGACGGCGGATGTCGAGGCGATGGCCGCGACGGGCGAGAGCCGCACCCACCCGGCCGGGGCTCGACGTGTCCTGGTGCAGCACCACCAGGATCGGCGCGGGTCGCCCGGCGTCACGATCGAAGGTCGAGTCGCTCACCGGTCGTCTTCCGCCGTCCCGAGCGCCGCCGCCTCGTGCTCCGTCTCCACTTCCTTGCGCAGCATCACGCGATCGCGCGCTTCGATGCCGAGGAGATCGGCGATGCGCCACACCGCGTTGTCCTCGAATTCTTGGACGGCACCGTCGACGAGCACCAGCGCCCACAGGGCCCGCACCACGTCGTGACGCTCGGCCCGAGTGAGACCGCGTTGCAGCCGACCGGTGAAACTCGCCGGATCGGCGGTCTCGAGTTCGGCGGCGCGGCCCGCCTCCGCCAGGGCGCGGGCCTCCTCGATGGTCAGGGAGAAGCGGCGGGCGAGCTCCTCCTCCCAGCGGTTCACCTCGTGGGGCGTCACGCGGCCATCGACCGAGATGACGTGGAACATCAGGGCCGCCACCGCCAGCCGCGGGTCGTCGAGATCGAAGGCCTTTCCCGGCCGGCGGGAGATCAGATCGGAGATGAGGCGTCTGAGGAGGATCGGCATGCCCGTCGAGGATCTCCCGGCAACGGTGGTCGTCGCGGCGACTATCGCAGACTGCGGCCCCTCTTGTCACCGGACCCGGCGACGCGCTCCCGCGTTGCGACGGCCGGTCGAGGCCCTATAGTCGGAACCGGCGGTGAGGAGGAGGCGGCCGGATGCTGTTGAAACGGCTGTTCGAGACGATCGAGGCGAAGCGGGGCGAATTGACCGCCCTCACGTGCGACCTCGTCCGCTTCCCGACCGTCAATCCACCGGGCGAGGCCTACGAGCCCTGCGCCCGCTTCATCGGCGACCGCCTCGCCGGACGCGGCTTCGCCGTCGAATACCTGCGCGCCCACGGCGCTCCGGGGGACCGCGACACCCATCCCCGCATCAACGTCGTCGCCCGCCGCGAAGGCGCTCGCCCCGGCCCCTGCGTCCATTTCAACGGCCACATCGACGTGGTCGAGGCCGGCCACGGCTGGAGCCTCGATCCCTTCGCCGGCGTGGTCCGCGACGGTCGCGTCTGGGGTCGCGGCGCCGCCGACATGAAGGGCGGCCTCGCCGCGGCGATCGTCGCCTCCGAGACGATCCTCGACTGCGGCGTCGATTTCCCCGGCGCGCTGGAGATCTCCGGGACGGTCGACGAAGAATCGGGCGGCTTCGGCGGTGTCGCCCATCTCGCCCGGCTCGGCCGCTTCGCCCCCGGCCGGGTCGACCACGTCATCATCCCCGAGCCGCTCGACGTCGACCGCGTCTGCCTCGGTCATCGTGGCGTGTGGTGGGCGGAGGTGGAAGTCACCGGCCGCATCGGTCACGGCTCGATGCCCTTCCTCGGCGTCAACGCCATCCGCGGCACCGCCGACTTCCTCGCCTTGGTCGAGGCGGAGCTGATGCCGAAGCTCGCGGCGCGGCGCACCCGCATGCCCTGCGTACCCGAAGGCGCCCGCGCCGCCACCTTGAATCTCAACTCGATCCACGGCGGCCTCGCCGAGACCGCCGACGAGGGCCTGCCGGCCCCGGTCGTCGCCGATTCGTGCCGCCTCGTCCTCGATCGCCGCTGGCTGGTGGAGGAGGATCGCGACGCGGTGCGCCGCGAGATCGTCGACCTCCTCGACCGGATGAAGGCGCGCGCCGCCGGTCTCGACTATCGTCTCCGCGATCTGATGACCTTCGAGCCGACCATGACCGAGGCCGATGCGCCGCTGGTGCGCGCGCTCGACCACTGGATCCACCGGGTGCTCGATCGGCCGGCCGCCCACGTCGCCTCGCCGGGCACCTATGACCAGAAGCACATCACCCGCTTCGCCCCCCACGTCGCCTGCGTCGCTTACGGGCCGGGCGAGCTCGACCTCGCCCACCAGCCGGACGAATGGGTGTCGATCGACGACATGGTCGCCTCGGCCAAGATCATGGCGGCGACGGCGCTGTCGCTGCTCGGCGTGGACGTCGACGCGGAGTGATGCGAGGGCGCTCCCTCACTCCACCACCGTGAACGCCGCCCGGTTCTCGGTGTCCGAATGCGGCCCGACGAAGACCTCGAAGTGGCCCGGCTCGACCCGATACCCGCCCCGGTCGTCGTGAAAGCCGAGATCGGCGACCGGCACTTCGAGCGTCACCTCGCGGCTCTCGCCCGGCGCCAGATCCACCATGGTGAAGGCCTTCAGCTCGCGCCGCGGCCGCGATCGCGAGGCGAGAACGTCGTGGAAGTAGAGCTGGACGCTCTCGCGGCCGGCTCTGGTGCCGGTGTTGGTGACGGTGGCGGAGACCGACAGCGTGTCGCCGAGCTTCACCGTTTCCTGCGCGACCTTCGGCGGCGAGATCGCGAAGCCGGTGTAGGAGAGGCCGAAACCGAAGGGGAAGAGCGGCGTGATCTCCTCGTCGACGTAGCGGGTGGCGAGTTCGTCGCCCGGCTTCCACGGTCGCCCGGTCGGCAACCGATCGTAGGAGATCGGCACCTGACCGACCGCCCGCGGCATCGACATCGGCAACCGGCCCGAGGGATTCGCCTCGCCGAGGATCAGATCGGCGATCGCCGCGCCGCCCATCGTGCCGGGCGAGAAGGCCCACAGGATCGCCCTGGTCTTCGGTACGACCTCGGAGAGCACCATCGGCCGGCCGGCGAAGACGACGAGCACGATCGGCTTGCCGGTCGCCGCCAGCCGGTCGAGCAGCGCCTGCTGATGGTTGGGCAGGCCGAGGCGGGTGCGCGAGGTCGATTCCGCCGTCATCCACCACGGCTCGCCGAGGACCGCCACGACGAGATCGGCGCCCTTCGCCACCTTCACCGCCGCGTCGAACCCATCGGTCGATCGACAGGCGCCGTCGCCGCAACCCGGCGCGAAGGTGACCGCCGCGCCGCGCCCGCCGAGCCGGGCCTCCAGCTCGTCGACCAGCAGCGGCACCTCC
>JAOTSD010000101.1 GCA_030247555.1 Siculibacillus sp. | reverse complement strand
GTGGCGACGCTGGCGGAAACACTCGACAGACTCGGTGCCTGAGTTTTCGATGGCGGGGCGGACGAACCGCTCCGCCGTGGTCGTTCGTCGATCTCGGCTCGAGCCCGATCGACATGCTATTCGAAGAGGCGATCCCGGACGCGATGCGACGCGACGGACCGCCGCGATGGAACGAGGACGGGCGAGATGAGCCGCATTCCCGATTTCAGCAAGCTTCCCTTCGCCACCGTCGCCGTGCCGGCGAACGCGGCAGGGGCGTCGATCTGGACGACGCCGGAGGAGATCGACGTCAAGCCGGTCTACGGGGCGCAGGATCTCGATGGCCTCGACTTCCTGAAGACCTGGCCGGGGCTGGCGCCGTTCCTGCGCGGCCCTTATCCGACCATGTACGTCAACCAGCCTTGGACGATCCGCCAATACGCCGGCTTCTCAACCGCCGAGGACAGCAACGCCTTCTATCGCCGCAATCTGGCGGCGGGTCAGAAGGGCCTGTCGGTGGCCTTCGATCTCGCCACCCATCGCGGCTACGACTCCGATCACCCGCGGGTGACCGGCGACGTCGGCATGGCGGGCGTGGCGATCGACAGTATCTACGACATGCGCACGCTGTTCTCGGGCATTCCGCTCGATCAGATGAGCGTGTCGATGACGATGAACGGCGCGGTGCTGCCGGTGCTGGCCCTCTACATCGTCGCGGCGGAGGAGCAGGGCGTCGACCAGTCGAAGCTCTCGGGAACCATCCAGAACGACATCCTCAAGGAGTTCATGGTCCGCAACACCTACATCTATCCGCCGTCGCCCTCGATGCGGATCATCGCCGACATCTTCGCCTACACTTCGAGCCACATGCCGAAGTTCAACTCGATCTCGATCTCCGGCTATCACATGCAGGAGGCGGGCGCGACGGCGGATCTGGAACTCGCCTACACCATCGCCGACGGCATCGAATACATCCGCGCCGGCAAGGCGGCGGGTCTCGACGTCGACGCCTTCGCGCCGCGCCTGTCGTTCTTCTGGGCGATCGGCATGAACTTCTTCATGGAAGTGGCGAAGCTGCGCGCGGCGCGCCTCCTGTGGGCGAAGCTGGTGGAGGAGAACTTCCATCCGAAGTCGGACAAGTCCCTCTCCTTGCGCACCCACTCGCAGACCTCGGGCTGGTCGCTGACGGCGCAGGACGTGTTCAACAACGTGGTGCGCACCGCGATCGAGGCGATGGCGGCGACCCAGGGCCACACCCAGTCGCTGCACACCAACGCCCTCGACGAGGCGCTGGCGCTGCCGACCGACTTCTCGGCCCGCATCGCCCGCAACACCCAGATCCTGCTGCAGCAGGAGAGCGGCACCTGCGCCACCATCGATCCGTGGGGCGGCTCGGCCTATGTCGAGCGGCTCACCGCCGAACTCGCCGAGAAGGCGCTCGCCCACATCCGCGAGGTCGAGGAACTCGGCGGCATGGCCAAGGCGATCGAGGCCGGCATCCCCAAGCTGCGCATCGAAGAGGCTGCCGCCAAGACCCAGGCGCGCATCGACAGCGGCGCCCAGACGGTCGTCGGCGTCAACAAGTACAAGCCGACCACCGAACAGGCGATCGACGTGCTCAAGGTCGACAACTCGGCGGTGCGCGCGGCGCAGATCGAGAAGCTGAAGCGGCTCCGGGCGGAGCGCGACGAGGCCGCCTGTCAGGAGGCGTTGGAGGCGCTGACCACCCAGGCCACCGCCGGCGGCAACCTGCTCGATCTCGCGATCAAGGCGGCGCGGGCCAAGGCCACCGTCGGCGAGATCTCCTTCGCGCTCGAGAAGGTGTTCGGCCGCCACAAGGCCGAGATCCGCTCCATCCAGGGTGTCTACAAGCGCGAGGTCTCCCGCATGAGCGACGCGGTGGAGAAGGTGCAGAAGCTGGTTTCCGAGTTCGAGGCCAACGACGGCCGCCGTCCGCGCATCCTGGTCGCCAAGATGGGCCAGGACGGCCACGACCGCGGCCAGAAGGTGATCGCCTCGGCCTTCGCCGACCTCGGCTTCGACGTCGACATCGGCCCCTTGTTCGCCACCCCGGAAGAGGCGGCGCGCCAGGCGGTGGAGAACGACGTCCACATCGTCGGCGTCTCCTCGCTGGCCGCCGGCCACCTCACCCTCGTCCCGGCGCTGAAGCGGGCGCTGGAGGCGGAGGGCCGCGGCGACATCATGATCGTCGTCGGCGGCGTCATCCCGCCGCAGGACTTCCAGGCGCTGATCGATTTCGGCGCCTCGGCGATCTTCCCGCCCGGCACCGTCATCGCCGAAGCCGCGGTTAAGCTGATCGCCGACCTCAACGCCCGTCTCGGCTACGGCCCGGCGCAAGCGGCGGAGTGACGTCTCGGGCCACGGCCCGCATCCGGCATCGATCCAGACCCGTCGCGGCCGACCGCTGCGGGTCTTCGTCGACCGTCGTCACGATTGCCAATCGTATGGCGGCGGCGCTACGATCTGCCCGGTGTTTCTCGGAACATGGAGGGTGACCGATGAAGAAGACCATCGCCGCTGCGGCTCTCGCCGTCATGGCCTTTTCTCTGCCGGTCCAGCAGGCGTCGGCCCAGGATGTCCTGGGCGGTGCGATTCTCGGCGGCGCGGCGGGCGCGATCATCGGTGGCGCGGCCACCGGACGGGCGGGCGGCGCGGCCGTCGGCGCGGCGATCGGCGCCACCACCGGCGCGCTCATCGCCAATGAATCCCAGCGCCGGCGCAGCGGCTACTACTGGTGGCGCAACGGCTGCTACTACAAGGACGGCCGCGGCAACTGGTATCGGACCAAGACCCGCAACTGCTACTGATCCGCCTGCCGTGCGTGACCCGTGCCCGCGTGCGGGTCACGTACCGCTTCGACCGATGAGCTCGGAGCGAGATCGCGCAACGCTGCGGCGGCTTCCGGCGAGCGAGACCGATGCTCGTCGGTTCGCGGTCAGATGTGCATCTGCTGGCCGAGCTCGACGACCCGGCCGGAGGGGATCCGATAGAAGTCGGTGGCGTCGGAGGCTTCGCGTGCGAGGCGGATGAACAACCGATCCTGCCACACCGGCATCTCGGAGCGCGGCGACGGCTTGAACGATCGCCGGCCGACGAAGAAGGTCGTCTTCATGATGTCGTACTTGAAGCCCTCCTTGCGCAGCAGGGTCAGCGCCAGGGGGATGTCCGGCGTCTCGGCATAACCGAAGTTCACCAGCACCAGCGTGAAGTCGTCGCTCAACCACAGGATCTCCAGACGCTTTTCGTCGGGGACGTAGGGTTGGCGCGCGGTGCGGACGTTGAGGATCAGATTGTGGCGGTGGAGCACACGGTTGTGCTTCAGATTGTGGAGCGCGGCGGTCGGCGCCGTCGCCGGATCGAGCGTCAGGAAGACGGCGGTGCCCTCGGGTCGGAAGGGATGAGAACGGCCGATCATGCGGACGAAGTCGTCGATCGGCACGCTCTCGCGCCGGATCCGCTCGAGCACGATGGCACTGCCGCGCGACCAGGTCCACATCACCACCATCATGGTCACGGCGAGGCCGATCGGCAGCCAGCCACCGTCGACGATCTTCAGCGAGTTGGCGGCGAGGAAGACGCTCTCCACCGCGGCGAAGGGCAACACCGTGGCGATCGACCGCGCCAACGACCATTTCCACACCGTGCGCAGCATGACGAAGGCGAGCGCGCTGTCGACCAGCATCGTGGCGGTGACCGAGATGCCATAGGCGGAGGCGAGGTTCGACGAGGAGCGGAAGGTCAGGACCAGCAGCACCACGCCGACGAAGAGCAGGCGATTGACGCGCGGCATGTAGATCTGTCCGCGCTGGGTCTCCGAGGTGTGGCGCACCTCGAAGCGCGGCAAGAGGCCGAGGCGGATCGCCTGACGGGTCAGGGAATAGGCCCCGGAGATGACCGCCTGACTGGCGATGACGGTAGCGAGCGTCGCCATGATCACCATCGGGATCAGCGCCCAGCCGGGCATCATCAGGAAGAATGGGTTGTCGATCGCCTCCGGGTGCGCCAGCAGGAAGGCGCCCTGACCGAGGTAGTGCAGGGTGAGCGAGGGGAAGACCACCGCCAGCCAGGCGACCCGGATCGGACGGCGGCCGAAATGGCCCATGTCGGCGTAGAGTGCCTCGGCGCCGGTCACCGCCAGGAAGACGGACCCGAGCACCACCAGCCCGATCACCCCGGCGCCGGCGAAGAAGCGCACCGCGTTGCGGGGGTCGAGGGCGTGGACGATGTCGGGATCGTCGAGGATGTGGACGAGGCCGGAGACCGCCAGGATCAGGAACCAGACGGCGGTGATCGGTCCGAACCAGGCGGCGACGGCGCCGGTGCCGCGCGCCTGGACGACGAAGAGCAGGGTCAACACGATCAGCGTCAGCGGCAGCACCCAGGGCGTGACGGCCGGCGTGGCGACTTCGAGTCCCTCGATGGCGGAAAGGACGGAGATCGCCGGCGTGATGATCGCATCGCCGAAGAACAGGGCCGCGCCGGCGGCGGCTAGCACGAAGACGACCGTCGGACGTCGCCCCATCGCGCCTTCGATGAGCGCCAGCAGCGACAGCGTACCGCCTTCGCCCTTGTTGTCGGCGCGCATGAGGAAGAGGACGTATTTCGCCGTCACCACGACGATCAGCGCCCAGATCAACAGAGAGACGACGCCGACCACCTCGGTGCGGGCGAAGGCGCCGCCATGGAGATGACGCAGCGACTCGCGCAGCGCATAGAGCGGCGACGTGCCGATGTCGCCGTAGACGACGCCGATCGAGCCGAGAGTGAGGGCGAGGAAGTCGCGCCGGCCGTGTTCACCAGAGGGACCTGCCGACGGGTTCGACGTGGGTGCGCCCGGGGTCGCCTGCTGCATTGGCCATCTCTCTCCGGCCCGGCCGGCTCGGCGCAGGACGTTCGCGGTGTCGCCGGACCGTCCGGCTCGCGGCTCGAAGCGGAAGCGGCGACGCGGTCGCCGGCGACAGGCGAACGGCGCCTCGTCTACGCCGGTTCCCGCCCCTTCGAAAGTCGCACGAATGCGGACCACGATCCATCGCCGCGAGGCGGTGGCATCGCCTCGAACTCGGGCGGAGCCGCGCTGAGGCGGAAGCCGCCGCGAGCCCGCCACGATCGGGAGCGAAGTGGACAGGGGCCGGCGGAGGCCGTATCGCCGACGAACCGATCCGCCGACCGATTCGGAGTGGCAACACGATGCGAAACAAGACGGTGACGAAGCTCGCGGCGATCGTGGTCACGGCCGGCCTCGCCTCCGCCTGTTCCGGACCGGTGGGCGACAGTTTCGGCTCGGGTCCCGCGACGCCGGCGTTCCAGGCGACCGGTGACACCTTCCTCCAGATCTCCGCGCAGGGCGCCGGGCCGATCGGCGCTGCGACACCGTTCTCCTCCAAGGCGATCCTCGCCCAGATGCCGGGCTACACCACCGGCAACGTCACCATCGGCCTCGAGCACACCACCACCGATGCGACGGTGCTGTTCAAGGAGGCCTACGGCGGCCGTATCCAGGTGCTGCACCTCCTCGGGTCGGGGGGGCGCATCCAGCAGATCCACGGCGTCACCCATCACGTCGTCGGACCGGCGGGAGAACGGCCGGGGATGAGCTTGCGCGAGACCGGCGCCGATCCGTCGAGCTGCCGCATCGGCACCGACCTCTGGCTCGGCATGGCGATCTGCCGCTCGCGCGGCGCGCCGAACGTGACGCTGACCTTCTCCTTCCAGGGCGAAGCGGCGATGTCGACCACGCTGCCCACCGGCTCCGCCCTCGCCGAAGGCATGCTCCAGAGGATCATCTGGACTCCGCCGTCGTGACGGTGGCAAGAGACGGACGGGATCCTTCCCTCGTCGGCTCGACCGGCGAGCCCGCGGAGCGCCGCCGATGACCTCCTCCACTTTCTCGCCACCGACCACCGGCCTCGCCCACGTCGCGGTCGACGCCGCCGGCGATCTGGCGGCGGCGCCGCCGACGGTCGCGCCTCCCGTCGCCGCGGCGCGGGACCTGTCGATCGACGATCTGGCGGCGAGGATCCTGTCCGGCGATCGGTCGACGCTCGCCCGCGCCATCACCTTGGTCGAATCGAAGAAGCCGGAACATCAGGCCAAGGCCCGGGCACTCGTCCAGGCGCTGTTGCCCCACACCGGCCGGGCTCTGCGCGTCGGCATCACCGGGGTTCCCGGCGTCGGCAAGTCGACCACCATCGATCAGCTCGGCACCAATCTCTCCGCCGCCGGCCACAAAGTGGCGGTGCTGGCGGTCGATCCGTCGTCGACGCGCACCGGCGGCTCGATTCTCGGCGACAAGACCCGCATGGCGCGGCTGGCGATCGATCGCAACGCCTTCATCCGTCCCTCGCCCTCCTCCGGCACGCTGGGCGGCGTCGCGGCCAAGACGCGCGAAACCATGCTGCTCTGTGAGGCGGCGGGCTTCGACGTCGTTCTGGTCGAGACGGTCGGCGTCGGCCAATCGGAGACGACCGTCGCCGGCATGGTCGACTTCTTCCTCGTCCTGATGCTGCCCGGCGCCGGCGACGAGTTGCAGGGCATCAAGAAGGGCGTGCTCGAGATCGCCGACATGATCGCAGTCAACAAGTCGGACGGCGACAACGCCACCCGAGCGCGTCGGGCGGCCTCCGAGTATCGCGCCGCGCTCAACATCATGGCGGCGAAGTCGGTGAGTTGGACCCCGCCGGTGGTGCTGATCTCCGGCCTCGCCAATCAGGGGCTCGACGCCATGTGGGAGCAGGTCGTGACCCACCGCGCCAAGCTCACCGCCACCGGCGAATTCGCCGAACGCCGGAGGGTGCAACAGGTGTCCTGGATGTGGTCGATGCTTGAAGAGCGGTTGATGCAGTCGCTGCGCCACGACGCTCGCGTCGCCCGCCGGCTGGGCGAACTGGAGAGCGGGGTGCGAGACGGCACCGTCTCGGCATCGGTGGCGGTCGACGAGATCGCCGGGGCGCTGGGGATCTGAGGCCGAAGGAGGAGGGCACGATGGATCGGTCGCGAACCGCTGCTCCCCTCCCCTTCCGCCCCCGTCTGCTCCTCACCGGCTTCGGCCCCTTCCCCGGCGCGCCGCGCAACCCGACCGCGGAAGTGGTCCACCGCCTCGCGGAGACCGGCCGGGGCGAACGGCTCGGGGTCGAGATCCGGACGCACGTCTTCGCCACCACGTGGGCCGCCCTCGACGACCTGCCGGGTCTCATCGCCGAGGTGCGACCACACCTCGTCCTCCATCTCGGGCTGAAGCGACGCGCGACGGCGATCGCGGTCGAGAGCTGCGCCCGCAATCGGGCGAACGTCGCGGCGGTCGACGCGGAAGGGTGCCATCCGCCGGCGACGATGCTCGACCCCGACGGTCCACCCCGCCTCGCGGCCGGCCTGCCGATCGCGCGGATGGTGGCGCGCATCGCCGGGACGGGATCGCCGGTCGAGTGGTCCGACGACGCCGGCCGTTACCTCTGCAATGCGCTGTTCTGGCGCTCGTTGCGTCTCGCCGCGGGCCGGCCGACCGGCTTCCTGCACCTACCGCCGACGCGCGAACTCGCCGGCCCCCGAGGGCACGGCTCCACCGTCGAAGCCCTGACGCGCGCCACGGCGGCGGCGATCACGGCGATCGCCGTGGCGTCGTGAACGAACCGAGCCGACGACGCGCGGTTCACCAGCCGCTGGCGGTCATCTTGCCGACGAAGCGCTTGGCTTGGCGTGCGGAAATTCTCCCTCCGACCTCATCACGCTCGGCCGTCTTGGGTGTGGAAGACCGCTCGTCGACCTTCGGATCACCGGAGGTCTTCGACTTCGCCGTGCGGCCGCGGAACTTCGCGGCATCATCCGAGGGTACGCGAGACACGTTTCGATCCTCGTCATTGGCTCCCTTGCGGGCATCGTACCCGGAGAAGGCGAATTCGGCCATCGACATTTCCGATCTCCGTTGTCGGTCGCTCGGGTAAACAAATCGTCTATTTCGACTCTGAATTCAAGTTCGATGATCATTCCCTCGAGGGTTGCTCCTCGAGTCCGACCACGACGCGGCCCGGAACGCGATCGTCGAGGGAGGTCACGGCATAGTCGCGTCCTCCCAGGATGACGATCTCATCCTCGTGCGGGTACCAACTGAAGGGACCGACGACGCGGCCGGTTCGTTGCCGAATGATGAAGATGACATTGCCGCGACCACGGAAGGCATGCGTCGCTGAACAACTCGTCGGCGCGGGCCATCGAATGATCTCCCCGCGCCGGTACTTCGCCAGAAACGCCGGCAGTTCCGTGGCCGGAATGCGGATGACGCGGTCGACGTATTCCTCCCTGCACCAGGGCAACTTCTCGATCGCCGCTTCGAGTACCGCGACGAAGGCCAGATCGGCGGGTGTCACCGTTCCCGCACGAAACCGGGCGAGCAAATCGTTGCTCCGATCGGAGGTGAACCAGAGCAAAGAAGCGCCTTCGGGCTCGCTCAGATCGGGGTGCCGTTCGAACAACCCCGTTCGCCGCGCGCGTCCGAGGTGCGCGGGGTAGCCGCGGCCCAGATGGGAACGCACCACACCTTCATCCCCGGACACACTCGCTCTCTCTGTGAAATCGCCGCATGTCACTTTTGGTTGATTCCACGACACCGCGTCAAGATTTGCCCGCGACCCGGAAATTGCGTATCGACGAACGACGCTCCCCGAACATCGCCGACCCATCGGTGAGACCCGACCATGCCCACCCGCCGCACCGTCCTCGCCATACCTTTCGCTCTCGTCGCCGCGCCGGCGGCGCGCGCGGCGGTTGTCGGCGCCGATCTCCTGCCCGGGAGCGGTGATCGCACCGAGGAGTTCAAGGCGGGGCTGGCGAAGGCCGTGGCCGAGAAGCGGCCCTTCGTGCTGGCGCCGGGAACCTATCGGGTCGGTCAGGTGGAACTGCCGGATGGGGCGCAGATCCACGGCACCCCCGGCCTGACCACATTGGTGGCGACGAACGACGGCAACTTCGTCACGGCCCGCAAGGCCCGCCGCATCGTGCTCTCGGGTCTCGCCTTCGACGGGCAGAACCGCGAACTCGGACCGTGGGGCGCGATCGTCGCCTGCGCCGATGTCGCCGAGTTCCGCCTGCTCGACTGCGTCGTCGGACGCGGCGCCGGTATCGGCGTGTTCCTCGAGCGCTGCGGCGGGCGCATCGAAAGATGCGCCATCGCCGCGATCCGAAGCTACGGGGTGCTCTCCCGCGACGGTCGAGCACTCGTCGTCGCCGACAACTCCGTCGCCGACTGCGGCGACGGCGGCATCTTGGTACATCGCTCGACGCCGGGCGAGGACGGCAGCGTGATCCGCGACAACCGGATCGAGCGCATCCGCGCCGACTCCGGCGGCAGCGGTCAGGTCGGCAACGGCGTCAACGTCCACCGCGCCCATTCGGTCGCCATCCTCGACAACCGCATCACCGACTGCGCCTTCTCCGGCATCCGGGTGAACGGCGGTTCGAACGCCCGCATCGTCGCCAACGAGGTGCTGCGATCGGGCGAGACGGCGCTCTACGTCGAATTCGATTTTCAGGGCGCGGTGGTGGCGAACAACATCGTCGACGGGGCGGTCAACGGCATCTCGGTGGTCAACTTCCAGGACGGCGGACGATTGGCGACGATTTCGGGCAACGTGGTGCGCAATCTGCGCCCGGCCAATTCCACGGAACCCGACACGCCGGCCTTCGGCATCGCCGTCGAAGCCGATGCCGCGGTCACCGGCAACGTGATCGAAGGGGCTCCGCATTTCGGCCTGATGGTCGGTTGGGGCGAGTTCCTGCGCAACGTCACGATCACCGGCAACGTGGTGCGCGACGCCGGGATCGGCGTCGCGGTCAGCGCCGACGAGCGATCCGGCGCCACCGTCATCTCCGCCAACGTCTTCCAAGCGATGAAAAAGGGAGCGATCGTCGGCCACCGCTGGCGCAAGCCGTCGACGGGCGACCTGATCAGGAGTAGTGAATCCGTACCGCACCACCTGAAGATCGATGGAAACAGTGCAACTCCCTGACCCACACGGCGAATGCATTTGGTATTTCACGGATACATAAAATCAAACCGATAATTTTACCTCGATTTTACGGTGGCCGAGTCAATCTGGGCCGGTCGAAGTGACGTCTTCGCCGAATCGAACCGATCGGATCGTCGTAATGGGCCTCTTGCGAACCTTCTTGTGCCGCCGAGCACTCGAACTGCGCGACCGTCTCGTACTCTGCGGTTCCGACCGATCGGGCAACATCGGGATGATCGCGGCGCTCGGCGCGATCCCCTTGGTGCTCGCGACCGGCATCGCCGTCGACTATGCGCGCGCCTCCGCCGCCAAGGCGGATCTCCAGGCCGCCGTCGACGCGGCCGTGCTCGCCGGCGCGCGCGACGCCTCGGCCGGTTGGTCGTCGGTGGCGACCGGCATGCTGTCGGCTTCGGTCCGGACCAAGGATTTCACCGTCGCTTCGTCGACCTTCACCCAGGACGCCTCGGGCAACTACGTCGGGACGGCGACGGGAACGGTCAAGGCGACCTTCTCCGGCCTCGTCTCGGTCGAGACCATCCCGATCGCCGCCACCGCCACCGCGGTGACGAAGGCGGCCTCGGACAAGGTCTGCATTCTGCTGCTCAACACCTCGGCGACGCCCGGCCTGCTGCTCAACGGCGGCGCCAACATCAACGCGTCGAACTGTCAGGTCCACGTCAAGTCGACCGGCAACCCGGCGGCGACGTTCAACGCCTCGACCACGTTGTCGACCAAGAAGATCTGCGTGGCCGGATCGAGCGTGCTCGACAACGGTGGCACCCACCCGAACCTCAGCAAGGGCTGCACCACGGTAACGGACCCCTTCGCCGGGACGCTGCCGACCCCGTCCTCGTCGACCTGCACCTATACGAACGTCAACGTCAACGGCGGCACCTTCACGGCCTCGCCCGGCGTCTACTGCGGTTGGACCAATCTCAACAGCGCCCCGACGATCAATTTCCAACCCGGTGTCTACGTGATCAAGGGCGGCGGCGTGAACGTCAACGGCGGCACCTGGAACGGCACCGGCGTGACCTTCTATTTCCCGGACACGTCCTACATCCAGTTCAACGGCACGACCAAGCTGAACCTCTCGGCCCCGACCTCGGGAACCTACGCCAACCTGTTGATGTACGAAGCAACCGGCTTGGCGAAGACGTCGTTCACGATGAACGCCACCAACGGTGCCAACCTGTCCGGGCTCATCCATCTGCCCAGTCGCCAGTTGACGCTCAACAGCGGTGCCAACGTCTCGTCGAACAATCTGACCATGGTCCTCGACACGCTGACGGTGAACACCGTCAACTGGACGCTCGACAGTTCGGACAAGATAATCGCCGCCTCGGGTTCATCCGGAAGTACCGCCGGCGTCTACCTGAAGCAGTGACCCGGCGGCGTCCCGCTCGGGTCGGGCCGACAGGCCGTCCGCCCAACCGGCGCTCGACCGCAGTCCGCCGACGACGACACCGTTCCAGTCGCGGATCTCCGGCCGGAGAAACCGCTCGAAGACCGGGTCGTCGGTGCGGCCGATGAGGCGCGTCACCACGGTGGCGGTCACGACTTCGGCGGCGCGAGCCGCACCGTCGGAACACTTGACGGCGACACCGAGACCGAGCGCCGGCAGTGC
>JAOTSD010000161.1 GCA_030247555.1 Siculibacillus sp. | reverse complement strand
GACCCGCAGGACATCGCCCGGACCGACGCCAAGGTGAAGGAGCTGATCCCGAACGATCCGCACCTCCACACTTGGCTCGACATGGCGGCCGAGCGCATCCGGTTCCAAGGCCTGCCGGCGCGCATCTGCTGGGTCGGCCTCGGCGACCGCCACCGCCTCGGCCTCGCCTTCAACGAGATGGTGGCCAAGGGCGAGCTGAAGGCGCCGATCGTCATCGGTCGCGATCATCTCGATTCGGGTTCGGTCGCCTCGCCCAACCGCGAGACCGAAGCGATGATGGACGGGTCGGATGCCGTCTCCGACTGGCCGCTGCTCAATGCGCTCCTCAACTGCGCCTCGGGCGCCACCTGGGTGTCGCTCCACCACGGCGGCGGCGTCGGCATGGGCTTCTCGCAGCACGCCGGCATGGTGATCGTCGCCGACGGCACTGAGGCGGCGGCGAATCGGCTTTCCCGGGTGCTGTGGAACGACCCGGCGACCGGCGTCATGCGCCACGCCGACGCCGGTTACGACATCGCTCGCGACTGGGCGGCGAAGCAGGGCCTCGACCTGCCCGGGATCCTCGGGTGAACCGCCGTCGCCTTCCGCCGCGCCGCTGTGGACAACGGCGGGCGAGACGGCGTACGAGACCGATGTCGGACCGCGCGCTCGGGCCGGCGTCACAGCGCGGAACCCGTGTGGAATGATGGGCGATCTCGAAGATCTCGACGGGCAGGGTCCCCTCTGGCAGCAGATCCGGCGCGCCCTGATCCGGCCGATGAGCGACGGCACCTGGCCGCCCGGCACCAAGATCCCGAAGGAACTCGAGATCATGGAGCGCTACGGCGCCGCCCGCATGACCGTGCACCGGGCGCTGCGCAGCCTCGCCGGCGAGGGTCTCATCAGCCGCAAGCGTCGCGCCGGAACCGTCGTCGCCGATCGCCCGCCGGAACGCCCCCTGCTCGAGATCTGGGACATCGCCGCAGAGGTCGAACGGCTCGGCGGCGTCTATTCTTTCGAGATCCTCGCCCGCGAACGCCTCGCCGCCGAAGACGCGAGCGCCGCCCGCCTCGGCCTCGCCGACGGCACGCCGGTCGCGCGCCTGCTCGTCCGCCATTTCTCCGATGGCGCCGCTCTGCAGATCGAGGAGCGGTTGATAAACCTCGCCGCCGTCCCCGCCGCGGCCGGGGCGGATTTCGCCGTCGAACCGCCGGGGACCTGGCTCGTCGCCAACGTGCCGTGGAGCGACGCCGAGCACGTCATCTCCGCCGAGAGCGCGACCCGCGATCTCGCCCGCCTTCTGTCGATCCCGGTCGGCACCGCCTGCCTCGTGGTCGAACGCCGCACCTGGAGCGATGGCGAACCGATCACCTGGGCGCGCTTCGTCCATCCCGGCGACAAGCGCCGGCTGGTCGGCCGCTTCCGCTCCGGCGGCGAGTGAGCCTCACGCCGCCGCCAAATCGCCGATCACCCGGCGGAACTCGGCCTCGACCGCCGCCCGCGCCACGTGTCGCCCACCGGCGACGACCCGCCGCCCCGAGGCCCAGACGTCGGTGATCGGGTTCGTCGCCGCCGCGAAGATCCAGGAATCGAGAAGCGCGTCGCCGTCGCGACCGATCAGCGGCGGGTGGTCGACGTCGAGCACGACGAGTTAGGCCGGCGCGCCGACCGCGATGCCGTGAACTTCCCGCCCAA
>JAOTSD010000100.1 GCA_030247555.1 Siculibacillus sp. | reverse complement strand
GCCAGAACGGCATGCCGGCATGGGACAGAAGGGGGGCGAGATCGGAGGTCGACCGGCGCTGGTCGTGCCGGCGCGGCTCGAGGAACTGCTGATCGCGGTCCTGACCCTGATCGCGCCGCCGATCCGCCGGTCCGCGGGCGAGCGGGCGACGATCGCCACCGCGACCGGGCGCCTCACCCGCAAGATCGTCTCGCGCATCGGCTTCACCGAACTCGCCTTCTTCGCCCGGACGGGGCGGGGCGACCTCGAGCCGCTGGCGGTCGGGCGGCCGGCCTGGCGTGTCCTCACCGAGGCCGACGCCTGGCTGGAACTCGGACCGCGCTGCGAGGGCCACGCCGAGGGTTCGACCATCACGGCCACGGCGATGCCGTGGGTCCCCACCGCATCCGACGGAGCATGAGCGTGAAGCAGGACCAGTTTCTCACCGTTCTCGGCCGAGACGAGGCGCTTCGGCGATTCGAGACGGCGCTCGCCGCCGCGCCGCTCGGGATCGAAAGGGTCGCGCTCGCCGCCGCCCTCGGCCGCGTCGCCGCCGAGAGCCTGTCGCCGGCGATGGAGGTTCCCCCCTTCGACCGCTCGACCATGGACGGTTTCGCCGTCCGCGCCGAGGACGTGGCGTCCGCGACCGACGAGAGCCCGGTGGTCCTGCGGCCGACCGGAGAAGTGATCGCCTGCGGCCGCCTGCCGATCGTGGCGGTTGAGACCGGTCGATGTTCGGTGATCGCCACCGGCGGGCCGCTGCCGCGCGGTGCCGACGCCGTGGTGCCGATCGAGTGGACCGACCCGACCGCGGACGGCGGCATCACGGTGCGGCGGGCGCCGGCCAGCGGTCAGAACGTCGCCTTCGCCGGCTCCGATCTCGGGCGCGGCGAGGTCTTCCTGCGTCGCAGCACGGTGATCGGTTCACGGGAGATCGGCATGATGGCCGCCTGTGGCATCGGCACCGTGCCGGTCTTCCGCCGCCCGCGCGTCGCGGTGATCTCCACCGGTGACGAACTGGTGGCCCCGGGCGCACCGCTGCCGCCGGCCGCGATCTACGACACCAACGGGCCGATCGTCGCCGCCACGGTCGTGGAGAACGGCGGCGAACCGGTGGTCTTCGCCGCGATTCCGGACGACGAGGCGCCGTTGCGCGCCGCCCTCGGCGATGCGCTCGAGCGCTGCGACGTGATCGTGCTCTCCGGTGGAACGTCGAAAGGGGCGGGTGACCTGACCGCCCGTCTGGTCGGCGAACTGGGTGATCCGGGCATCGTCGTCCACGGGGTGGCTTTGAAGCCCGGCAAGCCGCTGTGTCTGGCGGTGTGCCGCGGCAGGGCGGTGGTGGTGCTGCCCGGCTTCCCCGCCTCGGCGATGTTCACCTTCCACGAATTCGTGGTGCCGTCGTTGCGCCGGCTCGCCGGATTGGCGCCGCGAACCGACGAAGCGGTGGCGGCGACCGTCCCGGTGCGCGTGCCCTCCGACCGCGGCCGCACCGAATACGTCATGGTCTCGCTCGCCGAAGGCGACGACGGCGAGATCGTCGCCCACCCGGTGTTCAAGGGCTCCGGGTCGATCTCCGCCTTCGCTCAGGCCGACGGCTTCGTCGCCGTCGACGCGCTCGCCGACCACCTGCCGGCCGGAAGCGCCTGCGACGTGACGCTCTTCGATCCGCGGACGCGCCTGCCGGATCTGGTGATCGCCGGCTCGCATTGCGTCGGTCTCGAACCGATCGTCGACCGGCTGACGGCGCGCGGGTTCCGGGTCCGCATCCTGGCACTCGGTTCCACCGGTGGCCTCCGGGCGGCGCAGCGCGGCGAATGCGACATCGCGCCGATGCACCTGATGGACGTCGCCAGCGGCGAGTGGAACCGCCCGCTCCTCGGCGACGGGCTCGTCTTCCGCGAGGGGTGGCGGCGAATCCAAGGCTTCTTACACCGCGCGGGAGATCGACGCTTCGAGGGGCTCGGCGTCGAGGAGGCGGTCGCCGCCGCGCTGCGCGATCCGTCGATCATCATGGTCAACCGCAATCAGGGCGCCGGTACCCGCGTCCTGATCGACCGCCTGCTCGCCGGGCGACGCCCCCCGGGCTGGCACAATCAGCCGCGCTCACACGGCGCGGTCGCCGTCGCCGTCGCGCGCGGCACGGCCGATTGGGGGATGGCGATCGAGGCGGCGGCCCGCGCTGAGGGTCTCGCCTTCATCCCCCACGGCGAGGAACACTACGACTTCGCCGTCCCGGCATCGCGGGTCGACCGCCCGGCGGTGCGCGCCTTCTTCGATCTGCTGGCCGACCCGGAGGTCGCGGCGGTCTTGGCGGACCTCGGCTTCCGCCGGGCGTGAGCGCGGCTCAGCAGCCGTCGTCGAGCCCGTCCTGGGCTTCGGCCGTCGCCATGAGATCGGCGAGCGCGGCGACGTGCGGGGCCGCCGCCGCCTCGGCCGCCGCCTGGACGGCGCGGTAGCGCGCCACCACCTCGCGTCCGAGTTCGGTCAGTCGCGCCCCGCCGCCGCCCGTGCCTCCGCTCTGGCCGGCGACCAGCGGCCGCCCGAACGCCTTGTTGAGGTGATCGACGAGTTCCCAGGCCCGCCGATAGGTCATGCCGAGCAGCCGCCCGGCACCCGAGATCGAACCGGTCTCGGCGATCGCCTCGAGCAGAGCCACCTTGCCGTGGCCGATGCGCGTCTCGGCGTCGAGCTTGAGGAACAGGCGGACGGCGATCATGGCGGCTCCGTGTACGAGGACGGCGCGGGAAGGCAAGAAGACCGCCTTTTCCGGGCCCTTGCAAGCGGAGCCGGGCGCCGTCCGATCCGAGGCTCGAAACGTTCGAAAAAGTGGTTTCGAACAATTGCAAAATTCCACGAGTGGTAAGATCATCTCGCTAAAGAAAAACGGCTGCGTCGGTTCGTATTGTTGAGCCGAACACAACGCCGTAGGGGAGGAGTGGAGCGATACGGGGTCGCTTTGCTCACATGAACATAGCGAATTTCGGTCGTCGCGGTGTAGCGCGCGCGATCTCGTCGGGCGTCGACCACAGGGAGGACAAGGCCCATGATGAATTCACTGCACATCGACGCATCGAAGTGCACCGGGTGTCTGCAATGTGAGATGGCCTGCTCCTACGAGAACCACGGGATCTTCGCCACGTCCAAGTCGCGCATCAAGGTCTTCGAGTTCCATTCGACCGGGCGCAAGGTCCCCTATACCTGCACCCAGTGCGCCGAAGCCTGGTGCATGCACGCCTGTCCGGTCGGTGCCATCCACGAGGACAAGGCGACGGGCGCAAAGGTGGTGAACGAGACCACCTGCGTCGGTTGCAAGGTGTGCACGATCGCCTGCCCCTTCGGCACGATCAACTATGTCGCCGACACCGGCAAGGTGCAGAAGTGCGACCTGTGCGGCGGCAACCCGGCCTGCGCCGAGGCTTGCCCGACGGGCGCCATCACCTTCGTCGACGCGAGCTGGACCGGCCTCGACCGCATGCGGTCCTGGGCCGAGAAGCTCGACACCACCGTGAAGACCGCCTGAGGAAGACGAGGAGGATCCCATGTCCTGGCAACGCAAGATTCTGCGCGTCGACCTGACCGCCGGTACCGTCACCCCCGAGCCGCTGAACATGGAATGGGCGATGGCCTATCTGGGTTCGCGCGGCCTCGGCACCAAGTATTTCGTCGAGGAGGTCGGCCCGGGCGTCGACCCTCTCTCTCCGGCCAACAAGCTGATCTTCGCCACCGGCCCGCTGACCGGCACCATGGCCTCGACCGGCGGCCGCTACACGGTCATCACCAAGGGCGCGCTCACCGGCGCCATCGCCTGCTCCAACTCGGGCGGCTACTGGGGTGCCGAGCTGAAGATGGCCGGCTGGGACATGATCATCTTCGAGGGTCGCTCCCCGAAACCGGTCTACCTCCTGGTGCGTGACGGCGAGGTCAGCCTCGAGGACGGCGCCGACATCTGGGGCACCACCGTCTGGCACACCGAGGAACACCTCAAGACCAAGCATCAGGATCCGCTGATGCGCGTCTCCTCGATCGGCCGTTCGGCCGAGCAGGGCTGCCTCTACTCGGCGGTGGTCAACGACCTCCACCGCGCCGCCGGCCGCTCCGGCGTCGGCACCGTGATGGCGTCGAAGAACCTCAAGGCGATCGCCGTGCGCGGCACCAAGGGTGTCGGCGACATCCGCGACCCGAAGGCCTTCTTCGCGGCGACCAAGGCCGGCAAGAAGGTTCTCGCCGACAACGCCGTCACCGGCCAGGGCCTGCCGACCTACGGCACCCAGGTGCTGATGAACGTCATCAACGAGATCGGCGCCCTGCCGACGCGGAACCACAAGGACGTCCAGTTCGAGGGAGCCCGCGACATCTCGGCCGAGGCGATGCGCGAGAAGCGGCCGACCGACGGCAAGGCCAACCTCGTCACCAATCAGGCCTGCTTCGGCTGCACCATCGCCTGCGGGCGCATCAGCCAGCTCGACAACGGCCACTACACGGTCGAGAACCGGCCGCAGTACTGGGGTGCGTCGGGCGGTCTCGAGTACGAGGCGGCCTGGGCGCTCGGCGCCGCCAACGGCGTCAACGACCTCGAGGCGCTGACATTCGCCAACTTCATCTGCAACGAGGACGGCTTCGACCCGATCTCCTTCGGCGCCACGGTCGGCGCGGTGATGGAGCTCTACGAGATGGGCGTCCTCACCAAGGAGCAGATCGGCATCGAGGCGCCCTTCGGCTCGGCCCGCGCGCTCACCTTCCTCGCCGAGAAGACCGCCACCGGCGAGGGCTTCGGCAAGGAGATGGGGCTCGGCTCCAAGCGGCTCTGCGAGAAGTACGGCCACCCGGAACTGTCGATGTCGGTCAAGGGCCAGGAATTCCCGGCCTACGACAGCCGCGGCATCCAGGGTATGGGCCTGACCTACGCCACCTCGAACCGCGGCGCCTGCCACCTCCGCTCCTACACCGTGGCCTCCGAGGTGCTCGGCATCCCGATCAAGACCGATCCGCTGGCGACCGACGGCAAGGCGGGACTGGTCAAAGCGTTCCAGGACGCCACGGCGGTGTTCGACTCGGCCGGCATCTGCCTCTTCACCTCCTTCGCCTGGAGCCTGGTGGACGTCGCGCCGCAGCTGCAGGCCGCCTGTGAAGGCGACTGGAGCCTCGAGAACCTCAACGTCGTCGGCGAGCGCATCTGGAACATGGAGCGCATGTTCAACAACGCCGCCGGCTTCACCGCCAAGGACGACACCCTGCCCAAGCGCCTGACCACCGAGCCGGCCAAGACCGGCCCGGCCAAGGGGTTGGTCAACGGGTTGGCCAAGATGCTGCCGGAATACTACGCCGAGCGCGGCTGGACCGCCGACGGCATCCCGACTCCCGAGACGCGAGCTCGCCTCGGCCTGTGATCCGACGCGGGGCGGCCGCGTGCCGGTCGTCCCGCTTCACACTCCCCACGTCCGACCCTCCGTCTTCCGCGGGGTACCGCTCGCGGGGGCGTGAGGGCGTCGCGACGGCGACGCGCGCGAGACCCCGCCCATGAAGCACGTCATCCTCGGCAACGGCCCGACCGGTGTGGTCGCCGCCGAAAACATCCGCAAGCAGCGCCCGCACGACGAGATCGTCGTCGTCGGCGACGAGCACGAGCGGCCCTATTCGCGCATGGCGATCCCCTATCTGCTAGAGGGCAAGATCGCCGAATCGGGCACCTTGCTGCGCCACGACCGCAACCACTGGACCGAACGGCGGATCGGCCTCGTCGAAGCGCGCGCCGTGTCTGTCGACACCGATGCGCGGCGGGTGACGCTGTCGAACGGCGAGGTCCTGCCCTACGACCGGCTGTTGCTCGCCACCGGTTCGAAGCCGGTGCGTCCGCCGATTCCGGGGATGAGCCTGCCTGAGGTGGTCTCCTGCTGGACGCTCGAGGACGCCCGCGCCATCCTCGAGCGGTTGCGGCCGGGAGCCAAGGTGCTGCAGATGGGCGCCGGCTTCATCGGCTGCATCATCATGGAGGCGATCGCCAACACGGTCGGCAAGACCGGCGGCTCGCTCACCGTCGTCGAGATGGGCGACCGCATGGTGCCGCGGATGATGACGCCGAAGGCCTCGGCCCTGATCCGCGCCTGGAGCGAGAAGGCCGGCGTCGAGGTCCTGACCTCGACCCGGGTCACCGCGATCGAGGCCAACGTGCCCCGGGGAGGCCTGCTGTCGCCGGTCTACAAGGCCAAGAACACCAAGGAGCGGGTCGACGTCTCCTTCGGCGACGGCTCGTCGCGGGCCTTCGACTTCGTCATCTGCGCCACCGGCGTCGCCCCGGCGATCGACTATCTGAAGGGCTCCGGCGTCGAAATCGGCAAGCTCGGCGGCATCGTCGTCGACAACCGCATGCGCACCACGGCGCCGGACGTCTGGGCGGCCGGCGACTGCACCGAATCGACCGACTTCTCCACCGGCGAGCTGATGGTCAACGCCATCCAGCCGAACGCCGCCGATCAGGCGCTGGTCGCCGGTGCCAACATGGCCGGCGGCGACGCGCGAACCCTCGGCGGCCTGCGCATGAACGTGCTCGAGACCTTCGGCCTCGTCTCCACCTCCTACGGCCAATGGTGGGGCGCGGAGGGCGGCGACCACGTCGAACTGGTCGACGAGGCGGCCTTCCACTACATCCGCCTGGAGTTCCTCGGGGATCGCGTCATCGGCGCGACCGTCGTGGGGCGGACGCATCACATCGGGGCGCTGCGCGGCCTGATCCAGACCGGAGCCCGGCTCGGATCGCAGTGGAAGGAACGGCTGAAGGCGGACCCCAACAGGTTCATGGACGCCTATCTCACCGCGGCCCTCTCACTGGCCTGACGGGGCGCCGTCCGGGGATCCGGAGAGGAGGAGCCGATGATCCACACGCTCGCCATCAGGGGAGCGCCCGCGACCGGCGAGGCGATCGAGATCACCCTGAAGCTCTTCGCCATGCTGGAGCGCTGGCTGCCGGAAGGCGCCCGACGCAATGAGATCCGCCTCTCGGTGCCGGCCGGCACGACCCCGGCCGACATCGTCGCGACTCTCGATCTGCCGGTGGCGCTCTGCGCCCTCGTGTTGATCGACGGGGCCTTCGTCGTTCCGGAGATGCGCGCCACCCGGACGCTCGCGCCGGGCGAGGTTCTGTCGATCTGGCCGCCGATCGCGGGCGGTTGAGATGTCCCGACAGACGGCAGGCACGAGAGAGCGCGTCCACGCCTTCGAGATGGCGCTGACCCTCGACGAGATGATCCGTCTCGCACCGCATCTCGACCCCGCCCATCCGATCGAGGTGGAGGGGCGGACCGTCCGTGGCCGCTTCGGCGCCACCGCCGCGCCCTGGTCGATGTCGATCGGCGAAGGCCGCGAGCGAGCGATCGGCCTCATCCGCTTCGCCATCGCCGACGTGGCGCTCTCCATCGCCGCGGCCGACGAAGCGACCGCCACCGCCTTTCTCGCGCGCTTCCAACTGGTCTTCCGCAAAGGCGGTGGCTGAGAGCGAAATCAGGGCTGGCGTACCGACGCGAAGCGTGATGTCGTAGTGGTCATGACGCACTCGAGAGACCGGAACGAGATCCGGCGTCGCGTCCGGGAGGAAGAATGGAGGTCGCGGGCTTCTTGGCCGCCGCCGCCGAGATCTTCGGCGGGTCGATCCCCGGTTTCTGGCCGATCGTGGGGCTGAGCCTCGGCGTCACCCTGACCGCGGTGGCGCTCGCGGCGCTGATCGGCATGCCGGCCGGCGCACTACTCGCGGTCTCGCGTTTTCCGGGGCGGACCATTCTGATCGTGACGATCAACGCCCTCATGGGTCTGCCGCCGGTCGTCGCGGGGTTGCTGATCTTCCTGCTCCTGTCGCGGTCCGGGCCGCTCGGATTCTTCGGTTGGCTGTTCACCCCGAAGGCGATGATCCTCGCCCAGGTCGTCCTCGTGCTGCCGATCGTCGTCGCTCTGACCCGGCAGACCATCGAGGATCTCTGGCGGGAATATGCCGAACATCTCGCTTCGCTCGACCTCACCGGCATCCGCGCCGTGCCGACCCTGTTGTGGGAAGCCCGATTCTCGCTCCTCACCGGCCTGCTCGCCGGTTTCGGCCGGGCCTCGGCGGAGGTCGGCGCCGTGCTGATCGTCGGCGGCAACATCGTCGGCCACACCCGCACCATGACCACCGCCATCGCGCTCGAGACGTCGAAGGGCGACCTGCCGCTCGCCCTCGGCCTCGGCGCGGCGTTGCTGGTGCTGACCTTGGGTCTCAACATCCTCGCCTTCGGCGTCGGCCGGGTCGGCGCGCGGAACGCCGGGTGACGCGATGCACGGCCCGACTTCGATCATGCCGCTCAGGGTCGAGGGGCTCTCGTTCGAAGTGAACGGGAGACGCCTCCTCACCGAAGTGGACCTGACGCTCGATCGCGGCGGCGTCGTCGCGCTGGTCGGCCCCAACGGCGCCGGCAAGTCGCTCTTCCTGCGGCTCTGCCACGGGCTCCTGACGCCGAGCGCCGGAGCGGTGCGGTGGGGCGACGGCGACGGACGCCGCGCCGGGGTCAAGGCGCACGCGATGGTCTTCCAGAAGCCGGTGATGCTGCGCCGTTCGGTCGGCGCCAACCTCACCCACGCCCTCGCCGCCGCCGGACACGGACGCGCCGCCCGCCGGAGACGGGTCGAAGAGGCGTTGGTCCGCTTCCGGCTCGACCATCTCGCCGATCGGCCGGCGCGCGTCCTTTCGGGTGGGGAGCAGCAACGGCTCGCCATCGCCCGCGCCTGGGCGCTCGACGTCGAGACCCTGTTCCTCGACGAACCGACTTCGCAGCTCGATCCGGCCGCCACCCGAGCGATCGAGGAGACGATCGTCATGCTGGAAGGCGAGGGGCGCACCATCGTTCTGGCCACCCACGATCTGGCACAGGCGCGCCGCCTCGCTCGGCGCGTCCTCTTCGTCCTCGGCGGGCGCATCCACGAGGATGCTCCGGCCGCGGCATTCTTCACCGAACCGAAAACGCCGGAGGGGATCGCCTTCCTCGCCGGCGATCTGCTGGCGTGAGACAACGTAAGGGAGGAAGACGGATGAACCACTTCACACGGCGCACGCTTCTCGCCATCGCCTGCCTCGTCGCATCGCCGATCGGCGCCGAGGCGCAATCGCCCGCGCCCGCGGCCACGATCGTGGTGGCCTCGACCACCTCGACACAGGACTCCGGCCTGTTCGAGTACATCCTGCCGATCTTCACCAAGAAGACCGGCATCGCGGTCAAGGTGATCGCCCAAGGCACCGGCCAGGCGCTCGACACCGGTCGCCGCGGCGATGCCGACGTGGTCTTCGTCCACGCCAAGGCGGCCGAGGAGAAGTTCCTCGCCGAAGGCTTCTCCGAGGCGCGCAGGCCGGTGATGTACAACGACTTCGTTCTCGTCGGCCCGAAATCCGACCCGGCCGGCGTCGCCGGCGGCAAGGACATAGCCGCGGCGCTCGCCGCGATCGTCGCCAAGAAGGCGCCGTTCGTTTCGCGCGGCGACAAGTCGGGGACCCACATGGCGGAGCTGGCGCTGTGGAAATCCGCCGGCATCGACCTCGCGGCGGCGCGCGCCGACTGGTATCGCGAGATCGGACAAGGCATGGGCGCGACGTTGAACACCGCCTCGGCGATGAACGGCTATGCCCTGACCGACCGCGGCACCTGGCTCGGCTTCAAGAATCGCGGTGATCTGGTGATCGCCGTCGAGGGCGACAGGCGCCTCTTCAATCAGTACGGAGTGATGGCGGTGAGTGCGAAGAAATTCCCGCACGTGAAGACCCGGGAGGCGGAATCCTTCGTGAACTGGCTGACCGGATCGGAGGGGCAGAAGGCGATCGCCGACCACAAGATCGGCGGCGAGCAACTGTTCTTCCCCAACGCCGACCAGCCGGGCGCCTGATCGGCGCTCGGTCGGCCCGTTCGGACCGCCTCAGGAGTTCCCCGCCGCATGGCTCAGCTCTCGGACGACGTCTTCGCCTTCGGTGGTGAGCTCATGCGCATCGAGGACGCCCTCGAACGGGTCGCCGCGCGCGTTCCGCCGATCGCCGAGACGGAGGTGGTGACGCTCGTCGAGGCCGATGGGCGCGTCGCCGCCGTCGACCTCGTCGCACCGGTCGACCTGCCGCCCTTCGACAATTCGGCGGTCGACGGCTACGGCGTCGCTCATACCGCGCTGGCTCCGCAAGGGGCGACCGAGGTCGCCGTCGTCGGCCGCATCGCCGCCGGCCACGGCGCCGGCCACGAGGCGGTCGGCGGCACCGCGGTGCGGATCTTCACCGGCGCGCCGATGCCGGTCGGCTGCGACACGGTCTTCATGCAGGAGGACGTGGTGGTGCTCGACGACGGGCGGGTGCGCCTGCCCGCCGGTCTGAAACGCGGCGCCAACGTCCGCCCGCGGGGCGAGGACGTCGCCCGCGGATCGCCGGTGCTCGAGGCGGGGCGCCGGCTCGATGCACGCGACGTCGCGCTCCTAGCCGCGCTCGGGGTCGACCGGCTCGAGGTCCGCCGCCGGCCGCGGGTCGCCGTCTTCTCGACCGGCGACGAGATCCGCGAGCCCGGCACCCCGCTCGGTCCGGCGTCGCTCTACGATTCCAATCGCTTCTCGCTGATGGCGATGTTGAGGGGCGCCGGCTGCGTCGTCACCGACCTCGGCATCCTGCGCGACGATCTCGACGAGACCGCCCGCCGCCTCGGCGCGGCGGCCGACGAGCACGACCTCATCGTCACCTCCGGCGGCGTCTCGACCGGCGAGGAGGACCACGTCAAGGCGGCGGTGGAGGCGCGCGGCGCGTTGCATTTCTGGCGTCTCGCCATCAAGCCGGGACGCCCGGTCGCCATGGGAACGATCGGCGGAGCGGCCTTCGTCGGCCTGCCGGGCAATCCCGTCGCCGTCTTCGTCACCTGGGCGCACGTGCTGCGGCCGATCGTTGCGGCGCTGGCGGGAGCGCGGGTCGCGCCCGTGCCGCGGCAGACGGTCGTCGCCGACTTCACCTACCGCAAGAAGCCGGGTCGGCGCGAATACGTCCGCGTCTCCCTCGCCGCGCAGGAGGGGCGGACGATCGCCCGGAAATACCCCGTCGACGGCGCCGGGGTCCTGACCTCTCTCACGCGGACCGACGGGCTCGTCGAACTCGCCGAAGAGACGACCACCGTCGCACCCGGTGATCTCGTCCCCTATCTCGACTATCGCCTGATCCTCTGAGCCACGGGAGGGAAGGCGTTCCGCCTTTCCGACACGCGAGGGCGCGCGCGAGCCTGCGGCCGCTCCGCGCGTCCGCCGCGCCGATCCGGTCAGTTCCCCCAGGTCTCCCAAATCTCTTTGCCCATCCGGGCGAGGATGGTGGCGAGCACGAGGGCGTAGATCAGGAGCTGTATGCGGGAGGGTCTCATCGTCGGCTCGTCGGATCCACCGTGCGGCGTCGTCGCGGCGCCGGGTTCGTTCCCCTCATATGGGAGACCGCGACCGCGATGACAGGGTGGCGAGCGCCGCCCGCCGCACCCGCCGCCGCCGGGTTCGCGGTCAGTCGACCGATCGGCGCAGAGATTCGGTCACCATCCGCGCCGTCGTCGCCGCGGAGCGGGTGCGCCCCGACCGCACCGCGGCCGTCCCGCCGGCCGGACGCGTCCGCCATCCGACCCCGGCGACGGCGACGATGCGATTGCCGCGGAAATCGGTCTCCGACACGATCAGCCCGCGCTCGGCCATGTAGGAGAGGAGCCAGCGGCCGCGCGACGGCGAATGGCTGCCGTAGGCCTGGGCGAGCGCCGCGTCGGAGGGGCAGGGGGCTTCGTCGCGGGCGGCGCGGGCGACCATCAGGAAGACGCCCTGCATCTCCTCGGGCAGGCCCTCGGACATGGCGATCACCCGGCTCCAGTCGTCGTCGGCGCCCTCCTTCGCCTCGACGCCGGCGCGCGCCAGCGCCAAGCGGCGGCGGAACGACGACATGTCCTGCGCCACCCCGCCGAGTCGGCGCAGCCGGCAGTGGAACTGGAAGTCCTGGAAGAGGACGGCCAGCGGCCGGAACGCCGCCTCCGGATCGGAGAGGATCTCCGCGACGATCTCGTCGAGCGCCTTCTCGATCTCCT
>JAOTSD010000099.1 GCA_030247555.1 Siculibacillus sp. | reverse complement strand
GGTGGCGGTCGCCTTCCATGCCGGGTTGTTCAACATCGGGGCGGAGGGGCAGGCCACTCTCGGCGGGCTCGGCGTGGCGCTCGTCTGCCTCGCCTTCGACGGCGCTCCGTGGTGGCTGGTCGTGCCCTTCGCGCTCGCCGCCTCGGCGCTCTTCGGCGCCGCCTGGGCCTTCGTGCCGGCTTGGTTGCAGGCACGGCGCGGCAGCCACATCGTCATCACCACCATCATGTTCAACTATCTGGCGGCGACGCTGATGGTGTGGCTGCTGGTGGAGGTGCTGGGCGAACCCGGCTCGATGAGCCCGGAGACCAAGACCTTCGAGCCGGCGACCCGGCTGCCCTTCCTGCGCGACTTCCTGATGCCCTGGGGCATCGATCTCGGCCAGTCGCCGGTCAATCCGATGATCTTCGTCGCACTCGCCGCGGCGGTCTTCGTCCGGCTCCTGGTGTGGCGGACGAAGTTCGGCTTCGAGATGCGCACGGTCGGTCAGAACCCGATCGCGGCGGTCTATGCCGGCGTCGATCCGGGCTCGGCCGTGGTCGTCGCCATGTTGGTCTCGGGAGGGCTCGCGGGACTGATGGCGGTCAACGAGGTGATGGGGGTGCAGCACCGGCTGCTGCTCGAGTTCGTCGCCGGCGCCGGCTTCGTCGGCATCGCCGTGGCGCTGATGGGGCGTTCGCATCCCTTCGGCGTGGTGCTCTCGGCGGCGCTCTTCGGCATCCTCTACCAGGGCGGGGCCGAACTCGCCTTCGAGAAGCCGGCGATCAGCCGCGACATGATCGTCGTCATCCAGGCGCTGGTGATCCTCTTCGCCGGGGCGCTCGAACACATGTTCCGCCCGGCGCTGGCCCGGCTCTTCGCGCGCGTCGACACTTCGGGAGGGCGGGCATGAGCGATCTCGCGTCGATCGTCGATCTCGTCGCGCCGGTCGCCGGATCGGGCATACGCCTGTCGGTACCGTTGCTCTTCGCCTGTCTCGCCGGCCTGTGGTCGGAACGCTCGGGGGTGGTCGACATCGGGCTCGAGGGCAAGATGCTCGCCGCCGCCTTCGCCGCCGGCGCCGGGGCGGCGGCCTTCCATTCGCCCTGGGCCGGGCTCCTCGCCGGCATCGTCGTGTCGGTGGCGCTGGCCCTCGTCCACGGCTTCGCCGCCATCACCCAACGCGGCAACCAGATCGTCTCGGGGGTCGCCGTCAATTTCCTCGCCGCCGGCCTGACCGTGCTGCTCGGCCAGGTGTGGTACGGCCAAGGCGGGCGCACGCCGCAACTCGCCAATTCCGAGCGCTTCCTCGGCGTCGACCTCGGTACGCTCGGCATCGATCCGAGTTCGGCGCTCGGGCAGATCTGGAGCGACGTCGTCTCCGGCCACAACGTGCTCACCTGGTGCGCCTTCCTCGCGGTACCGATCACCTGGGCGGTGCTGTGGCGCACTCGCTTCGGGCTCCGCTTGCGCGCCGTCGGCGACAATCCGCAGGCGGTCGACACCGCCGGCGTCTCGGTGGCGGGGCTGCGCTACCGGGCGGTGATCGTCTGCGGCGTGCTCGCCGGCTTCGCCGGCACCTATCTGGCGGTCGCCCAGTCGGCCGGCTTCGTCCGCGACATGACCGCCGGCAAGGGCTTCATCGCGCTGGCCGCGCTGGTCTTCGCCAAGTGGAAACCCTTGAACGCACTCGGCGCCTGCCTGCTCTTCGGCATGCTCGACGCGGTCGCCATCCGCCTGCAGGGAACTCCGCTGCCCGGCATCGGCACGGTGCCGGTGCAGGTGTTCCAGGCGCTGCCCTACGCACTGACGGTGGTGTTGCTCGCCGGGTTCATCGGCCGCTCGATCCCGCCGAAGGCTTCGGGCATCCCCTACACCAAGGACCGCTGAGGGCGCGGAGGCTCCGATGTCCACGAACCTACCACTCGACCGCCTGTTCGAAGCCGCCGCCGACGTCCGGGTCCGGGCGCACGCGCCCTATTCGGGCTTCTTCGTCGGCGCCGCCGTCCTCGATCGCGAGGGGCGGATCCACGTCGGCTGCAACGTCGAGAACGCCGCCTTCCCGGAAGGCCTGTGCGCCGAAGCCGGGGCGATCGCGGCGATGGTGGCGGCTGGCGGGCGCGAGATCCTGGCGGTGGCCGTCGTCGGCGGCCCGGCGGAAGGCGAGGAGATCGCCTGCCCGCCGTGCGGCGGCTGTCGGCAGAAGATCCGCGAATTCGCCGTCGCGACGACCACGGTCCATCTGCGCGACGCCGGCGGAGTGGTGACCAACCTGACGGCGGCCGAACTTCTGCCATTGTCCTTCGGTCCTTGTCACCTGTGACGGAGGTCCCCGGGGCGGGACCTTCGGTGAAAAGGACACGCCCGAACGGGTACCGATCGAGACCGTCCCGGATCTCGTTCCGCCGATCCGCGGCGTTCCGGGAATCGCACTCTGGGGGAGACGCATGGACGCTCGGGAGTTGGCCGGCCTGATCCGAGACTGGGCGCCGGGCCATGCGCCGAAGACCGGCATCGTCCTCGGCTCCGGCCTCGGATCGCTCGCCGACGAGATCGAGGACGCGGCGCACCTCTCCTATCTCGACCTGCCCGGCTTCCCGCGTTCGGGCGTCTCCGGCCACGCCGGCGAACTGGTGATCGGCCGCCTCGCCGACCGCGAGGTGGCGGTGCTCTCGGGCCGCGCCCATTTCTACGAGCGCGGCAATCCGCGTGAGATGGCGGTGCCGATCGCCGCCCTCGCCGCGCTCGGAGCGGAGCGGTTGATCCTGACCAACGCCGCCGGATCCCTGCGCCCCGAGGTCGGTCCCGGCACGCCGATGTTGATCACCGACCACATCGCTTGGTCGGGGACGAACCCGCTGATCGGCGTCGAGGACGACGGCCGCTTCGTCTCGATGGTCGACGCCTACGATCCGGGCCTCGCCGACCTCGCCCGCGCCGCGGCGCGGAGCGCCGGCGTCGACCTCGCCGAAGGCGTCTACATGTGGTTCTCCGGCCCCTCCTTCGAGACGCCGGCGGAGATCCGCGCGGCGCGTCTGCTCGGCGCCGACGCCGTCGGCATGTCGACCGTGCCGGAGGTGATCCTCGCGCGCCACGTCGGACTCGAGGTGGCGGCCTTCTCGATGATCACCAACCTCGGCGCCGGCATGACCGGTGCGGCCCTGAGCCACGAGGAGACCAAGCGCGAGGCGGCGAAGGGAGCGGAGCGCTTCCGCACCCTGTTGAGGGCCTTCGTCGCCGCACTGCCCGCCGAGCGGAGAGAGACCCGATGACGAGCTTCGACGCGAAGGCCGTGGCGGCGCGGGCGCTGCCGCTGATCGATCTCACCGACCTCGGCGAGGCCGCCACCGAAGCGGGCGCCCGCGATCTCTGCCGCCGCGCCGTGACGCCGCACGGACGGGTGGCGGCGGTCTGCCTGTGGCCGCGCTTCGTCGCCACCGCGAAGGCGGCGCTCGCCGGAACCGGCGTCGGGATCGCCACCGTGGTGAACTTCCCCGCCGGCGGCGAGGACACACGCGCCGTCGAGGCGGAGACCGAACGGGCGATCGCCGACGGTGCCGACGAGATCGATCTCGTCATGCCCTACCGCGCCTTCCTCGCCGGTCGCCGCGGCTTCGCCGAGAGCCAGATCGTGCGGGTGCGCCGGGTCTGCGCCGGACGGGCGCGGCTCAAGGTGATCCTCGAGACCGGCGAGATCGCCGATCCGGCGGAGATCCGCGCCGCCGCCGACACGGCGCTCGCCGCCGGCGCCGATTTCGTCAAGACCTCGACCGGCAAAGTGGCGGTCAACGCCACGCCGGAGGCGGCACGGCTCCTGCTCGAGGCGGTGCGGGACGTCGGGCGCCCGGCCGGCGTCAAGGTGGCCGGCGGCATCCGCACCGTCGCCGAGGCGAAGACCCATCTCGACCTCGCCGATCGGATCATGGGACCCGCTTGGGTGAACTCCGACACCTTCCGTTTCGGCGCCTCGGGTCTGCTCGGCGACGTGCTCGCCACCCTCGACGGTACGGCGACGGCCGCGCCGGCCGGCTATTGAAGGAAGACGCATGCTGCCGCAGGAGATCATCCGCAGGAAACGCGACGGGGGGCGGGTCTCGGACGAGGAGATCGCCTTCCTGGTGCGGGGCATGACCGACGGTTCGGTCGGCGAGGGCCAGATCGCCGCCTTCGCCATGGCGGTGTTCTTCCGCGGCATGGAGCTTTCCGAGCGGGTGGCGCTGACCCGGGCGATGCGCGATTCGGGCACGGTGCTCGCTTGGGACCTGCCGGGACCGGCTCTCGACAAGCACTCCTCGGGCGGCGTCGGCGACGACCTGTCGTTGATGCTGGCGCCGATGGTCGCCGCCTGCGGCGGTTATGTGCCGATGATCTCGGGTCGCGGGCTCGGCCACACCGGCGGCACCCTCGACAAGCTCGACGCCGTCCCCGGCTACCTGACTCGACCCGACAACGACCTCTTCCGCCGGGTGGTCCGCGAGGTCGGCTGCGCGATCATCGGCCAGACCGATGACCTCGCGCCCGCAGACAAGCGCTTCTATGCCATCCGCGACGTGACCGGGACGGTGGAGAGCCTCGACCTGATCACCGCCTCGATCCTGTCGAAGAAGCTCGCCGCTGGGCTCGACGGGCTGGTGCTCGACGTCAAATGGGGGTCGGGCGCCTTCATGGCGACGCTCGCCGAGGCGCGGGCCCTGGCGGAGAGTCTGGTGGCGGTGGCCAACGGCGCGGGACTGCCGACCCGGGCGCTGGTCACCGACATGAACGAACCGCTGGCGCCGGCGGCCGGCAACGCCGTCGAGGTCGCCCACGCCATCGACTTCCTCACCCGCCGCCGCCGCGACCCGCGCGTCGAAGCGATCACCGTGGCGCTCGGGGCGGAGATGCTCACCATCGGCGGGCTCGCCGGCTCGCTCGACGAGGCGCGCGGCAAGCTCGGCGCGGCGCTCGACGACGGGCGGGCGGCCGAGGTCTTCGGCCGCATGGTCGCCGCGCTCGGAGGGCCGAAGGACCTGTTGGAGCGCCCTTCCGCCCATCTCGCTGCGGCACCGGTGGTGCGACCGATCCAGGCGCCGACGGCCGGTATCGTCACTGCGATCGACACCCGCGCCGTCGGCCTCGCCGTCGTCGAGCTCGGCGGCGGGCGGGCACGGGCGTCGGACGCGATCGATCCGACGGTCGGCTTCGTCGACCTCGCAGGGATCGGCGCTCGGGTCGACGAGCGCACGCCGCTCGGCGTCGTCCATGCCGCCGACACGGCGGCGGCGGCCAGGGCGGCGGAGCGGCTCGTGGCCGCCTATCGCATCGGAACCGAAGCCCCGGCGGCGCACCCGCTGGTCGCCGACCGCATCGTGGAGTGACCGCTTGGTTGGGATACGCCCATGACCCGCGCCATCCTGCTCGTCCTCGATTCCTTCGGCATCGGCGCTTCCGCCGACGCCGAACGATTCGGTGATGTCGGGGCCGATACCTTCGGCCACATCGCCGAGGCCTGCGCCGCCGGAAACGCCAACCGCGCGGGCCTGCGCGCCGGGCCGCTCGCCATCCCCAACCTCGCCCGGCTCGGCCTGTGCTCGGCGCATCGGTTGTCGACCACCCGGATCGCGCCGCTGGCGCCGCTCGTCGCCATCGACGGGGCGCGCGGCTATGCGGTGGAGGCCTCGCGCGGCAAGGACACGCCTTCCGGCCACTGGGAACTGATGGGCGTGCCGATCGAATTCGACTGGGGCTATTTCCCCGCCGCGCACCCCTCTTTCCCGCCCGATCTCGTCGCCGCCCTGGTGCGCGAGGCGAACCTGCCGGGGATCCTCGGCGACGAACACGCTTCGGGCACCGAGATCATCGCCCGGCTCGGCGAGGAACACCTGCGGACGGGCAGGCCGATCGTCTACACCTCGGCCGATTCGGTGTTGCAGATCGCCGCCCACGAGGAGAGCTTCGGGCTCGAACGGCTCTACCGGACCTGCGAGATCGCCCGCCGGCTCGTCGACCCGCTCGGCATCGGCCGGGTCATCGCCCGCCCCTTCATCGGGTCCTCGGCGGCCGACTTCAAGCGCACCGCCCACCGCCGCGACTACGCCGTGCCGCCGCCGGCGCCGACACTGCTCGATCGGGCGAAGGCGGCCGGGCGCGAGGTGCTGGCGATCGGCAAGATCTCGGACATCTTCGCCGGGTGCGGCGTGACGCGGAAGGTGACCGCGGCCGGAAACGCGGCGTTGTTCGACGCGACGCTCGAAGCGCTCGACACCGCCGCCGACGGCGCCCTGATCCTCACCAATTTCGTCGATTTCGACAGCGAGTACGGCCACCGCCGCGACGTCGCCGGCTATGCGGCGGCACTCGAGGCCTTCGATCGGCGACTGCCGGAACTGCGCGCCCGGCTGCGGCCCGACGATCTGGTGATCATCACCGCCGACCACGGCTGCGATCCGACCTGGCGGGGAACCGACCACACCCGCGAGCACGTTCCGGTCATCGCCTTCGGGCCGCGGGTGGAGCCGCGCGAACTCGGCCGCCTCGACTTCGCCGACGTCGGCGCCACCTTCGCCGCCCACCTCGGACTGGCGGCCGGCGCGCACGGCAGGAACGTCCTGTGAGAGGTGTCGCGAGTGGTTCGACGGTCGTCGTTCACACCGTCCGGTCGACGGTCGCGCCGGGCTCCGCGGGCGCTTCGGCGGCGGGCTTCGGGCCCCCTTTGGAGACGCCGACGAGGGCGGGGCGCAGAACTCGGCCGCCGATGGCGAAACCGTCCTGGAGGACCTGGACGACGGTGCCGGAGGTGACCGCCGGGTCGGGGATCTCGAACATCGCCTGATGGAGGTTCGGGTCGAAGCGCTCGCCCTTCGGCGACAGTTTGCGCACGCCGTGCTTCTCCATGACCTTGAGCAACTCGCGGCCGGTGAGTTCGACCCCCTCGATCAGGGCGGCGGCGCCGGCGGCGCCACTCTCGCGCAGTTCGACCGGCACGGCGGCGAGCGCCCGGTCGAAATTGTCGGCGACGGAGAGGAGATCGCGGGCGAAGCCGGAGACGGCGTAGTCGCGGGCATCCTTGACTTCCTTCTCGGTGCGGCGGCGCAGATTCTCCATCTCGGCCAACGTCCTGAGCAGGCGGTCCTTGAGATCGCCGGCCTCGGCCCGGAGCGCCTCGATCGGATCCGGCGCGTCGGCGGCGGGTTCCACCACGGCCTCGGTCTCGGGGGTGATCGCGGTCTCGTCGGTCATGGACGTCCTCTGCAAACGATTTCGTTCCGGCTCGGTCGATCGCTGCGATCACCGGCCATTTCGCGCATCGCGGATTTGAGGGTTCGGCGCGCGCTTTTCAAGTCCGAATCGCGTCGCGGCGAACGGCGCGACGCCCGGCCTCCCATCGGAAGCCGGGCGTCGCGAACCCGCAACGGGTGTGCGCCGATCAGGCGATGGCGCCGTTGATCCAGTCGACGAGGCGGCCCTTGGGGGCGGCGCCGACCTGAGTCGCCGCCGGCTTGCCCCCGGAGAAGACGATGAGGGTCGGAATGGAGCGGACACCGAAACGCATCGCGGAGCGCGGATTCTCGTCGATGTTGAGCTTCACCACCTTCACCCGGCCGGCCATCTCGTTGGATATCTCTTCCAGCGCCGGGGCGATCATGCGGCAGGGGCCGCACCACTCGGCCCAGAAGTCGACCACGACCGGCTCGGCCGAGCCGAGCACGTCGGTGTCGAAGGATGCATCGGTGACTTTCTGCGTCGCCATCTCGGGGACCCTCTTCGGACGGTGCGGCGATATGGGCGCCGCGTTTCGCCGTCCAAACTAGGAACGCGACATCACAGCGTCAAGGACCCGAGGTCGGTGCGACATCGCCGCACCGCATCACGACGCCGCGAGGGCGGCTTCGGCGACGTCGAGTTGTTCGGCCGGAATCTCCTCCACCGCCGGCAGCGTCGTCCACAGGAGATGGGCGGTGATGCGTCTGCCCGGGAACATCGGCCGCAGCAGACGGCGATAGAGCGCCATCTGGGCGACGTGGGCGGCCGGGATCCCGTCACCCGTGTGACGGCGGTCGGACTTGAAATCGACGATCCGGATCTCGTCTTCGCCGACCACCAGCCGGTCGATGCGCCCGGAGACCTCGATCGTCTCGCCCTCGGAATCGACGATGCGGCCGACGATCGGCACCTCGGCGCGGGCATCGGCGGCGAAGATCGCCGCGAACCTCGGCTCGGCGAGGACGGCGAGCACTTCCGCGGCGATGGCCTCGCGCTCCGCCTCGTCGATGTCGGCGGCGCGGGCGGCGAGAAAGCGGCGGGCGGCGTCGGCGCGTTCCGAGTCGCACCGGGCCGGCAGGCGCTCGAGCAAGCGATGGACGAGGATGCCGCGCCGGCGCTCGCGATCCCCGGCGGTCGCCGCCAACCGGTCGCGCGGGTCGATCTCGGGCAGGCCACCCGGCCGGGGTCGCTCGACCGCGGCGGACGGGGTGAGGCGGCGCGGCGGCGTCACCGAGGGCGGCGGCGTCGCGATCCATCCGGGAAGCGCCACATCGGCCACGGGAGCCGCATCCGCTGCGGCGGGCGGCGGCGCGGGCGGGGCGGCGGCCGGCGAAATGCGCCAGCGCAGGATCGGTTCGCCGTCGCCCGTCTCCACCGCCTCGGCGGTCGGGGCGAGCGCCCGGCGCGCCACCGCGTACCAACAGTCGTCCGATGCGCCGGAAGCGGGCGCGTGGCCACAGACGTAGAGCCGGTCGCCGGCGCGGGTGAGGGCGACGTAGAGCAGGCGGTGATATTCGCAGACGGCCTCGTCGCGCAGTCGGTCCCGCTCGGCGACGAGGAGGCGGGGCGCCGGCTTGCGGTTCCACACCAACGCCGGGGCGGCGCCCGGTGGCGCGTCGGGCACGGCGAGCGCCATGAGGTCGGGATCGTGGGAGGAATGGACCGGCGCCGCACCGCCGTCGACCAGGAAGACCACCGGCGCTTCGAGACCCTTGGCGCCGTGGACGGTCATCACCCGGATCTCGTCGCGGCTCTCGTCGAGTTCGCGCTTGATCTCGGGGGCGGCGGCGGCGACCGCCTCGAGGAAGCGGCCGAGGTCCGCCGGCGGGCCGCGGTCTGCGGCGAGCGCCAGCGCCATGAACTCGTCGAGGACGTCGTCCGCCTCCGAACCGAGGCGGGCGAGGAAGCGGCGGCGGCCGCCATCGGCGGCGAGCACCGTCATGTAGAGTTCGAAGGGCGGCACGCGGCGGGCGAGGTCGCGCCAGCGCTCGAGCCGGGCGAGCGGCTCGCCCAGACGCGGGTGGCCGACTCCGCGGCGGCGCAGGACGTCGGTCAGGCTCTCGCCCTCGCGCCGATCGGCGCGGGCGAGATCGATCAGGTCGTCGTCGTCGAGATCGAAGAGCGGGCTCTTCAGCACCGCGGCGAGCGACAGGTCGTCCTCCGGCAGGCACAGCGCTCGGCCGAGGGCGAGGAGATCGGCGACGGCGACGTGCTCGGTGAGCCGCAGCCGGTCCTGACCGGCGACCGGCAGGCCACGCTCCTTCAACACCCGGTTCATCGCCTCGACGAAGGGGCCGCGCTTGCGCACCAGAACGATGATGTCGCGGTAGGCGACCGCTCGGCCGGTGCCTTCGAGCGCGAAGGCGGGATCGGTCAGGCGCTTCACCTCGTCGGCGATGCGGCGGGCGAGCTTCTCCCAAGGGTGATCGAGACGGGCGCGATCGATCGGGGCGGCCCAATCATCGCTCGGCTCGATCGCCTCGGTGGCGATCATCGGCCAGATCTCGACGAGGCCGGCGACGCCGGCACGGGCGGCGGCGTGGCGGACGTAATCGGCCGGATCGGCGAGCAGGCGGCGGCGCAGATCCACGTCCTCGAACACCCGGTCGACGGCGGCGAGCACGTCGGCGGTCGAGCGGAAGGACAGGTCGAGCTTCACGTCGGCGAAGTCGAGACCGGCGGCGGTCACCTCGGCGGCGAAGTCGCGGCGGCTCGCCGAGAAGGCGCGGGGCGCCGCTCCCTGGAAGGAATAGATCGACTGTTTCTCGTCGCCGACGGCGAAGATGGTGCGGCCCTTGCGCCGTGCTCCTTCGCCGGCGAAGAACTCTTCGGTGAGGCCGCGGACGATGCGCCACTGGCGCGGGCTGGTGTCCTGCGCCTCGTCGACGAGGACGTGATCGATGCCCTTGTCGAGCTTGTACTGCACCCACTGAGCGGCGGCGGAGCAGGAAAGCAGATCGGCGGTGCGGCCGACGAGGTCATCGAAGTCGAGGACGCCGCGGCGACGTTTGCGAGCCTCGTATTCGCCGATCACCGCATCGCCGAGGGTGAGCAGCGCCCGGGTGGCGCGGAAGGTGGCGAGGCGGGCGCGCCGGTCGGCGATGTCGACGAGGCGGACGGCCTCGGCGCGGGCGCTGTCGAAGATGTCCGGGAGGAGCGCGGCAACGGCCCTGGTGGCAATGCTGCGGTCGGCCTTGGGCTCGCCCTTCCGGGTGAGAAAGAGTGCCGCCCAGGCGGCGGCGCGCGCATCGAGGGCGGCGGCCGGGTCGCGGGCGACGGCGAGGCGGGCGGCCTGATCGAGATCCTGCTTGCTCCCGGCGCCCCAGGCCGCGGCGAGCGCGCCGAGGTCGGATGCGGGGAAGTCCGGCGAGACGAGGATCTCCGCCGCGAGATCGGCGTCGTCGAGCGCCGGGTCGGTTTCGAGGACGCGGGCGAGCTGGCGGAAGGTCGCGTCGAGCGTGCCGGCGTCGCGCAGCCAGGCGAGCCAAGGGTCGCGGGCGGCGATCAACGCGTCGAGGGCGGTGAGAGCGCTCCCCTCCCCCGTCCCGGCGAGGAGTTCGGCGAAGGCGGCGGCGAGCTCCGGGGCGGTTCCGCCGGCGGCGCGCACCAGCACGGCGTCGCGGGCGGCGGCGATCATGTCGGCCGCGGCGGTCGCGTCGAGGATGTCGAAGGCGCCGCCGAGGTCCGCCTCCAGCGGGAACTGCTGGAGGATGCGCTCGCAGAAGCCGTGGATGGTCTGGATCTTGAGCCCGCCGGGGGTCTCGATGGCGGAAGCGAAGAGCCGGCGGGCACGCGCGAGCCGGGCCGCGTCGGGCGCCGCCCCCTCCAGCGCCTCGATCTCGGAGGCGAGCTTCGCGTCGTCGAGCACCGCCCAATCGCCGAGCTGGCGATAGACCCGGTTCGCCATGGTGGCGGCGGCGGCCTTGGTGAAGGTGAGGCAGAGGATGCGCGACGGGTCGGTGCCGGCCAGGAGCAGGCGGACGACACGGCGGGCGAGCACGAAGGTCTTGCCCGAGCCGGCGTTGGCCGAAACCCAGGCCGAGGTCGCGGGCGCGGCGGCGCGACGCTGGCGTTCGGTGGTCTCGGCCGGGACGACGAAGGGTCCGCTCACGACTCGCCTCCTTCCGGGATCTCGCCGGCGGCCCATTCGGCGACGCGAGCGAGGTGATCGTAGGGGCCGGAACGGTCCTTCTCGAAGCGAACGCGCAGGCGCGAGGCGTAGCCCGTCTCCGGATCGCGGAAGCGACGGACGAGGTCGATCAACCGCAGGCGGGCCTCCTCGGCGAGGCCGGCGGCGTCTCGACCGCCGGCGGTGGTGCCGCGACGCTCCCAGCGGCCTCCCTCCTCTCCACCCTTCAGATGCAGGTAGGCGAGTTCGGCGAGCGGTCGGCCGGCGACATCCGGCCCGAAGGCGCCGGCATCGGCCATCGCCGCCTCGAGCGGCAACTGCGGCGCCAGGAGGCTCTGCACCTCCTTCTCGCTCGGCGGTCGGCCGGTCTTGTAATCGAGCACGGCGAGCGAGCCGTCCTTCAGGATGTCGAGGCGGTCGGCGACGCCGGTGAGCGTGAAGGGGACGCCGTCGACCGGCAATTCCCAACGACCGCCGACCTCGGTCCGCCGCTCGCCGACGACGGGACTACGTGCGGCGTCGGCGGCGAGCCACCAGCGGGCGATCGCCTCGAGCCGCGGCCGCCACAGGGCGACCACCTCGGGGAAGGCGTCGAAGGCGTCGAGCCGACGCTCGGCGATCTCGGCGAGGCGCACCGCCTCGGCCGGGCCGCCGGCTCCGCTCCAGTCGCGCACGAACTCGGCCAGCACCTCGTGGACGAAGGTGCCGCGTTCGGCGGCGCCGATCTCGCCGCCGGGCGGATCGAGCGGGTCGAGGCCGAGAACGTGGCGGGCGTGGACGGCGTAGGGGTCGCGGATCCAGGTCTCGATCTCGGTGACCGACAGTTTCGTCGGTCGCCACGCCAACGGCGGCTTCGGTGCCGGCCGGGCGACGGTGCGCGGCGGCGCACCCGCCGCATCGAGGCCGCGAGCCCAAGCGAGGAAGCGGGAGGCCTCGCCGGTGAGCCGGGCCCGCCCCTTCGGCCCGATCAGTGTGGTCAACCGTTGCAACCAGCGCGAGGGGACCGTCGGCGCCCCGCCGGCGCGGGCGGCGCGGGCGAGGATCACCCGGGGTGCGGCCGCCCCTTGGGCGTAGTCGTGGGCGGAGAGGCCGATGCGGCGTTCCGGCGCCTCGAGCGCCATGTCGCGCCGCATCGGCCGCGACAGCCAGGGGTCGGTGCGGGTGGTGATCGGCCAGACGCCCTCGTCGAGGCCGGCGAGGACCAGGAGGTCGAAGGAGAGGAGGCGCGCCTCGAGCGGACCGAAGACGAAGATGCGGGCATCCGGTGCGGTCGGTCGGCGCACCGGTGCGTCGCCGACGAGGGCGTCGAAGAAGCCGGGCCAGGCGGTGGCGGGAAAGGCGAGAACGGCGCCCTCGCTCGCCGCGGCGCGGCCGAATTCGGCGAGTGCGGCGGCGAGCGCCGCACCGTCGTCACCGTCGTAGAGGGCGGCGTCGGAGCCGCCGTCGTCGCGGGCGACGGCGGTCAGCGCGGCGACGTGCGCGGCGAGCAGGCTCGGCACCGCGACATCGCCGGTGGCGGCGAGGCTCTCCAACGGTTCGAGCGCGGCGACGAGGGCGGCGAGGAGGTCGCGGGCGGCGCCGAGCGTGGCGTCGTCGAGGCGGCCGACGGGGCGCGGAGCGCGGGCGCGCGGCGCGGCCAGCATCGCCACCCGCTCGTCGTAGGCGGCGAGGAGACCGCGACCGAAGGGCCGGGTGCGGGGGCCGCGCAACACCACCAGTTCGACCACCCGGGCGAGGCGGCGCGCCTCGTCCGGCGGCCGGCCGAGACGCGCGAGCGGATGGGCGAGAAGGGCGGCGACCGCCGCCGGCTCCCAGCCACCGAGCGCCACTTCGGCCACCAGCCGGGTGAGCACGGCGGCGCGGGTGTGGCCGAAG
>JAOTSD010000098.1 GCA_030247555.1 Siculibacillus sp. | reverse complement strand
TCGGCGTCGCCACCCGTACCGGTTCCGGCGGTGAGATCGACGGTGACGCCGGCAATCGAGGCGGAATAGGACGCGCGGTCGCCGCCCTCGCCGCCGACGAGGTCGTCGGCGCCGATGCCGCCGGTCAGCGTGTCGTTGCCGCCGTCACCGGCGAGCGTGTCACCGCCGGCCCCGCCGATGAGAGAATTCGCCGCGTCGTTGCCCTCGATCAGGTCGTCGCCACCGCCGCCGATGGCGTTCTCGATGACCACGCCGTGGGCGATGGTGAACCCGCCCTCGCGCCCGTCGACGTGGGAGACCACACCGCCGCCGGCCGCATCGTATTCGAGGCTCGCCGCCACCAGCGAGATGACCGCGCCGGCCGAACCGACATGACGGATGGTGTCGCGCCCGCCGGCGTCCCAGATCGCGGCGAAGCCGCCGCCCGCGCCGGTGATCGCGTCGAGACGATAGATGTCGTCGCCGGTCGCGGTGGTGAGGTCGGCGCCGTACTTCTCCTGCAGGGCGGCGATGTCGAGGGCCATCGGCGTCATCGGGTAACCATGGTCGTCCCCGGAAGGCGAACCCATCGGGCCGGTCGGCCAACCCTCGTTGTAGGAGAGGAGGGTGAACACCGTCTGGTTCAGATCGAACCGGCCGAAGGACCCGCGTTCGTCGTCGACCTCCGGCATGATCTCCGAACCGCCCCCTTCGTCGTGGGGGTGGAAGAGCCCGAAGGCGTGTCCCAGTTCGTGCAACAGGACGAAACGGGCGAACGAGCCCGGGGACAGGTCGTCGAGCGAGTCGCCGATCGGCGTCGCGGCGAAGCGGCCCCAACCGTCGATGGCCCCGGTGTCTCCGTCGACCGAGACCGAGCCGCCGCCGACGACCCAGTAGGCGTATTCACCGAACGCCGAGTCCTCGCCGATGAACAGCGAGAAGTCGGCTTCGTCGAAGGACGACACGGTGGTCAAGGTGATCTGCGCCACCGCACCGTAGGTGTCGAAGATCTCTTCCGTTCCGGCGATCTGCTCGGGCGTCCAGCCCAGCGAGACGAAGGGTAGCGCGCCGTCCAGCGTCGCGCTCTCGTCGATCATCGGCCCAGCCGGGGCGAAGAAGACCCGGATGTTCGCCGGCGCGACGTAGTCGCCGCGGATCGACTCGACCGGGAGAAGATGGCGCACGCCGATGTCGAGGTCGTGGACGACCGCATCCTCCGGAGCGTGATCGTCGTCGTACACCGCGAGCGTCAGGTCGAGGTCGTGGGACGAGCCGGTGTCGATCACCGCCCCGGCGCGCAGGACGAGCGTGCCGCCGACGATCTCGAAGAGCCCGGCGTCGGCTCCGCCGAGCACGTGGTGCAGGGTGCCGACCGGCCCGTCGTCGTCGGTGGCCAGGATCGCGCCGAGCGACAGGCCGGCCGTCGTGTCGGCGAAGTCGTCGATGTCGAAACGCTGGTTCAGACCGGGTGCGCTCACCACCTCGGGCGGATCGTTCTCGTCGAGAACCATCAGCGTGATCACGTCGAAGCCGGCGTTGCCGTCGCCGTCCTCGTAGAAGATGCGCAGCCCGTACTGGCCGTACGTCTCGAAATCGAGGGGAACGCGGGTGCGGACGACCCCGCTTCCGTCGATTTCGAACGGATCGGCGGCGCCGGCGAGGGTGTCGGGAAAGATGACGCCCTCGATGAAGCCGAGGGTCTCGTGGGAGGTGATCACCGGCACTTCGCCGGCCGGTCGGTTCTGCATCGACAGTTGGCCGACGATGGTGCCGGCCGGGAGGTTCTCCGAGACGTGGGCATCGATCTGGAGATGACGACCGTCGATCGCCAGACCGGTGGCGGCGCTCGAAAGGAGGTCGGCCTGCTCATAGATGCCGTCGGCGAAAAGGAAGCGGACACTTTCGGCGGCGATGACGAGGTCGGTCCCGTCGGGGCCGCCCGGCCGCAGATCGGCGACGGTGATCTGCGAACCACCCGAGCCGCCGCCATAGGGGTCGCCGCCACCGTAGGGGTCCCCTCCGGCATCGACGGTGATCGCATAGTCGGACCGGCGCCCCGAGAACACGATCACGTCCTGCGACGAGAAGGATTCGATCGTGTCGTCGCCGGCCCCGGCGGCGACGTGGACGCCGCTCGACCCGACGAGAGAAATGGCGTCCGCCTCCGGGCTGCCCTCGATCACCGTCCGGCCGGGAGAGTCCGTGACCTCGATCCGCAGGGTGGCGGTGACGATCTCGCCGTCGCCGTCTTCGGCGCGAACCGTCAGGTCGAGCGTCGGATGCTCGACGGCGTCGAGAAGCGCCCCCTCGGTCAGGCGCAACTGGTCACCCGAGAAGAAGAAGGCCCCGTCCGCGTCGTCGATCAGGGTGAACGTGACGTCGCCGGCCACGCTCGCGCCGAGGCGGCCGATCAGTGCACCGGAGGATTCGGATTCCGAGATCGCCGCGTCGATTCCGATGCCATCGAGTTCGATGCCGTCCAGGTCGATGGTGAACATACGATCCCGTCCTTCTGGAACTCCGGAAAGGCCCCGCGGCTTCCGGAGCGACGGACCCTCGATCGCCCCGGGTGCGGAGGCACCAGGGTGGACCCTCACTGAGATGCCACAGGGTGAATCGAAACGATTCGCATTGTCAACTATTGCGACGCAACATTGCGTCGATCCGGGACGCGACAACGCTCGCCGGGTCTCCGGCCCGGGCTCGGAAGGACCGCGCTCGTTCCCGCACCGCGCCGCGTCGATCGGCATCGGCAGCCCGTGCCGCGATGATGTCGGCGAGGCGTTCCGGCGGCTCGCGCATCGCGCCGAGGTCGAGGCCGAGCCCGGCGGCGGCGGCGGCTCTCGCCGTCAGCCGTTGTTCGATCCCGCCGGGCAGGATGGCGAGATCGAGTCCTGTGACCAGCGCCGAGGAGACGGTCCCCATGCCCCCGGCGCACAGCATGAACCCGTGGTCGCGCCGAATACCGGGCCAGTCGCGCGGATGCTCCGAAAGTGCCACCCCGGCCGCGACGAGTTGTGCCGCTCGGTCGCGATCGAGCCCCGGTACGACCGCGCCGACGCGCATCCGCCGCGACAGGGCGACGAGCAGGTCGATCGCCCCGAGGGGGAGCCCGGAGGCCGGCAGATAGGCGAAGACCGCTTCTGCACGGCCCGGCGCCGGCGGCTTTTCCGCTCCCGCGTCGAGATCGGCCGGGAGGAAGGGTGGTAGCGGTTCTTCGTGGCGGTGGGCGGCGTGGGGATCGAGTTCGTGGAAGACCGCCGGCAATTCCGCTTCGGCGGCGAACAGCTCCGGCAGACGCCCCAGTGGGGATCGTCCGAGCCCCGCCATCGCCCGGTTCACCAGCGCCAGGAGCGCTTCCTCGGCGACGAGGCGCGGAGCTTCCTCGCCGGGAAAGAGCGGAAAGACCGGGCCGTCGGTCGGCGGTACGGTGAAGCCGGTGCCGACGACGATGCGGGCGATCCGCCCTCGGGCGCCCGCCACGAGGGCCGGGGCGAAGTTGGCGACGACCGCGTCGGGGCGCACCGCGGCGAGGATGCCGTCCCAGGCGCGCAGGAGGCCACGGAAGACGTCGGCGCTCTGGAGGCCGAGATTGGCCAGCACGTCGCCGAAGGCGCGCGCCTCGCCGAGCGGCCGTGTCCCGTCCGAGCGCCACAGGCCCGGCCAGACCGGCGCCTGCCACAGGTCGATCCGGTCGCGCCAGGCGGCGGGGAGCCGAATCGTCGTCGGGCGCTGCAGGGCGAGGTGCACCTCGTGGCCACGCGCCACGAGGCACGAGGCGATGTCGCCGAGACGGCGCAGATGGCCGCTGTTGCCGCCCAGTTCCCAGCCCAGTAGCACCCGCACCACGTCGTTTCCCCGTTCGCCGATCGTCCACGAGGATCGGCCGAGCCCGGCCGGATTTCCAGCCTTTTCGACGTGGCGGCGAGCGGCGCGGAGGGGCGGCTAGCCCGGAACCGGCAATCGGCTGCGCCGGAGAGGTGTCACGGGGGACGAGGGAACCGCCCGAACCGGCGAGGCGTTCCACCGCCGGCGGTCCGCTCGTGTGATCCGCGACGAACGGCGCCCAATGGCCCGCGTCCGCGGGGTCAGTCGTCGCCCCGGTCGTGACCACCGCCCCGGCGTTCGCGATGTTCGCCGTCGCCGGGGGTCCGCTCGAGCGTCGCCGGGTCGAAGCGCGCCTTCATCGTCCGTCCGCTCGCGTCACGGGCCAACACCTTGTAACAGCCGTCGTCGGCGCGGATGCGAAGAACGCTCCAGCCCTCGCCCTCGAGCTTGCGTTGCAGGACCGTTTTCGGCTGCCAGTCGGCGAGCGGCACGGCGCAGCGGTCGTCGGCCGCGGCGGCGGCGTTGGTGCAGAGCAGGGCGACGGCCAGCGCGGCCCGAACGATCACGTGTTCACTCCTCGACGGAACCCCATTCCAGCACACTCGCCTGACGGCAGCCTGAAGGAGTCGGCGAAAATTACCCGACCCGCCGCCGCATCGCGAGACTAGACTGGCGACACGAAGAGACGAACCGACGCGGTCGAGCCATGCGCATTCTCGCCATCGAAGACGACATCCTGCTCGGCCGAGCGGTCCGTGACCAAGTGATCGCCGATGGTCATTCGGCCGACTGGGTGATGCGGCTTTCCGACGCCGGGGCGGCGATCCGGGCCGGTGTCTTCGACCTCGTCCTCCTCGACCTGATGCTGCCGGACGGTCGCGGCCTCGATTTCCTCAGAGCGCGCCGCGTAGCCGGCGACGTCACGCCGGTGATCGTGCTGACCGCCCGCGACCAGATCACCGACCGCATAGCCGCGCTCGACGCCGGCGCCGACGACTATCTGGTCAAGCCCTTCGATCTCGCCGAGCTCTCCGCCCGCATCCGCGCCGTCGGCCGTCGCTATTCCGGCAACCCCAACCCGCTGGTCACCATCGGCGATCTCGACGTCGACCTCGGCGGTCGCTCGGTCCACCGCGCCGGCCGGCCGGTGGCGCTCACCGCGCGTGAATGGTCGCTGTTCGAGGCCTTCGTCCAACGTCCCAATCAACTCCTGTCCAAGGCGCAGCTCGAGGAACGGCTCTATTCCTTCGACGCCGAAGTCGAGAGCAACACGATCGAGGTCTACGTCGCGCGGCTGCGCAAGAAGCTCGGCGCCGAGGTGGTCGAGACGGTGCGCGGCATGGGCTATCGCTTGGGAACGCCCGGGGGCGGGGCATGACCGGCGCCGTGGCGAGGCCGCCACGCCACAGCCTCGGCCGTCGCCTCGCCATCGGCCTCGCCGTCGCGGTGACGGTGTCCTGGCTGGCGGCGACCGCGGTCGCCGGGCTGGTGCTGCGCCACGAGATCGACGAGGTCTTCGACAGCGCCCTCCAAGAGGTGGCACAGCGCATCCTGCCGCTCGCCTACTCCGAACTGCTGGCGCGCGAGGCCGACGATCCGCCGCAGCACATGGCGCCGATCGGTCCGCACCGCGAATACGTCACCTATGTGGTGCGCGACGAGAACGGCCGCGACTTGCTGCAATCCAGCGACGCCGATCCGTCGGCGATCCCCGTGGACCTACCGAACGGCTTCTCGACCGTCGGCGACCTTCGTCTCTACACCGAGACGGCGGTGCGCGGCACGGTGCGGGTGACCACCGCCGAGGCGCTGGCGCATCGCCGCGAGACGGTCCACGCCGCCGTCGTGGCGCTGATCTGGCCGCTCGTCGCCCTCGTGCCGGTGGCGTTGCTCGCCGTCCTCGCCCTCGGCCGCTCGACGCTGCGGCCGCTCGTCGCCTTCCGCGAGCGCATCGAGGCGCGCGGCCGCGGCAATCTCGCCCCGCTCGGCGAGACCGGTCTGCCGAACGAGCTCGCCCCGGTGGCGAGCGCCGTGGACGCTCTGCTCGAGCGGTTGCGCGGCGCGCTGGAGGCGGAGCGCAGCTTCACCGCCAACGCCGCCCACGAACTGCGCACCCCGGTCGCGGCGGCGCTGGCCCAGACCCAACGCCTGCTCGCCGAACTGCCGGAGGAAGGCGCCCGCGAGCGCGCCCGCGCCGTCGCCACCTCGCTGCGCCGGCTCTCCGGCCTCGCCGAGAAGCTGCTGCAACTCGCCAAGGCCGAAGGCGGGAGTCTCCTCGCCGAGACCCCGTCCCGGCTCGGTCCGGTCCTGGCTCTGGTGATCGACGAGATCGACCGGCGCTCCGACGTGGCCGAACGGCTCGACGTGTCGATCCCCGCCGATGGTGGACCTCTTTCGGATCTCGACCCGGATGCCTTCGCCGTTCTCGCCCGCAATCTGATCGAGAACGCCCTCCAGCACGGCGCATCGGAGGGAACCGTATCGGTGCGGCTATCCGCCGAGGGCTTCGAGGTCGAGAACGACGGACCGGTGATCGCCGCCGGCGAGTTCGATCGGCTCGTTCGCCGCTTCGAACGCGGATCCACCACGGCCGACGGCTCGGGTCTCGGCCTCGCCATCGCGGCGGCAATCTGCCGTGGTTCGGGCGCGTCGCTCGATCTCGTGTCGCCCGCGCCGGGACGAGACGCCGGCTTTCTCGCCCGCGTCGGTCCGCCCGCGGGGCGTTCAGGATGCTGACGCGAAGCTGAACGCGACCGCCACGGCGGTTCAGGCCGGCGTCAGGTCAGGCGCTCAGGGTGCTCCGATCGAAACCGAACGGAGACCCTCCGATGAAGAAGATCCTGCTCCTGACCACCGCCCTCCTCGTCGGCGCCATCGCGACCGGCGCCGCTCTCGCCACGCCGCGCCTTCTCGAGGACCACATCGTCCGTTGGAGCGACCGCGACGACGACTCCGCCGTCTCCGACTCCGAACGCTTCCACGTCGCCGATCGCGATCACCGCCGTCGCCACGAATCGCGCGAACGCCGACGCGAACACCACGACGACGACGAGGACGACGATGATCGCGGCGGCCGTGGCCGCGCCGGCCGACCCGGCATGACCGGTCCGAGCGATCCGGCGGCGCCGGTCCCCGACAACGGTCTGTTCCGGGGCAAGGTGCGCCCGAAGGTCGAGGTCAACTGACCTCCGCCGCAGCCCTCCCGAGCCGAACCAGGACATTTTCGATGAAGATCGCTCTCTCCACTCTCGCCGCCACCGCCGCCTTGGTCACCCCGACGGTGGTGGAGGCGAAACAGGTCACCTTCGAGACCACGCTCAAGTCCTACGGCGGCGCCGGCGCCTATGCCGTGATCTGGGTCGCGGACGCCGCCGGCAAGTACAAGGGCACGCTGTGGATGGCCGGCGACCGCGCCAAATACTGGCGCCACCTCGCCGACTGGCAACGCGCCTCCGGCGGCCGGGCGGCGGAGGTCGACGGCATCACCGGCGCCTCGATCGGCTCCGGCAAGACGCTGAGGATCACCCTCGATCTCGCCGACGCCCTGATCGACGCCGGTCACGTCGTCCACGTCGACACCTCGGTCGAGAACGGTCGCGACTTCCCCTCCGAGGTGGTCGCGCCGCTCGCCACCGATCGGAACGGCAAGCCGGTGGCCGGCAAGGGCCACGTCGAGACCTTCAAGGTCTCGTTCTGAAACGGAGGTCCGCTCCCATGTTGCGTCGTGCCCATTCCTTTCTCGGCCTCGGGCTCGGACTCGCCCTGGTCTTCATCGCGGTGACGGGCGCGGCGCTGTCGGTGGTGCCGCTCGCCGACCGGCTCGCCGATCCCGCTATCGAACGCGGCACCTCGGTGGCCGCCCTCGCCGAGGCCGTCGCGGGGCGTCACGAGAGCCTCTCCACGCTTCGCGTCCGCCCCGGCGGCCTCGTCACCGCCGCTTACACCGACGGCGAGGCGAGCGGCGTCGAACGCATCGATCCGGCGACCGGCGCCGGCCTCGGCCTCCACGCGCCGTCGCCGACCGTCCGCGTCCTCACCGATCTCCACCGCGCTTTCGGCTTCGGCTCCGACGGCCGCATCGTCGCGGCGGTGAGCGCCGCGGCGATGCTGGTGCTGTCGCTCTCCGGCATCGTTCTCCTCGCCCGCCGGCTCGGCGGGGCGCGGGCGCTCTTCCGTCCGATCCGCGGCAGTGCGGCCGAGCGTGTGCACGGCGACCTCGCCCGGCTCGCCACCGTCGGGCTCGTCCTCTCCTCGCTCTCCGGCCTGTGGATGGCGGCCTCGACCTTCGATCTCCTGCCCGAGCGGGCGGAGGTTCCGGTCATCGCCGCCGCCGACGGCGTGGCCCTGCCGCTCGATCGGATCGAGGCGTTGCGGCGTGTCGACGTCGCCGATCTGCGCGAACTGACCTTCGCCGATCCGGCCGTCGCCGGCGACACTTTCCGCCTCTTCACCGCCGCAGGCGAGGTGGTCATCGACCCGACGACCGGCCGCACCCTCGCCTTCGCCCCGGCGACCCCTCTCGATCGGATCGACGATCTCGTCCGCGTGCTCCACACCGGCCACGGCGCTCCGGCGCTCGCGCTCCTCCTCGGCCTCGCCGCCGCCACGACGCCGGTGCTCGCCTTGACCGGGCTCCTGATGTGGCGCCGGCGCCGGGCGAACCGCGTCGCGACCTTCGGCTCCGTCCCGGTCGAGACCGCCGACACGGTGATCCTCGTCGGATCCGACGGCGGCTCGACCCGCGGCTTCGCCACGACGCTCGCCGGCGCCCTCGGCCGCGCCGGCCACCGCGTCCATCTCGCCGACATGAACGATCTCGACGAGGCCCACACCCGCGCCGCGCGCCTGCTGATCCTCGCCGCCACCTGGGGCGACGGCGGTGCGCCGGCCTCCGCGCGCCGCTTCCTCGATCGCCTCGCCGTGATCGAGGGTCGCGTGCCGGTCGCCGTCCTCGGCTTCGGCGATCGCACCTTCCCCGACTTCTGCGGCTACGCCGGATCCGTCGCCGAGGCGCTCGAAGCGAAGGGCTTCCCGCGTCTCCTCGACTTCAAGCGCATCGACCGCCGCTCGGCCCAGGAATTCGCCCGGTGGGGTCGCGATCTCGGCGCCGCGCTCGGCCACGACCTGGTCCTCGAACACGTCGCCGAACGCCCGACGACCACGGCGCTCGAGCTGGTCGAGCGCGAGGATTACGGCGTCGCCGTCGGCGCACCGGTGGCGATCCTGCGTTTCGCCGCACCGCGCGACCGCAGGAGCCCGCGCCGCGGCCGGCTGCCGCGCTTCGAGGCCGGCGATCTCCTCGGCGTGGTGCCGCCGGGCGAAGCGATGCCACGCTTCTATTCGCTCGCCTCGTCGGCCACCGACGGCGTCGTCGAGATCTGCGTGCGGCTGATGCCGGGCGGTGTCTGCTCGACCCATCTGCACGCGCTCCACCCCGGCGACCGCATCGACGCCTTCGTCCGCGCCAATCCGTCCTTCCGTCCGGCGGAAGGAGCCTCGTCGCTGATCCTGATCGGCGCCGGAGCCGGCATCGGTCCACTCGCCGGCATCGTCCGAGCGAACGACCGCGCGCGGCCGGTTCACCTCTACTGGGGCGGCCGCAACCCGGCCTCCGACTTCCTCTACGAGCACGAACTCGCCCGTGCGCTCGCCGAGAAACGGCTGACCTCGCTCACGACCGCCTTCTCGCGCGATCCCCGAGCGAGCGCCCACGTCCAGGATCGCATCGCCGCCGACGCCCATCGCCTGCGCGACCTCGTCCGGGCCGGCGCCCAGATCCTCGTCTGTGGCAGTCGTGACATGGCTCATGCCGTCACCCACACGATGGAGGCGATCCTCCATCCGCTCGGCACCGACGTCGCCACGCTCAGGGCAGGGGGCCGTTATGTCGAAGACGTCTACTGAGCCGCGTAGATGGGACGCCGGCCTCGCCCGCCTCCCCCTCTCCGGACCGGCGATGGGCTCGCGCTGGTCGGCGGTGGTCCACGTACCGCCGGACTTCGACACGATGGCTCTCGGGCGGGATCTCGCAGGCGCGGTCGAGGAGGTCGAGGCCGAGATGTCGAACTGGCGGCCGACCTCCGATGTCGAGCGTCTCAACCGGGCGCCGATCGGCGAATGGGTGTCGATCCCATCGGGGCTGTTGACCGTACTCGAAGCGGCGCTCGCCATCGGTCGGTCGTCGGGTGGTCTCTTCGACGTCGGCGTCGGCGATCTCGTCCGCGCCTTCGGCTTCGGCGGCGGGTCGCGGTCGCCCGATGCGGAGCGGATCGCCGCCACGGCCGGGCGACCGGGTTTCGATCCGCCGGCGACGCTCGACCTCGATCCGGTGAACCGCCGCGCCCGCCGCCTCGCACCGCTGACCATCGACCTCGCCGGCATCGCAAAGGGCCACGCCGTCGACCGCATGGCCGAAGTCGCGGCCGGTCATGGCGTCGCTTCCTTCCTCGTCGGCATCGACGGCGAATTGAAGGCGCGCGGCCGCAAGCCCGACGGGCGACCCTGGATCATCGGCCGGGAGCGCCCCGATCGCGAGTCGCGATCGTTGTCCGGCGTGATCGAACTGACCGACGCCGCGGTGGCGACCTCCGGGAATTATCGGCATATCCACGAGATCGCCGGCCGAGAGATGTCCCACACCATGGACCCGCGCACCGGCGCGCCGCTCGTCGGCGACCTCGCTCAGGTCACCGTGATCGCCGAGAGTTGCATGGTCGCCGACGCTTGGGCGACGGCGTTGATGGTGGCGGGCGCCGAGCGCGGCTCTGCCCTCGCCCGGCGGATGGGCCTCGCGGCGATATTGATCCCGGCCCGAGGGTCGACGGTGTCGTCCAAGCGAGCGATTTCGATCACGGCGAACCATCGGGTGCTCGCGATCGGCATCGCCGAAGGGAACGGCGTTCTCGCGGCCCGGCACGAACCGAACGCCGACTTCGAACGTGCCCTCCTTCTCCGGGCCGGCCCGGACGCCCTCCCGGGTGCCGGAGAATGATGCGGAAAACGGAATCCGATGGAGAAGCCGGAACGCCGACGGTTCGAGCCGCAGGCTCCTCGCACCGTCGCGGGATTCGAACCGACGACACGAGGCTTCTGCTCGCCGCCTCGTGTCGCACCATCATACGGCAGAGCCGTTTCGCGACCCCGTTGTTCTCCAACCCGCCCGACCATTTCAATGGGATGGAAGGAGGCCGGCGGCGCGGTGGAAACCGGATGCGGTCCGGCCGCTGGGGTCTCCGCATGGTCCGTCGTGGTCGTGGGGAATCACTCGGTCTCGAGGATCGAACTTCGAGGTCGAAACTGTGTTCGACCGGGTATCTCGCCGAGTGTGGTCGCCTCTTTAACCGACCGTTAGCCTCATCGAGCCATGTTGGGGAGATGTAACCGGAAAAATTCATGCTCCGCCATCTCGTCACCTCTGCTCTGATCGTCTTCGGCTTTTCGGTCCCACCGGTGGTCGTGGCCTTGTGGCCGAACGATCGGGGGCCGGTAGCGGTCCTCTTCACCGACGACGCCGTATCGGTGATGGTCGATGCGGGAGGGCGTGTTCTGGCCACCGCCGACGATCGGCAGGCGTTGGTGACGCAGGCATCCGAAGAGGAAACGCCCGGCTTCGTCGCTCGGCTTCTGAGGAGCGGCGCTCGGCTTGTCGTCGCCGCCCCCGCGGCCGTCGGCTGCACCATCACGCCGCAACGCTCCTTGTCCACCATGACCGACACGAGGGGATGATCCCTATGCCCGAAACTGGCATTTCCGACCTCCGCGTCTCCTTCCGCCGCATCTTCATGGCGATCCTGCCGGTCAGCGCCCTCGTGGTCGCACTGTCCGCTCTTCTGACCGGGCAATACCTCGTCCCGACGCTCGCCTTGGGCGCGATCTTCGCAGGGCTGGGGACCGGCGCCCTGGCGGTGATGGGAGATCGACCGGTCTCCCGCCAGATCGCTTCGGCGGCGTTGATGGGCATGGTCGGCCTGCTCGTGCTCGCCACCGCCGGGTCGAATTGGCAGATCGACATGCACATGGCGTTCTTCGCCGCTCTGGCCGTGGTCGCCGGCTGGGTGTGTTGGCCGTCGATCATCGTGGCCGCCGCCGTGGTGGCCGTTCACCATCTCCTGTTGAACTTCGTCTATCCGGCCGCGGTCTTTCCTCAGGGCGCCGATTTCTCCCGCGTCGTGCTGCACGCCGTCATCCTCGTGGTCCAGGCCGCTACCCTGGTGTGGCTGACTCTCCGCTTGTCGTCGTCGTTCGAAACCGTCGAGCGCGCCACGCGGGCGGCGGAAGCGGCCCGTGTGGCGGCGGACGCGGCGGCAACCAAGGAACGCGATCTGTCGATGGATCAGGAACGGCGTCGGATCGATGTGGAAGCCGCCATCTCCGGGTTCGAACGCAACATCGCCTCGACGATTTCCGAACTCGGCGCACGAGCCCAGCAGATGGCGGGGACGGCCCGCACTCTTCAGGACTCGTCGCAGGCCACATCGACCGAAGTGGCGACCGCCGAGGCCGCGTCGAGCAGTGCGACGTCCAGTGTCGACGGCGTCGCCGCGGCAGCCGAAGAGCTCAGCGCCTCCATCGCCGAGATCGCCGCGCGCGTGGAGCGTACGGAAGCGATCGTGAACGCGGCCAACCACGATGCGGAAGCCGCCAGCCGTGAGGTTGAGAGTCTCGCATCGGCCGCCGACAAGATCGGCTACGTGATCGCACTCATCCAGAACATCGCCGGTCAGACGAACCTGCTCGCGCTCAACGCGACGATCGAAGCCGCACGCGCCGGCGAAGTCGGGCGCGGGTTTGCGGTGGTCGCCTCGGAAGTGAAGGAACTCGCCACTCAGACCTCCAAGGCGACCGAGGACATCTCCGCTCAGATCGCCGAGGTGCAGACCGCCACTGCCGGCGCTGTCGATGCGATCCGGAAGATCGTCGGACGCATGAACGAGATTGATCAACTCACGAACGCCGTTGGTACCTCGATCGAACAGCAGAACGGCGCGACGCACGAGATCGCCCGCAATGTCGAGGCCGCCGCCAACGGCGTGAAGCACGTTGCGAGTCTTCTCGGCGATGTCGCCACTGCCTCGACGCGGACCGTCGCGGCATCCGGTACCGTCTCGAGCGTCTCGGCGGCGGTCAATGAAGCCACGGCTTCGATCCGATGCGACGTCGATGCTTTCCTCGCCAAGGTGCGAGCGGCGTGACGGCGACATGTCGACGATGAACATGGATCCGGTTGCAGATCACGACGATGGAAATGCGTCGCAAACGGTTGCGGTGTTTTTCGGCGCGATCGGCCTCCGGGCGTTCGATGCGCGCGAGCCTCGCCGCCTCCGAAACGGTGCCGAGCGATTTGACGATCTCGCCCTTACCGATGGTCTTGCGCAGCTCGCCGGGGACGCGAACGCGAAACTGCCGGATGCTTCCGCGAGGTGAAAGTCCGGGCACTCCGGCCATCTGT
>JAOTSD010000097.1 GCA_030247555.1 Siculibacillus sp. | reverse complement strand
CCGTAGAAGTGGCGGCCGGCCGGCAGGGCGAGCCGGCGGAGAAGACGCAGGTCGGGCAGCGAGAAGATCGCCGCCCATCGCCCGGGCCGCCGCGCCACCACCACCAGGCTCCGCCCGTCCGGGGCGATCGCCAGGCCGTGGCCCCGGTCGGGCAACGGCGCGGCGGCGGTCTCGCCCGCCTCGCCGAAGAGCGCCACCGAGGCGCCGGAGGCATCGAACCGCGCCGAGGCGAAGCCGGCCGGCGCGGCCGCGGCGGCGACGCCGTCGACGAGCGTGGCGAACGGCAGAGCACCGAGGACGGCGAGGAGGCGGCGTCGGTCGAGGAGGCGGTCAGTCGCCGTCACGGCTGTTGAACCCCACGGTGATGCCGACCAGCGGCGGAAGATCGGCGAGGGCAGTGTCCTGCGCCGAGCGCAGGGCGTCGCGCAGCAGCACCACGGTGGAGCGACGGCGCGGATCGCCGAGGAGCGGGCCGACCGACGCCGGCAGACCCTCGGCGACGCCGGCGGCCCCTTCGAGGGTGAACAGCACGGTCGCTCCCGCCTCGCGCCCGTCGACGAGGACCCGCGCCAGCGCCAGAAGCCCGGCGAGCGGGTGCGCCAGAGCGTCGCGTTCGAGACCGGCGCGGCGACCTTCGAGCCCGTCGGGTCGCGCCGCGTCCGGCGACTTGCCGAGCGGCGCCAGCTTGACGTCGATCAGGACCTGGAACTCGGTCAGAAGATCGGTGGTGAGCCGCGCCACCAGTTCGCGCGCCGCCTCCGGATCGGTGGCGATCTTCGCCTCGAGGTCCGTCCAGCCGGCGTCGATCTCGGCGGTGAGCGCGGCGACGTTGGTCGCGATCGCCCGGCCGATAGCGCAGTCGCGCCGATCGAGCCCGCCACGTCCGTCGAAGATCAGCCGCTCGAGCGCCGGCAACCCCTGGACGGCGGCGCTGGCGGCGCGGACCAGCTCCGGCGTCGGCTCGGGTGCGGCCGGGTCGCGCAGGGCGGCGAGTCCGCGGGTGGTGGCGTTGCGGCGATCGGGCCAGAAGGAGAGGCGCTCGCCGCGGAAATCCTCGCCGACCGGGCCGAAGCGCACCGCCTCGACGAACCACCAGGCGCGCGCCAGAGCGCGATGGCGTTCGGCGAGGCGATCCCGCGACGGGGCGGCGGCGCGGCACTCGATCTCCCAACCCTCGGCCGCCGCGCGCGCCGCGCCGGAGAGCGCCGCATGGGCGGGACGCACCACTTCGGCGACGAGGCGGCGGGCGAGCGGACGGAGATCCTGCGCGCCGACCTCCGCGGCGTAGCCGACGCCGGGGCGGACGAAGCCGACGAGGAGGGCGGCGCACAGGAGCAGGAGAAGGCGGAACATCTGGGTCACCGGAAGGTGGAGAGGTGGTCGGTGAGCGCCCGCCGATCGGCGGGCGAGGCGGCGCGCCAGCGCCGAACGGCGGCGGACGCTTCCCCACCGTGCCACGATACCGCCTCCTCGAGCGTCCGGGCGCGCCCGTCGTGGAGAAGCGGCGTGCGGCGGGCGAGACGATCGCCGAGGCCGAGGAGCGGTGCGGTGCGCCATTCGCGCGCGAGAGGGTGCGCCGGATCGCCGGCGGCGAGGCCGGGGCCCATGTCGTGCAGCAGCAGGTCGGACCAGATCGTCCGGCCGGCGCCCTCGAGCGGGGCGTGGCAACCGGCGCAACCGAGGTTCGCCCAGATCGCGGCGCCGCGCGCCGTGTCCTTCGCCCGTCGCGGTGAGGGCGCGACCGCTTCGGGCCGTTCCAGCGTCTCGAGGAAGGCGGCGATGCGGGCCACGATCGCCTCGTCGATCTCGTGCTCGCCGGCCGAATCCGGCGAGCCGGCGGGAGCCGCGCGACAGGCGGTCTGGGACTCGGTGCAGTCGCCGTGGGGACCGGGCCGGCGGGCGGTCGACAAACCCATGTCGCCGGAGAAGGCGGCGGCGACCTGATCGGCGAGGTCGATGCCGGTGGCGCGGAAGCCCCAGCGGCCGAGCCGCGGGTCGCCCTGGCGATCGACGACCTCCGAGACGCGGCCGGAGATGCCGTCGCCGTCGCGATCGTCGGGGTCGGCGAGGGCGCGGATCGCCGCCTCGGGCACCGCCTCGATCGCCCCGACGCCGAAGAGCGCCGGTGCCAGACGCAGGGAGAACACGGTGTCGGGCGCCGGCGGCCCGTCGGCCAATGCGCTCGCGACGACGGCGAAGCGGCGCGGCGAACCGGAGACGACGAGGCGGATCCGCGCCTCGGGCGCCAGGCCGGTGACGGCCTCGGCCTGCAATTGATGGCCGTAGGTCGGGTCGGGCGAGCCGTCGGGTCGGGCGGCTCGGGCGATCATGCCGCGCGGCAACTCGCCGGAACGATCGAGGGCCGGCGCGGGGCGATCGCCGGCCGGATGGCAGGCGGCGCAGGCGCGGGCGTCGAAATGGGGGCCGAGGCCGTCGTCGGCGCGCGTCGCCGAGGGCGCCGGCACCCAGGCGCGCCGGAAGAGGGCGCGGCCGATGGCGGCGTCCTCGCCGGCCTCGACCGCACCCGAGGCGAGGGTCGCGGCGGCGACGAGCACCGCCGCCGCGATCGATCTCGGGCGCGTCGTCACTTGGCCGGGACCTTGGAGGGATCGTCGAGGCTGTCCGAGCCCTCGATCTCGATCTTCAGGCCCATCCTGCCGACCACCGCCTCGAGGCCGCGGGCCTGGGCGACGAGAGCGTCGACGGCGGCCTGGACCATGTCGTTGCCCTCCTTGTTGCCGGCGCCGATCATCTGGTCATAGGCCATGCGGCCGCCGTCGGCGGTGTCCTTGATCAGCTTCAGCTTGGCGGTGGCGGCGTCGAAGGCGGCTTCGGTGCGGGCGGCTTCGGCCGGCGCCTTCTCGCCGGCGAGGGCGGCGAGGCTGGCGCCGGAGACCACCGAGCCGTCGCGCCGGGTGTATTTCGCCCGCCAGATCGCGGTCATTCCCGCCTGATCGTAGAAGTGGGAATTGTGGGTGTTGTCGGAGAAGCAGTCGTGCTCCTCCTCCGGGTCGTGGAGGATGAGACCGAGCTTCATGCGTTCGCCGGCGAGTTCGCCGTAGGAGAGCGAGCCGAGGCCGGTGAAGATGGTGGCGACGCCGTCCTTCGGCGACTTCTTCAGGAGCGCCTTGCGCGCCTTGCCACCCTCGACCCAGAGCGCGGCCATCTCGGTGAGGTCGTCGACGAGCAGGTCGGTCGCCGCCTTCAGGTAGGCGCGGCGACGGTCGCAATGGCCGTTGGTGCAGGCCACGGGATCGTAGTCGCCGGCCGCGCGGGTGCCGGCGCCCGGGCCGGTGCCGTTCAGGTCCTGACCCCACAGGAGGAACTCGATCGCGTGGTAGCCGGTGGCGACGTTGGCCTCGACACCGCCGGCCTCCTGGAGATCGTCGGCGAGGAGCTTCTTGGTGATCCTGCGGGCGTCGACCGTCTTCTTGCCCACCTTCACCCTGGTGTTGGCGATGACGTCGGCGCGGTAGAGCGGGTTCTCCTCGGAACTCTCGCCGTACTTCTTCACGTCGACGTAGTCGATCAGGCCCTCGTCGAGCGGCCAGGCGTTGACCTTGCCCTCGGCGGCGTCGACCGCCGGATTGCCGAAGCGATAGCCCTCGGTCTGCTGATACCACGGGCGGGCGTCGATCCAGGCCTTGCGCGCCGCCGCGAGCGTCTCCGCCTTCGGCGCGGCGAGGAAGGCGTCGACCGCCGTGCGCAGGTCCTTCGCCGCGGCGAGAGCATCGGCGTACATGGCGGCGGCGATGTCGGCGTAGGTGGCGACGACGGCTCTGGGCTCGGTCTCGGCGGCGGCGGGGGCGAGCCCGGCGAGACCCAGCCCGCAGGCCAGGGCGGTGGTGACGACGAGACGCTTCATGCGAAGTTCCCTCTGCGCTGGACCGCGCGGCGGCGGCCGGACCGGTGGGTGGCGCGACACCCCGCCGGTCGGGGCTTTCACGCGCTTGCAGTTGCGACTTATTTGCAATAGGTTTTCTCGCGTGGCAACAGAAATCTGCGCCTCCGCATGTATTTGTTCGCCGAAACGGGCTGATAGACCCACGGATCGACGCATTCGCCACGTGGGCGGTGTTCCATCGCTGTTCTCATGCGCTTTCTTCACCGTCATGCGTGCTCTATGTTGGAACAATTCGAATGTGAGGACCGTCATGACGGTGTCGTCTGAGAAGCCACCTGCGAAATATCGCTCGGCGTCGGAAATGATCGAGAAACGACTTCGGATGAATTACGCGGCAATGGTCGTCATCGCGGCCGCTTCGCTGGCGCTGGCGCTCGTGGCGCCGTCCCCGGAAGCGGCCGCGGGCGAGCTCTCGACGCTCGAGGCGCTCGGTGAAGCGCTCTTCTTCGACGTCGATCTGTCGGAGAACCGCACCCAGTCCTGCGCCTCGTGCCACAACCCGGACCATGGCTTCGTCGACCCGCTAGAGACGAAGGCCGGCCGAGCCGCCTCGCTCGGGGACGACGGCCGCTCGATCGGCGACCGCAACACCCCGACCGCGGCCTATGCGAGGTTCTCGCCGGTCTTCGCCAAGGGCACCGACGGCAAGTGGCGCGGCGGCCAGTTCCACGACGGTCGGGCCGCCACGCTCGAGGAACAGGCCGGCGGACCGCCGCTCAACCCGAGCGAAATGGGCATGCCATCGAAGGCGGCGGTGGTCGAACGGCTGAAGGAGAAGCCCGGTTACGTCACGGCTTACGAACGCCTGTTCGGTGCGAACGTGCTCGCCGACACGGACGCCGCCTACGATGCGATGACCCGGGCGCTCGCCGCCTTCGAGCGCACCGATCGCTTCGCGCCCTTCGATTCGAAATACGATCGCCACTTGCGCGGCGAGGCCACTCTGACCGAGCAGGAGGAACTCGGCCGCGTGTTGTTCTTCTCCAAGCAGTTCACCAACTGCTCGCTCTGCCATCGGTTGAAGGAAGCGGGCGGAGCCGAGGGCGAGACCTTCACCGACCACACGTTCCACAACATCGGCGTGCCGGAGAACCGGGCGCTGCGCGCCGTCAACGGCGTGGCGAAGGGAACCCGGGACCGCGGGCTCGCCGCCAATCCGGCCGTCGGCGGCGATCGCCGGCAGGAAGGGAAGTTCAAGGTGCCGACCCTGCGCAACGTCGCCGTCACCGGCCCCTACATGCACAACGGCGTCTTCAAGGACCTGCGCACCGTGGTGTTGTTCTACAACAAGTACAACTCCAAGAACCCGGCGCGGCAGATCGATCCGGAGACGGGCGTGCCCTGGGGGCGGCCGGAGATCGCCGCCAACCTGTCGCTCACCGAGCTCGAGAGCGGCCCGGCCCTCGACGACCGGCGCATCGACGCCCTCGTCGCCTTCTTGGAGACCCTCACCGACCGCCGTTACGAGGATCGCCTCTCGCGCAAGTGAAGCCGAAAGGTGAGTATGCGATTGACAATCACTCGCAACTCATCTCTTTCATGGCTTCGACCCGCAACGACGATCGAGGTATCGCATCCATGACCGCCGCTCCGACGACGAAACTCCTGCTCGCCACCGCCGCGTTCGCCCTCGTCGGCGTCGCGTCGGCGAGGGCGGAGGAGGTGAACGTCTACACCACCCGCGAGCCCGGGCTCTTCGCGCCGTTGGCCAAGGCCTTCACCGAGAAGACCGGGATCAAGGTCAACACCGTCTTCGTCAAGGACGGCCTCGCCGAACGCGTCGCGGCGGAGGGCGCCGCCTCGCCGGCCGATCTCCTGATGACCGTCGACGTCGGCGTCCTCGCCGAACTGGTCGACAAGGGCGTGACACAGCCGCTGAAGTCGGCGGCGGTGGAGAAGGCGGTTCCCGCCAACCTCAGGGCCGCGGACGGATCGTGGGCGGCGCTGTCGATGCGCGCTCGTCTGGTGTGGGCCGACAAGTCGCTGGGGTTGAAGTCGATCACCTATGCCGACCTCGCCGATCCCAAGTGGAAGGGCCAGATCTGCATCCGTTCGGGTCAGCATCCCTACAACACCGCGCTCGTCGCCGCGGCGATCGCCCACGACGGCCGCGACGTGGCCAAGGCCTGGGTCGCCGGCGTCAAGGCGAACCTCGCCAAGAAACCCTCGGGCGGCGACCGCGACGTGGCGCGCGACATCCTCGGCGGCCTGTGCAAGATCGGCGTCGGCAATTCCTACTACGTCGGGCTGATGCGTTCGGGCAAGGGCGGCCCGGAGCAGAAGAAGTGGGGCGATGGGGTCGACATCCTGCTGCCGACCTTCGCCAAGGGCGGCACCCACGTGAACATCACCGGCGCGGCGCTGGCGAAGAACGCGCCGCATGCGGAAGCCGCCCGCAAGCTGATCGAATACCTCGTCTCGGCGGAGGGCCAGAAGGTCTATGCCGAGCAGAACTTCGAGTACCCGGTGGTCGCCGGCGCGGCGGCCGAGCCGACCATCGCCGGCCTCGGCCACCTCACCGCCGATCCGCTGCCGATCGCCCGGGTGGCGAAGCTGCGCAAGGACGCGAGCCTCGTCGTCGACGAGGTCGGTTTCGATCGGTAACATGGCCGAGGAAGATCCGGCCGGCGCGCCCCGCGCGCCGGCGCCCCACGAGTGAGACGATGGCGCGACCCACGGAAGTCCTCGGAGCCATCGACGGATTCGGCCTCGCCGGATCGGCGACCGCCCTCGCCGCGATCGCGCCGATCGTCGCCCTCGCCGTCATCGCCTTCGGGGGCGACGGGGAGCTGTGGCGTCACCTCTTCTCCACCGTGGTGCCGCGCGCCACGATCGAGACCGCGATCCTGGCGGCCGGGGTGGCGGCCTTCGTCGGCGTCGTCGGCACCGGGACGGCCTGGATCGTCGCCACCCGCGACTTCCCCGGCCGGCGGGTGGTCGAGGTGCTGCTGCTGTTGCCGCTCGCCTTTCCCGCCTACGTGCTCGCCTACTCCTGGCTCGACCTGCTCCATCCGATCGGCCCGATCCAGTCGACGCTGCGGGCGATCCTCGGATACGAACGACCGGCGGACTTCCGCCTGCCGGAGGTGCGCAGCCTGCCCGGCGCGATCCTGATCTTCGGCCTCGCCCTCTACCCTTACGTCTACGTGGCGACCCGCGGCGTCTTCCTCGCCCGGACGACCACGCTCGTCGAGGCGGCGCGCATGCTCGGAGCCCGACCGTCGCGGGTGTTCTTCCGGGTGGCGCTGCCGCTCGCCCGGCCGGCGATCGCGGCGGGAGCTGCACTGGCGGTGATGGAGACGCTGAACGACGTCGGGGCGGCGGAGTTCCTCTCGGTCAACACCCTGACGACCGCCGTCTATTCGACTTGGGTCAACCGCTCCGATCTGCCGGGCGCGGCACAGATCGCCCTCGCCATGCTCGCCTTCGTGCTCGGCCTGCTGCTGCTCGAACGGCTGGGACGGGGCGAGCGCGGCTATGCCGTCTTCGGTCGTGCCGGTCGCCCGATGGGACCGCGACCGGCCGAGGGAGCCGCGGGATTCGGCCTCTTCCTCGTCTGCCTGCTGCCGTCCTTCTTCGGCTTCGTGCTGCCGGCGGCACATCTCCTGCGGCAGGCGTGGGAGCGGCTCGCCTTCGCCGGACTCGCCGAGGAGATCGTCGCCGAGACGGTCGGCACCATCCTGCTCGCCGCCTCGGCGACGGTGATCGGCGTGACGCTCGCCGCTCTGCTCGTCTCGGGTCGGCGTCTCCATCCGGATTCGCGACCGCACGGGCTCGCCCCCAGGATCGCCTCGGTCGGCTACGCGGTGCCCGGCACCGTGCTGGCGATCGGGTTGCTCGTGGTCTACGGCGCCTTCGACACGACCTTGCGGGCGACGGTCGTCGCGCTCGGCGGCGCGCCGACCGGGCTGGTGATCTCGGCGTCCTTCGCCGGGTTGGTGATCGCGCTGGTGCTGCGGTTCTTCCGCCTCGCCGCCTCGAAGATCGAGACCGGGCTCGAACGCATCTCGCCGTCGCTGGAGCAATCGGCGCGGATGCTCGGCCGGGGGCCGTTCGGGGCGATGCGGGCGGTCCACCTGCCGTTGCTCACCCCGGCCTATGCGGGGGCGGCGCTGCTCTTCTTCGTCGACTGCATGAAGGAACTGCCGGCGACGCTGCTGCTGCGCCCCCTCGGCTTCGAGACCCTGTCGACCCGGCTCTACGGCGAGGCGGCGCGCGGGACCTACGAGAACGGGGCGCTCGCCGCCTGCCTGATCGTCGCCTTCGGGCTGCTGCCGATCATCCTGATGACCCGCATCGGACGCCTCTCGCCGGTGCCGACGACCTCCGCCGCCGAAGGAGAGCCGGCTTGAGTTTCGTACCCGCCCTCGCCTTCGACGCGGTTCACCACGCCTACGGCCGGACGACGGCACTCGCCGGCGTGTCGCTGGCGATCCGTCCGGGGGAGGTCGTCGCCCTGCTCGGCCCGTCGGGCTGCGGCAAGACGACCTTGCTGCGCATCGCCGCCGGGCTGGAGCGTCCTTCGCGCGGGCGGGTGAGCGCCGGCGATCGACCGCTCGCCGGCGACGGCATCTTCGTCCAGCCGGAGAAGCGCGGCATCGGCCTGATGTTCCAGGACTATGCGCTGTTTCCCCATCTCGACGTCGCCGCCAACCTCGCCTTCGGTCTGGCCGGCTGGCCGGAGGGGATCGTGCGGGCGACGGTCGCCGACCTGCTCGCCCGCATCGGCCTCACCGGGCGCGAGCGAGCCTATCCGCACATGCTGTCGGGCGGCGAGCAGCAACGGGTGGCGCTCGCCCGGGCGATGGCGCCACGACCGGCGGTGCTGCTGATGGACGAGCCCTTCTCCAACCTCGACCAGCGCCTGAGACGCGGCATGCGGAGCGAGACCATCGGGCTGTTGCGCGCCACCGGGGCGGCTGCGCTGATGGTCACCCACGATCCCGACGACGCCATGGCGGTCGCCGACCGGATCGCGCTGATGCGCGGCGGGAGGATCGTCCAGGTGGGCACGCCGGAGGAGGTCTGGCACCGGCCGGTCGACCGCTGGGCGGCGGCCTTCTTCGCCGATCTCGAGGAGATGCCGGCGCGGGTGCGCAACGGACGGGCGGAGACGCCGCTCGGCTCCTTCGCCGCGCCCGGGCTCGCAGATGGGTCGGCGCTGGTCTGTCTCAGGCGCGACGCCTTCGATCTCGCCGCCGCCGACCCCGAATTCGCCGCGACGGTGCTCTCGGCCCGGTTCATCGGCGAACACCGCACCGTGCGCCTCGCCATCGACGGGCTGGAGCGGCCGGTCGACACCCATGTCGACGCCAAGCATGCGCTGGAGGTGGGCGGGCGCGTCGCAGTCGGCATCGACCGGTCGCAAGCCTTCGTCTTCGCGGAAGAGGAATGCGACGGCTGACGAGGGCATCGGGCGAACGGCGCGGCCGAAGAGATCGCTGGATCCGGAACGATCCTTCGCGTTCGTCTCACTTGGTCAGGATCAGCTTGCGATTGGTCGTGATGCGCAGACGGTAGAACTGGCCCTCGTGGCGGATCAGCGCCTCTCGCCCACCGTCGGTCAGTTGCGACGCGTCCCACACCGGCGGAGCCGTTTCCCGCCGTGTCTCTCGGCGATCGGGCATCGTCTCGTATTCGTCCTCGATCAATCTTCGAACCCTTCGAACCGGAAACGATACGACGCGCGCGACGGCGGGGGCGTCTGGCCGTCCCGGGTCGCGCGCCGGAGGCGATCGTCGTGTTCGAACACATACGCGGGCCGATACTCACAGTCAATATTGCGACGCATTTGCAAATATTCAAATCGAGCGCGGATCGAGGAGCGCGCGACATTCCCCTCCCACTCCCGACGGGCGGGCGACGTCGGGTTCGTCGAAACTCCACCCGCGGCCGGGCGCCGCGGTCCCCGCGGAGGCGTCGGCGAGGCGAGGAACGGCTCCGACCGGCCCCCGCCCGGGACCGCCGCTCGGATCGACACCGCCCGGCTTCAGGCGAGCCCGAACGTGGCGGCCGCCAGAACGAGATAGCGGCCGACCTTGGCGATGCTCACCAGAGCGAGGAAGACCGGCAACGGTTCGCGCAGGATGCCGGCGACGACGGTCAGCGGGTCGCCGATGATCGGGACCCAGGCGAGGAGCAGCGACCACCGCCCCCAACGGTGGTACCAGCCGCGCGCCCGCTCGAGATCGGCCGGCGAAGCGGGGAACCAGCGATGCTCGCGCCAGCGGTCGATGCCGCGGCCGAGCGACCAGTTGACCACCGAGCCGGCGACGTTGCCGAGGCTCGCCACCGCGACGAGCGCCCAGACCGGCTGCGCCCCAGCGAGGAGCAGGCCTACCAGCGCGGCCTCGGACTGGGCCGGCAGGATGGTGGCGGCGATGAAGGCGGTCAGGAAGAGGCCGGCGTAGGCGGCGAAGTCGATCATCGGAACTCCGGTCACGGAGCGCGCGCGAACGCCACCCCTCCCCCACCTTCATATCACCTCGGCGAGCGGCGGCGACGGCGACGTGCCGCGACGTCGCGGCTCAACCGCCCGCCCGCGGCGACACCGTGGAGACGATGCGGCCGTCGCGAAGGGTGAAGATGCTGTCGAAGCGATCCCAGATCTTCTCGTCGTGGGTGACGACGATCACGGTGGCCGCCTGCTCGCTCGCCACCTTGCGCAGCAGATCCATGACGATGCCGGCGCGCTCACCGTCCAACGCCGCGGTCGGCTCGTCGGCGAGGATGATGCGGGGGTGGTTGGCGAGGGCCCGGGCGATGGCGACGCGCTGGGCCTCGCCACCGGAGAGCGACGACGGTTTCGCCGTCTTGCGATGGCCGACCTCGAGGTAGTCGAGCAATTCGTGGGCCCGCGCCAACGCGGCGGCGCGCGGAGCGCCGGCCATGTCGAGGACGAGGGCGACGTTCTCGGCGACGTCGAGGAACGGCAGCAGATTGTGGAACTGGAAGATGAAGCCGATCTTCTCGAGCCGCAGCGAGCGCAGGTCCGGGCGCAGCCAGCGACCGTCCCACACGGTCTCGCCGTCGAGCCGCATGATGCCGCCCGAGGGTTCGACGATGCAGCCGACGAGATTGAGCAGGGTCGTCTTGCCCGAGCCGGAGGGACCGAGCAGGCCGACCACCTCGCCCGGCCGGAGATCGAGATCGATCGCCTTCAGCGCATCGACGCGGGTCTCTCCCTCACCGTAGTGCTTGGCGAGCCCGCGCAGTTCGACGAGGGGAGCGGATGCGCCGACGACCATCTCAACCTCCCAGTGCCGTGGCCGGGTCGACCCGCAGCGCCAGGCGCACACCGAGCCCGCTCGCCACCAGACAGACCACCACCACGATCATCCCGAGCGCCGCCGCGTCCTCGGGCAACAACACGACCCGGCGGGGAAAATGATCCTTGACCGAGACGATGAGGCTCGCGCCCACCGAGAAGCCGATGAGCCCGAGCGCCAGCGCCTGCTGAACGATGAGGCCGACGATGCGCCCGTCGGGGGCGCCGATCAGCTTCAACGTTGCGATCTCGCGGATCTTGTCCATGGTCATGGTGTAGATGATCAGCGCGATGATCACGGTCGACACGGTGAGGAGCACCGTGGTGAAGAGACCGATCTGCTGGCGCGCCTTCTCCACCACCGACCGGGTGAGGATGGTCTCCTGCTCGTCCTGAGTCATCGCCGCGAGGTGTTTCCAGCGCTTCGCCGCCGCGACCACCGCCTCGACCGACGCATCCGGGGCGACGCGGGCGACCACCGCGTTGATGGTGTCGGGGGCACCGCTCGGTGGCGTGCCGCGCGCGGCTTCCCGCCGCGCCGGAGCCGGGGCGAGGCGGAACTGCAGCACCTGACTGTCCCTGAGCGCCATCCACACCACCGGATCGCCGCCGGAAGAGACCGCACCGCGCGTGAGGCCGACCACGGTGAAGACGTCGCCACCGAGCCAAACCCGTTCGCCGACGGCGAGACCGGTCTTGAGATCCGCCACCATCTCGAAGCGACCGCGGGCGAGGCCGCGCCCCTCGGCGATCGCCGGCGGGCCGCCGAGCCGGCCGGGCTCCCAGCCGACCACCTGGAGGCGCAGCTTTCGATCGCGATGGATCGCCTCGAGCGACTGGAAGGTCAGCGAGCCGGCCTCGGTGACCCCGGCGAGGCGGGCGATGCTCTCGCGGGTGTCGCCGGGGATGCGGGAGCCTTCGGCGAAGGGGCCGCGCGTGCCGGTCTCCACCACCCAGACGTCGGCGGCCGGCATGCGGACGAGGGCCAGGGCATCGGCGACGAGGCCGCGATAGATGCCGATCATCGACAGCACCACGCCGAGCAACAGCCCGAGTCCGAGCGCCGTCAGCAGGAAGCGCCCGAGGTGGTGCCGGATGTCGCGGATCGCGAGGTTCACGGCGCGCTCCCCTCTGCGAGGATCCGCGCGGCACGACCGACGCGGAGGTCGGCGGCTTCCTTCGAAACGATCACGCGAGCGCCGGCCGGGAGTCCGTCGGCGACCTCGACGCGTCCGTCGAGCAGGCGAGCCCCGAGCCTCAACCGCACCTCGGCGATGCGCCCGTCGACGACCACGCGGCCGATCGCCTCGGCGGGCCCGATCACGCGCAACGCCGTTTCGGGCACCATCAGAGCTTCCGAGATGCGGCGGGTGTGATCTCGACCTCCGCCTGTTCTCCGAGATGGAATTCGGCCGGGCAATTCGTGCAGTCGACGTGGACCCGGCGCTCTTCGCCGACGCGGTCGTTCTCGAGCCCGATCCGACCGACGCGTCCGGCGAAGACGGCGCCGGGACGCGAGCGCAGGCGGATTTCGGCCGGTTGGCCGACCTCGAGATCGCCGGCGCGGGCTTCGTCGACGAAGGCCTGGATCCACACCGAAGCGGGATCGACCAAGGTGAAGAGCGCCTCGCCGGGGTTCATCACCGAGCCGAGTTCGCGATGTCGGGTGATCACCACACCATCGAAGGGGGCCTGGAGGCGCAGCCGCGCGAAGAGGGCGGCGTCGAGAGCGGCCTGAGCGCGGGCGGCGGTGAGCGCGACGCGCGCCGCCTCGATGTCGCGTTCCGCGACCCCGGCGTCGGCATCGGCGACGCGGGCGTCGAGTTCGGCCTGCTCGGCGATCTCGATCGACACGGTCTGGCGCTCCACCAAGGAGCGGCGACGTTCATCGATGCGCCGTTTCTGTGTCGCCACGGCCCGGGCGCGGGCGGCGAGTGCTTCCGATCTGGCGAGCGCGGCCTCGGCCGCCGCGACACCGGCGACCGACTTGTCGAGACGGGCGCGGGCCTCGCCGTCCTGGAGGCGGGCGAGGAGGTCGCCGGCCTTCACCGGATCGCCGTGGTCGGCCTTCACCTCGACGAGCGCCCCGGCGGTCTCGAACCCGAGACGAGAGGCGATCCGCGCCTCCTGAGTGCCGAGACCGAAGACGCGAACGGCGACGTCGCGTTCGAGCCGCGCCACCTCGACCTCGACCGGGCGGTTCGTCAGGAACAGCCGCAGCCCGACGACGGCGGCGGCGATG
>JAOTSD010000096.1 GCA_030247555.1 Siculibacillus sp. | reverse complement strand
AGGCGGCGCAGGAGCCGGCCGGCCTTGGCGGCGTCGGCCTCGGCGAGATCGGCCAAACCGGAGAGGGTCCTCGCCTGACGGCTCTCGAAACCATCGAGCGTCCTCTCCACTTCGGCGATGCGCAGACCGATCGAGGCGGAACGCTGTTGCGTTCCGGCGCGGGCAGGCGTGATGAAGGGAGAAAGCCACGACGAGCGCAGCGGCGTGGCGAAACGGTCGACGTCGAGCCGCGGCGGCGCCTCCGGCGATATGGACTTCTCGACCGGCTTGGCGACCGGGACTTCGCCGATCGGAGCGATCGAGCCGGTGACGGGGCCGGGTACGAGCCGCACGCCGGCATCGGCGGCGCGGTCGACGAGGGCTCCGATCCGCGCCTGGGCGTCGCCGAGGATCGCCTGACGCTTCAACAGCGTCTCGATCTTGGCCTCGAACGCGTCCTGATCCATCAACTGCCGGCCGTTGATACGGTCGATCTCGGCGCGCAACGTGGCGACTCGGTCCTCGTAGGCGCGGGCCTGCTGCACCTGTCGCGAAATGGCGCCGTTGAGGATGTCGTCGCGGAAGAAGAGGTAGCCGGTGGCGGCGATGTAGGCCAGCGAGAAGGCCCCGACGACCGCCGCGCCGGCGGTCAACCAACCCAGATCGACGTGGAAGGCCCGAACCCGATCGCCGTGGACGATGGTGACGCGGTGGCGCTCCTTGCGGCGTCCGAAGGGGCGGTGATGGTCGTCCGGAGGTGTCATCGCGGCTCGGCTCGTCCAACGTTTCGAGACGCCATGATTACAGTCGGTTAAGGTTAACATTCCTTTGAGATCGGCGAGCCTGTGGCGGTGCTTGCCGCCACGCCGGCGACGTATGGCACCGCGGTCAGCCGAGGGTCTTCAGCACCGCCTCGGCGTGTCCCGCGACCTTCACATTCGACCAGATCGCGGCGACCTTTCCTTCCGCGTCGACGAGCACCGTGGTGCGTTCCACCCCCATGTATTTGCGGCCGTACATCGACTTCTCCACCCAGACGCCCCAGGCGACGAGGACCGATTTGTCCTCGTCGGAGGCCAGCGTGACGGCGAGACCATATTTGGCGCGAAACTTCTCATGTGATTTCGGTCCGTCCGGCGAAATGCCGATCACCATGGCGCCGCGTGCCTCGAACGCACCGGCGAGGGCGGTGAAGTCCTGTGCCTCGCGGGTGCATCCCGAGGTGTCGTCCTTCGGATAGAAGTAGACGACGACCGGACGGCCGCGCAGGTCTGAGAGCCGGATACGACCTGCGCCATCGGTCGGCAGATCGAAATCCGGGGCGGTGTCGCCTATCTTCAGGGCCATGTCGCCTTCCTTTCGTCGCGAAGAGATGGTGGAGAGGAGCGGGAGCCGCACCGATCGCCTCGTGCCGAACCTAGTCCGACCCGGCGGAGGCGGGCAAGCGGTTCGACCGGGGGCCGGGAAACGTGTAGTGGTCGCGCCGGAACGGCGCCCCCCGATCATCGACGATTCGGGCGGCCCGCGGCCCGCTCGATACGAATCCGACCGCCAGGAACGGCGCAACTTGGACGAACCGGAACGACCCTACGAAACCGCCGAGACGACGAGCCCGACGCTCGGCGAACGCCGTCGGCGTGTGCTCGGCCGGGTCGGTGTGATCGTGCTCTGGATCGCCGGGATCTTCCTGTCCCTCGCCGCGCTGGCGGTCGTGGCGCTCGCCGCCCTCATCGCTCACGGCCCGGTCGAGGTCGAGACCGCCGCCCGCACCGCCGAGGCGTTGCTCGCCGAGGCCGCCGGCCCCGGTGGCGTGGCGAAGGTCGCCAACGCGCGGCTCGACTGGTCCTGGGACGAGGGGCTGACGGTCGATCTCGAACGGATAACCGCCGAGCGCGCCGGCGTCGTCGCCGTGACCATCCCACGAGCCGAGGTGAGCCTGCGCCTTTCGCCGCTCCTCACCGGTCACGTGCGAGCCCGCGCTCTGGTTCTGATCGAACCGCAGGTGGCGATCGACATGGCCGGTCTGGCCTCGGCCGGAGGCGCTGGGGCGGCGGTGGCGGCGGGCGTTGCCGCGGTGGCGATGCCGACCGAGCCCCCATCGAACGCCAACGCTCCTCCGCCGGGTGAGACGGCCGCCGCCGCCGTCGCACCGAGACCGACTCGTGCCATCGCCGAAGCGCGGGAGATCGGCCGTGTGGTCGATCGAGCCCTGGCGCGAGCGCGGGCCGACGGAATCGAGCGGTTCGGCCTGCGCCGCGGCACCGTCGAATTGCGGCGCGTCGACAGCAGAGGCGAACCGCGTCTCGTCGTCCGGCCCGAGATCGAAGGCGAAGCGGTCGTCGACGGGCCCGCCGGCGATCTCGACGTCGGATTCTCGGCGCGCGGTGAGATCAGCCGATGGTCGATGCGACTGACGGCGGCGAAGGACGGCGACGGGCGGCGGCTCACCTTCGTCGCCGACGACGTCACCCATCGCGATCTCTTCGGCCCGCCGGGTCCGACCTTCGACCTCGGGATGCCGCTCTATCCCCGCCTCACACTGCGTTACGGCGACGACGATCGCTACGACGGTGCCGAGATCGACGTGCGCTTGGGCGCCGGTGAGTTTCGGTTCGGCGGCATGCCCGAAGACACGATGCTGGTCGACGAGGGCCAGATCCAGATCGAATGGAAGGCGGGCGCCGATGAACTCGACGTCCGCAACCTCTATCTCGCCGTCGGCGAGACCGGGATGACGTTGCACGGCCGCATCCTCGCCCCGAAACGGCGCAACGGTGTCTGGGACATCGCCCTCGACGCCGACACCGGCAGCTTCCGGCCGCGCGACGTGGCGGGAAAGCCGCTCACCGTCGACGGCGGGCATCTCAGGGCACGCCTCGATCCGGCGACGAAGATCGTCGACATCACCGAGGGGCAGGCGGCCTTCGGGTCCGGTTGGGTGAAGACGGCGGGGCGCATCGACTTCTCCGCGGACGAACCCAAATTGAAAATGGACCTCTCGTTTTCGGCCTTGGACGTCGAGCAGGTGAAACGCATCTGGCCGCACTGGGTGGCGCCGGACGCGCGCGAATGGTTCATCCGCAACGTCTCGGCCGGGCGGCTCCTCGACACGATGATCCAACTCGACCTGCCGCGCTTCGACAAGCAGGAGACGTGGCCCGGCAACGCCATGCGCATGACGGCGCGCTTCGAAGAGGCGAAATTCCGCATCCTCGGCAATCTGCCGGCGGCGACCGCGGCGGCCGGTCGGCTCACCATCGACGAGCGGCGCATGGATCTGATCGTCGACCGGGCGCAAGTGGCGACCCGGGCCGCGAAGCGGCCGAACCTCGAGGTCTTCCGCTTCTCCGTCGCCGACATCTTCGTCAAACCACCGAAGGCGACGATCAAGGTACGCGTCACCGGCGAGGTCGCGGCGCTCGCCGAGGTCGTCGACGCCGAGCCGCTGGCGCTGCTCGACGAGGCCGGGATCACCCGCGACGGCCTCGCCGGCACGGCCGCGGTCGACGCCCAGATCGGCATCCTCTTCGAGCCGAAGATCCGCGCCTCGTCGATCGACTACAAGATCGACGCCACCCTCGACCGCTTCGCCAGCCCCAACCCGATTCAGGGACGGAAGTTCCAGGACGGCCGCTTCCGCATCGTCGCCGACCCGCGCGGCATGAAGATCACCGGCAGGGCGCAGATCGACGGCGTCGTCGCCGACGTCGACATGTACGAGCCGCGCGTCGCCGGAAAGGGCGCCGAGAAGCGCGACTTCAAGATGATGCTCGACGAGGCGGCGCGCCAACGCCTCGGCCTCGACCTCGGCGAACTGGTGCGCGGCGCCATCGTCGTCGCCGTCGCCCAGCCGAACCAGGCCGAAGCGCGGCGCAAGGTCGACGTCGACCTCACCCAGGCGCGGCTCGAACTGGCGCCTTTCGGCTGGAGCAAGGGAGCGGGCGTTCCGGCGCGCGCCCAACTCGATCTCGTCGAGGACGACAAGGGCGTGCGGCTCGAGAACCTCACGGTCGAGTCGGAGGGGTTGGCGATCGCCGGCTCGGTCCAACTCGACAAGGACCACAAGATCGTCTCCGCCGATTTCGGCCGCTTCGCCCTGCGCAAGGGAGACGCGGCGAAGCTGAAGGTGGCACGCGCCGCCGATCAGACGCTCGCCGTCACCTTCGAGGCGCAGAGCTTCGACGTGCGCAGCGTTCTCCAGTCGGGGCGGCGCGGGGGACCCGAGGACGACCCCCGCCCGGCGTCCGCCAAACCGACCGACCTCGTCCTCAAGCTGCGCGCGGCGCGGCTCGTCGGCTTCAACGACGTCGCCCTCGCCGACGCCGCGCTCGACGCCCGCTATCGTGGCGGCGCGTTCGCCACCCTCCAGTTCAGCGCCCGTTCCTCCGGGGGGCGGTCGCTGTCGGCTTCGATCAAGCCCGAAGGCGACAAGCGGGCGATCACGGTCAACGCCGACGATGCCGGGGCGGTGTTGAGTTTCCTCGACTTCTTCGACCGCATCCGAGGCGGGCGCCTGATCATGGCGGCGAAGGCGTCGGCCCCCGGCATGGTGCAGGGCCGCGTGCGGCTCGAGGCCTTCGATCTGCTCGAACAGCCGAAATCGGCGCGTGCCGCGCCGCAGAGCACGGCCGACGGCGTCCGCCAGATCAAGGTGCGCCGGGTCGAGATCAATCCGCAGACCGACTTCTCGAAGGCCACCGTGGCGTTCTCGATGCGCGACGGCGTCGTCACCGTCACCGAGGGCGTCGCCAAGGGCAATACCGTCGGAGCCACCGCATCCGGCCAGCTCGATCTGAACAATCAACGCATCTCGCTCTCCGGCACCTACATCCCCGCATTCGGTCTCAACAACCTCGCCGGTCGCATCCCGGTGTTCGGCGCGATCACCGGCGCGGGGTCCGACGGGGGATTGGTCGGCGTCACCTTCCGGGTCTTCGGCGGGCTCGAAGATCCGATCCTCGAGGTGAATCCGCTGTCGGCGATCGCTCCCGGCATCTTCCGCCGCATCTTCGAGTTCCAGCGCGACGAGAGGCCGGCTCCGGCACCGACCGGCAACGCCCCGACCCGCATCACACCGTGAGCGGCGACGCCTCCGCCACGGTCGGGGAGGGGGCGCCACGGACGCGTCCTCGGTGCGGCCGAGGCTTCAATCAAACGATTGACTGATGCGAGCGGCGGTTTATGCTGCGCGCATGACCGAGCCCTTCTCACACACGCATCGCCGTCCCGTCTCGGCCGCCGCATCGAGGCGGGCGCCGGCCGCGGATGTTCCCACCGGAGCCAAGGTCGCGCCCGGCGAGGCGGAGGACACCCGGTCCGCCCTCATCCGCGCCGGCATCGACCTCTTCGGCCGCAACGGCTTCGACGGCGCCTCGACCCGCGAGATCGCCCGGGCGGCGGGAGTCAACATCGCCGGCATCGTCTATCACTTCGGCAGCAAGGCCGGGCTCCACCGCACCTGCGGCGAAGCCATCGCGGCGATCGTGGCCGAGATCGTCGGGCCGTTGGCGATCACGCCGGAGATACTCGACGACCTCGAGCCCGATGCGGCGGCCGACCTCTTCGTCACCACCTTGATGGGGATCGGCCGTTTCATGCTCGGCCGGCCGGAGGCGGAGACCATCGCCCGCTTCATGGTACGCGAACAGATGGACCCGACGGAGACCTTCGCGGTGCTCTACGAGCGCCTGATCCGCCCCCGCCATGAGGCGATGTGCCGACTCTTCGGCCGCGCCACCGGCGAGGATCCGCGGCGCGCGGATCTCATCGTCGCGGTCTCGGCGATGTTCGGTCAGATCATGTTCTTCCGCGTCGGTCGGGCGACGGCGCTCGCCCGCCTCGGCTGGGCGACGATCGACGCCGATCGCCTCGACATCATTCTCGGCGTCGTCACCGATCAGATCCGCGCCACCATCGCGGCTCGGCGCGCCGCCGCTTCGAGAGAGACGAGATCATGATGGACTGGGTCTGCTCGCTGGCCTTCGTCGGTTCGCTTTTCAACGCCTGCGCCCAGCCGACGCTCGCGGTCGGTTACGTCGAAGGCGAATACGTCTCGCTCGCTCCGCTGGAGACGGCACGCATCGCCGGCCTCGCGGTGAAGCTCGGAGATCGTGTGGCGCCCGGCCGGGCGATCGCGACGATGGAGACCAGCGACGTCGAGCTCGTCGTCGCCGACGCCTCCGCCCGCCTCGCGCAGGCCGAGAGCGAGCTCGCCGATCTGCGACGCGGTCGGCGGCCGGAGGAGATCGAAGTGATCGCCGCCAGCCTCGCCTCGGCCGAGGCCCAGGCGGAAGAGGCCGAACGCACGCTTCTCCGCCGCCTCGATCTGTCGAAGCGGGGCTTTTCGCCCCAGGCCGAGCTCGATCAGGCGTCGACGGCGCGCGACGTCGCCGTGGCCCGGGTGCGGGAGTTGAAGGCCAATCTCGCGGTGGCGCGGCTCCCCGCCCGCGAGGACATGATACGCGCCTCGGAGAACCGCGTCGCCCAGACCCGCGCAGCGCTCGACACCGCGCGCTGGCGTCTCTCCGAGCGCACCATCACGGCGCGCGCGGAGGGCCGCATCACCGACCTCGTCCGGCGCACCGGCGAAGTCGCCGGACCGCAGGCGCCGGTCGTCACCATGCTGCCCGACGGCGCGGTGAAGCTGAAACTGTGGGTGCCGGAGAAGAACTTCTCGCGGCTGGCGTTGGGCGCGGCGCTCGCCGTGCGCTGCGACGGCTGCGGCGCCGGTCTGACGGCGCGCGTCACTCATCTCTCGGCCGAACCGGAGTTCACGCCGCCGGTGATCTACTCGATCGAGACGCGCCAGAAGCTGGTCCATCTCGTCGAGGCGCGGCCGGAAGGCGCGGCTTCCAAGCTGCAACCGGGCCAGATCGTCGACGTGACACTGCCGGGGGGTGGACCGTGAGCGTCGTCGAAGTCCGCGGCTTGACCAAACGCTTCGGCGACAAGACCGTCGTCGATCGGGTCGACATGACGGTCGAGCGCGGCGAGATCGTCGGCTTTCTCGGGCCGAACGGCTCGGGCAAGACCACGACCATCCGCATGATCTGCGGCCTGCTCACTCCCGACGCCGGGACGGGGAAGGTACTGGGCTACGACGTCGTCACCCAGAACCGCGAGATCAAGCGCGAGGTCGGCTACATGACCCAGCGCTTCTCCTTCTACGAGGACCTGACGATCGAGGAGAATCTCCAGTTCGTCGCCCGCCTCTACCAACTGAAGCCGGTCGCCACCCACGTCGACCGCACGCTCGAGCAGCTCGGCCTGACCGCCCGGCGCAAGCAACTCGCCGGAACCCTCTCCGGCGGGTGGAAACAACGGCTGGCACTCGCCGCCTGCATCATGCACGAGCCGAAACTCCTGCTCCTCGACGAGCCGACCGCAGGCGTCGACCCGAAGGCGCGGCGCGAATTCTGGGACGAGATCCATCTGCTCGCCGCCGAGGGGCTCACGGTGCTGGTCTCGACCCACTACATGGACGAGGCGGAACGCTGCCACCGCATCCACTACATCTCCTACGGCGAACTCCTGGCGAGCGGCACCGTCGAGGAGGTCGTCGCCGGGGCGGGGTTGACCACCTGGGTCACCCGCGACGGCCACGCCGGCCATGCCGCCGAACTCGCCGCGCTGCCGGGCGTCGATCAGGTCGCCCCCTTCGGCGCCACGCTGCACATCGTCGGTCAGGACCGCGCCCTGCTCGAAGCCTCGCTCGACGCCTTCTCCCGGCGCACCGGCCTCGTCTTCACCCGCGGCGAGACCAGCCTCGAGGACGTCTTCATCCAGTTCATGGCGCGCTCCCGCAGCGATGCCGGACAGGCGACCGAACCGGGTTCGCTCAGGGGAGGGAAGTGATGCGTCTCGATCGCTTCTTCTCGTTTGCCCGGCTGGGCGCGATCCTCGCCAAGGAATTCGTCCAGATGCGGCGCGACCGCATCACCTTCGCCATGATGCTCGGCGTGCCGATCATGCAACTGATCCTCTTCGGCTTCGCCATCAACAACGATCCCAAGGGTCTGCCCTCGGCGCTGATGGCGCTCGGCAACGACCGTTACACCCGGGCGATCGTCTCGGCGCTGGAGGTCACAGGTTACTACCGCTTCGTCGAACGTCCGACGAGCGAGGCGGAGGCCGACCATCTGCTCGCCTCGGGCCGTGTCGCCTTCGTCGTCACCCTTCCCTCCGACCTCGCGGCGCGCGTCGATCGCGGCGACCGGCCGGAGATCCTCGTCGACGCCGACGCCACCGATCCGGCGGTCGCCTCCGGCGCCATCGCCACGCTCGGGACGGTGGCGCGCCACGCTCTGTCGCGGGAGAAGGGCGAGGAAGCCGCCGTCTCGGCCGAAGAGGACCGGCGCCTCTCCGTCACGGTCCACCGCCGCTACAACCCGGAGGGCGTGTCGCAGTACAACGTGGTGCCGGGGCTCCTCGGCGTCATCCTGCAGATGACCATGGTGATGATGACCTCGATGGCGCTGACGCGAGAGACCGAGCGCGGCACCATGGAGAACCTGCTCGCCATGCCCGCCACCCCGATCGAGATCATGCTGGGGAAGATCCTGCCCTACCTCGCGGTCGGCGCGGTTCAGGTGCTCGTGGTGCTGACGATGGCGAAGTTCGTCTTCCACGTGCCCTTCGTCGGGTCGTTGACGCTGCTGCTCTTCGCCGTTCTCACTTTCGTACTGGCACTGGTGCTGCTCGGCTATTTCATCTCGACCTTCGCGGCGACGCAGATGCAGGCGATGCAGCTGACCTTCTTCTTCTTCTTGCCGTCGATCCTGCTCTCCGGCTTCATGTTTCCGTTCTCGGGCATGCCCGGCTGGGCGCAGACCATCGGCGAGATCTTCCCCCTCACCCATTTCCTCCGGGTGATCCGGGCGGTGATGCTGAAGGGGGCGGAGATGCCGGCGGTCGGCTGGGAGATGAGTATCCTCGGCGGCTTCATCCTGTTCTTCGCCGGCATCGCGCTCGCCCGATTCCGCAAGACCTTGGACTGACCGCAGGCCGCCCGCCGCTCAGACGAAGCGGATGCGGACGCGGCGGTTGATGCGTCCCTTCTTCTCGACCTTGGCGATCTCGACACGCCCGATTTCGCCGGTCGATTTCACGTGCGTGCCGCCGCACGGCTGCAGGTCGACCGACGTCTCGCCGCCGATGCGCACCAGCCGCACCCGGCCCGAGCCGCGCGGCGGCGCGACCGACATGGTCTTGACCAGATCCGGCTTCGCGTCGAGTTCGGTGTCGGTGATCCACTCGAAGGAAACCGGGTGGTCGGCCGCCACCAGCTCGGCGAGGCGGGCGTTGAGGGCGTCACGATCGAGATCGGCATCCGGGATGTCGAAGTCGAGGCGACCTTCCTCCTCGCCCACCGATCCGCCGGTCACGGCGTAGGGCAGCACGACGGAGAGGAGATGCAGCGCGGTGTGCATGCGCATCAGCGCGTGCCGGCGCTCCCGGTCGAGCCGCAGCGTCACCTTCGCACCGAGTGTCGGGATGGGCATGTCCTCGATCGCCACATGAGCGATCACCGTCTTGCCCGCATCCTCCCAGACCGTGGTGGCGATCGCCGTCTCGGTGCCGTCCGCGGCGACCATGACGCCGCAATCTCCGGGCTGGCCGCCGCCGGTCGGATAGAAGACGGTGCGATCGAGGATGATGCCGCCCTTCTCGCCGATGGCGACAACCGTCGCCTCGCATCGCGTCAGGTAGGCGTCGTCGCGGAAGAGTTGCTCGGTCGGGGAGAGGTTGGTCATGGGGGCCTTCACCGGTGGATCGGACCCCCATCCGATCACGAGACCGGCTCGAAGGGAACCGCGATCTCCGACCCGCGTTCCAGCCATGCCGGTACCGGTAGGCCCTTGTCGCGCAGGAACGCCGGGTTCCACAGCTTCGACTGATAGCGGCTGCCGTGGTCGCAGAGCACGGTGACGATGGTGTGGCCGGGGCCGAGATCCTTCGCCAGCCGGATCGCCCCGGCGACGTTGACGCCGGTCGAACCGCCCATCACGAGTCCCTCGTGTTCGGCGAGATCCTGGATCACCGCCACCGCCTCGGCGTCACCGATGCGATAGGCGCGGTCGATCGGCGCGCCCTCGAGGTTGGCGGTGATGCGGCCCTGGCCGATGCCTTCGGTGATCGACGAGCCCTCGGCCTTCAACACGCCGTTCGTCACCCACTCGAAGAGCGCGGCGCCGTGCGGGTCGGCGAGCGCGATCACCACCTCCGGCCGCTTCGCCTTGAGGCCGAGGCCGACGCCGGCCAGCGTGCCGCCGGAGCCGACGGCGGCGACGAAACCGTCGATGCGGCCGCCGGTCTGCGCCCAGATCTCCTCGGCGGTCGATTCCAGATGGGCCCGCCGATTGGCGACGTTGTCGAATTGGTTGGCCCACACCGCGCCGTTCGGCTCGCTCTTCGCCAACTCGGCGGCGAGGCGACCGGAGACCTTCACGTAGTTGTTCGGGTTCTTGTAGGGAACCGCCGGCACTTCGACCAGTTCGGCCCCGGCGAGGCGGAGCGCTTCCTTCTTCTCGGCCGACTGCGTCTCGGGAATGACGATCACGGTGTGGAAGCCCATGGCCGAGGCGACGAGGGCGAGGCCGATGCCGGTGTTGCCGGCGGTGCCCTCGACGATGGTCCCGCCGGGACGCAACTCGCCGCGAGCGATCGCGTCGCGCACGATCCACAGCGCGGCACGGTCCTTGACCGACTGGCCCGGGTTCATGAACTCGGCCTTGCCGAGGATCTCGCAGCCGGTCTCGGCGGAGGCGCGGGCGAGGCGGATGAGCGGCGTGTGGCCGATGGCGTCGACCACGCTCGCCGCCACGCCCGATCCCGTCGTCGTCCGATCCATTCCGCGCTCTCCTTCACCACCTTCGGGACGAGACCCGCGAGCGATCTAGTCTGGCGGGGACGATCGCCCCCGAAAAGAGACGCATTTTTCTTCCCGGCGCCATCGTTGGAAATCCGTTCCACCGACCGCGGCCGAGGCGACGATCCGAGAAGGCTACGGATCAGGCCGGCCCGCCGTCGCCCTCTTCGGTCTCGGCACGGCGATGGGCTTCGATCTGGGCGCGCAGTTTCGCCTGCTCCGCCGGACCGATGGGGAAGTTCCACACCAGCCTCACCGCCGCGAGCTTCAGCACGATCGGCACGACGCAATAGAGGAAGACCAACGTCCAACTGGCGAGCGGCGTCTGCTTCACCGGCTTGTCGGCGCCGTCGCCGTTCTTCGAGGTATGCTTCTTCCTGGTCGCTTCCGGGGGCTTCTGCACCGGCGGGGTCACCGCCACCACGCCCTCGACAGGAGGGTTGGTGACGACGTGAACCTGGGCCGGCGTCAGCGAGTCTCCCGAATGGTCGCCCTTGTCGTAGCCGACGAGGCCGAGGAGGACGAAGCCGAGACCGAGGGCGATCGACAGGGCGACCTTGTTGGCGAGCGCCCAGGACGCGAAATAGAAGCCGGTGTGCTGCTCCCCGGTGCGGGCGGTGTCGACGTCGATGACGTCGGCCTGCATCGACACCGGCAGCATCAGGTCGGCGCCGACCGACATGCCGGCGAGGATCATGATCGCGCCGAAGGCCCACACCGCGTTGTCGCCGAGGAATTCATGGCCGACGAAGGGCGACCAGACGAAACCGGCGCAGGCGGTCAGCATGGCGAAGGACCAAGCCCGATGCTTGGACGTCTTCTTGGCCAGCCACAACCACAGCGGCGTCGAGAGCACGCCGAAGAGGAAGTACAGGAGCAGGAAGAACCTCTGCGTCTCCTCGTTGCCGTGGACGTAGTCGCGTACGTAGTAGAGCAGCAGCGTCGCCGGGACGCCGTTGCCCATGTTGGCGAGCGCGTAGGCACCGAGCAGGCGGACGAAATACTCGTTGCGGAAAAGATTCTTCAGCCCGTCGATGAAGTTCAGGTGGTGATGGGCCACGTGCGGCGGCTCGGGCACGGCGATGACCGTGACCAGAGCGAGAAGCGGCAGCGAAACCGCCACCATGATCGACAGGGCGACCAACACCGGCTCGTCGCCGTGCCAACCCAAGCGGCTCATGACGAAGGGCAGGGCGGTCGCGACCAGCGTGCCGACGACGGCGAAGACCTCGCGGGCGGCGAAGATGCGGTTGCGGCCGTAGTAGCTGGTCGAGACCTCGGCGCCCCAGGAGAGATGCGACAGGGACAGTGCCGTGTAGCCGACCGACAGCATCATCGACCAGACGAAGAACCAGGCCACCCAGAAGACCGTGTGGTCGGGCCCGACGTCGGGAAACGGATTGAAGACGAAGAAGGCGCCGATCGTGGTCGGGATCGCCGCCAGACCGAACCAAGTGCGCCGCCGGCCCCAGCGCGGCCGCGTGTGGTCGGCGTAGTAGCCGATGAACGGGTCGAGGAAGGCGTCGATCAACCGGACGACGGTGATGATCGCACCGACGGCGATGAAGGAGAGGCCGATGTTCTCGGCGTAGAACTTCGGCACCAGGATGACGAAGGGCAATTGGAAAGCCGCCACCGGCAGCGCCGGAGCGGCGAAAGCGACGAGGCGCGCCAATCCGATCTCGTTCGCCCCGGGGGTATCGCCCGCGCGGGGCTCGGTATTCGTCATGGTACGGCTGCTCTCGTCAGTGATCGCTCGGCGGCGTTTCTCTCGGTACCGTCGGACTGCCGAATTGTCCGCCGGCGCGCCGGCGCCTGATCTGTACGACTATCCTCCGACCTGTCAATCGAACCGATGCTCCCGCCGGGGGCCGCGCTCACCCTTTCGGGCGACGAAGGCGGCGAGGGCGCGTTCCCTCGCGTGAGCATGGTCGACGAGAGGAAGAGGATAGGTCCGCCCGAGAACGACACCGGAGGCCGCGAGGAGCGCCGGCGGGATCGTCCAGGGCGCATGGATCGCCGGGGCGGGGAGGGCGGCCAGTTCCGGCACCCAGCGGCGGACGTAAGCGCCGTCCGGATCGAATTTGGCCGCCTGCGAGATGGGGTTGAAGATGCGGAACCAGGGTGCGGCGTCGGCGCCCGACCCCGCGACCCATTGCCAGCTCGCCGGGTTCACCGCCGGGCAGGCGTCGACCAGCGTGTCGAAGAACCAGCGCTCCCCCTCCCGCCAGTCGACGAGGCCGTGTTTGACGAGGAAGGAAGCGACGACCATGCGCACCCGGTTGTGCATGGTGCCGGTCTCCCACAGTTGGCGCATGCCGGCGTCGACCAGCGGGTACCCCGTCGCACCCCGCCGCCAAGCCCCGAGGAAGGCTTCGTCGCCGCTCCACGGAAAACCGTCGAAACGCGGTTGGAACGATCGGTCGTGGAGGTCGCCGAAATGAAAGGCGAGATGATGGGCGAATTCGCGCCAACCGAGTTCGGCGAGGAATTTGTCGGCGTCGGCGGCGAGCGACGGATCGGACTCCACCCGCCGTTTCACCGCGTCGACGATCAGATGGGGCGAGATCTCACCGAAAT
>JAOTSD010000095.1 GCA_030247555.1 Siculibacillus sp. | reverse complement strand
GGGTGAGGCCGGTCAGGTCGAGCCCGAGGACATGGCCGGCGAGGAGGCGGGCCTCCTGCGCCGCGCCCTCGAACCCGGCCCGCTCGAAGGCGCGCCGGAGCGCCCGGGTCGCACCGGCGACGTCGAGGCCGCGAAGCGACCGGGCGGCGAGGGGGGCGTCGGCGTTCATGGCTCGGCCTCCTGCGCCAGCAGGCGGACCCGGTGGTCGGTGAGGAGAGCGTCGATGATCTCGTCGAGGGCGGAGCCGTCGAGCACCTGCGGCAGTTTGTGGAGGGTCAGGTCGATGCGGTGGTCGGTGACCCGGCCCTGGCCGAAATTGTAGGTGCGGATGCGCTCGGAGCGGTCGCCGGAGCCGACCTGGGTGCGGCGATCGGCCGCGCGCGCCTCGTCGCGCCGTTCGCGCTCGATGTCGAAGAGGCGGGTGCGCAAAAGCATCAGTGCCTTGGCGCGGTTCTGGTGTTGCGAGCGCTCCTCCTGCACCGCGACGGCGAGACCTGTCGGCAGGTGGGTGACGCGCACCGCGCTGTCGGTCTTGTTGACGTGCTGGCCGCCGGCGCCGGAGGCGCGGAAGGTGTCGAAGACGAGATCGGCGTCGGCGATGCGGACGTCGACCTCCTCCGCCTCGGGCAGGACGGCGACGGTGGCGGCGGAGGTGTGGATGCGACCGCCCGATTCGGTCACCGGAACCCGCTGCACCCGATGGACGCCCGATTCGAACTTGAGCCGGCCGTAGACCCCGGCGCCGGAGATCTCTGCGATGATCTCGCGGAAGCCGCCCATCTCGCCCTCGGAGGCCGAGATCACCTCGACCTTCCAGCCCTGGGCGCCGGCGTGGCGTTCGTACATGCGGAAGAGGTCGCCGGCGAAGAGGGCGGCCTCGTCGCCACCGGTGCCGGCCCGAATCTCGAGGATGACGGAGCGGGCGTCGGCGGCGTCCTTCGGCACGAGGGCGAGGCGGAGGTCGTGTTCGAGCGCGGCGAGGCGCGGGGCGAGATCGTCGCGCTCCGCCACGGCGAGCGCCCGCATCTCGGGATCGGTCGCCGGATCGGCGAGCATCTGATCGAGCCCGGCGCGTTCGGCCTCGACGGCACGCAGGGCCCGGATCCGGTTCACCACGGGTTCGAGCTCGGCGTGGTCGCGGGCCAGCCGGACGTAATCGCCGCCCTCGGCGCCGGCGGCCATGCGCGCCTCGAGCACGGCGAAACGGTCGAGGACGGCATCGAGCTTGGCTGAAGAGGACATGGCATCACCGGATGGAAGCGACGGGACGGTCGGACGGCGCGCGGCCGGATCGACGGTGCCGCTAGTGCTGGACCGGGATGCTCTGTTCCTCGGCGAAGGCGCGCAGCATGGTGCGGATGTCGTCGGTCGGGCGCCCCGCCTCGAGCCGCGGCAGCAGGCGCGCCCGGAGCTTGGCGACGTCGAGCTCGAGCAGCATGGTCTTCACCGGGCCGACCGAGGACGACGACATGGAGAGCGAGCGATAGCCCAGTCCGATCAACGCCATCGCTTCGAGCGGCTTGCCCGAGAGCTCGCCGCACAGGGTGAGCGGCACGTGATGCTCGGTCGCCTTGTCCTGGATGAGCTTCAGCATGCGCAGGAACGGCCGCGACATCGGATCGTAGCGCGACGACATGCGGTTGTTGCCGCGGTCGGAGGCCATGGCGAACTGGAAGAGGTCGTTGGAGCCGACAGAGGCGAAGTGGACCTTGGAGAAGAGCTCGTCGAGCTGGAAGAGCAGCGACGGCACCTCGATCATCACACCGAGCTTGATCGTCTCGGGCATCTCGTAGCCGACGCGCTTGAGGAAGTGCTTCTCGCGCTCGACCAGCGCCTGGGCCTTCTCGAATTCCGAGACCTCGGTGATCATCGGGAACATCAGGCGCAACTCGCGCCCGGCCGCCGCTTTCAGCAGGGCGCGCACCTGGATGCGCAGCAGTCCCGGACGATCGAGGCCGATGCGGATCGCCCGCCAGCCCATGGCAGGGTTCTCCTCCTCCTCGAAGTTCTGGGCGTAGGGCAACACCTTGTCGCCGCCGATGTCGAGGGAGCGGAAGGTGACCGGCTTGCCGCCGGCCGATTCGAGCACCTTGCGGTAGAGCCCCTCCTGTTCGCCGATCCTCGGGAAGGAGGAGGCGACCATGAACTGCAACTCGGTGCGGAAGAGACCGATGCCGGAGGCGCCGCTGTCTTCGAGGTGCGGCAGATCGAGGAACAGGCCGGAGTTGAGCAGCAACTGGACGTGCTGGCCGTCCTTGGTGATCGAGGGGCGCGACTTCAGCCGGCGATACTGAGCCTGACGACGGGCGCGGAAGCGCACCTTCTCGGCGAAGGCCGATTCGACGTCGGGCGCCGGACGCAGGTGGACGACGCCGAGTTCGCCGTCGACGACGATGGCGTCGCCGGTCTCCACCAGCGACACCACGCCGGGGATCTGGCCGACGATCGGCAGGCCCATCGAACGGGCGACGATCGAAATGTGGCTGGTCGGCGCGCCTTCCTCGAGCACCAGACCCTTGATGCGGTCGCGGTCGTAGTCGAAGAGGTCGGCCGCGCCCATGTTGCGGGCGACGATCACCGCGTCCTTGGGCAGGATACCCGAGACCGGACCGTGCGGCCGGCCCATCAACTCGCGGATCAGGCGGTTGGCCAGCGCGTCGAAGTCGTGCAACCGCTCGCGCAGGTAGGGGTCGGTCTGGCGCAGCATGCGGGCGCGGGTATCCGACTGGACCTTCTCCACCGCGGCTTCCGCGGTCAGGCCGTTCCTGACAGCCTCCTCCATCTTGCGCACCCAGCCGCGGTCGTAGGCGAACATGCGGTAGGCCTCGAGCACGTCGCGGTGTTCGCCGACGGGTTCGACGTCGGAGCGCTGGAGCAGGTCGTCGACCGAGATGCGGAGCTTCTCGATCGCGGCGTCGAGGCGGTTGAGCTCGCGCCCGGTGTCGTCGGCGATGAGGGCGGAGACGACGACGCGCGGCTCGTGCAGGACGACGTGTCCGAGGCCGACACCCTCGCCGAAGCCGATACCCTGCATCTGCATCGGCCGCTTGAGGTCGAGCGAGGATCCGGGTTCGAGCAGCGGCTCGAGCCCGCCGGCGGCGATCATCTCGGCGATGATCATCGCCGTGGTCTGGAGGACCTCGACCTCTTCTTCCTGGTAGGTGCGATGTGCCTTGTTCTGGACGACGAGGACGCCGAGGGTGCGGCCGGCGCGCAGGATCGGCACACCGAGGAAGGCGTTGAAGCTCTCTTCACCGGTCTCGGGCTTGTAGGCGAAGGCCGGATGGGACTGGGCGTTGGGCAGATTGAGGCAGCGGGCGTCCGCCGCGATCAGGCCGACGAGGCCCTCGCCCACCTTGAGCGAGGTCTGGTGGACCGCCTCGCGCTTCAGGCCGATGGTGGCGGTGAGTTCGAGGACGTTGTCGGCGCGCAGCACATAGACCGAGCAGACCTCGGCCACCATGTTGGCGGCGATCTGTTCGACGATCTTGTCGAGCCGATCCTGCGCGGCGATCGGCTCCGCCATGACCTCGCGCAGCCGGCGGAGCAGCAGACGTGGCGCGCCGAGAGTTCCTCGCAACTCCGCTCCTCCCCGGTCAGGTTCGAGCCCGGCGCGGTCGCCCGCCCATGGATCGAGCATTCGAAGCCGGTGCCCTCGCCGAGGGCACCGGAGGTCTCTCAATGCTTATCGAGACCGTAGACCGAATGCAAAGTCCGAACCGCCAGTTCGGTATATGCGGCGTCGATCAGCACCGAGATCTTGATCTCGGAGGTGGTGATGGCGCGGATGTTGATGCCCTTGGAGGCGAGCGCCTTGAAGGCCATCGAGGCGACGCCGGCATGTGAGCGCATGCCGATGCCGATCACCGAGACCTTGACCACGTCGGACGACGAGTCGATCGCCACGTCGCCGATCTCGGCGCGGGCGGACTCCAGCACGGCCCGAGCGCGGGCCTCGTCGGCGGCCGGGACGGTGAAGGTGATGTCGGTGGTGGCGCCGTCGGCGGTCGTGTTCTGCACGATCATGTCGACGTTGATGTTGGCCTCGGCCAAGGGGCCGAAGACGCCCGAGGCGATGCCGGGCTTGTCGGCGACGCGGCGCAGCGAGATCTGCGCTTCGTCCTTGGAATAGGCGATCCCGGTGACGACCTGATTTTCCACGATCTCGTCCTCGTCGCAGATGAGCGTTCCCGGAGGGTTGCCGTTCTCGTCGACGCCGACGGTGTCGGGATCGTCGAAGCTCGAACGGACGAAGGTCCGGACCTTGTAGACCATGGCGAGCTCGACCGAGCGCACCTGCAGAACCTTGGCCCCGAGCGAGGCCATTTCCAACATCTCTTCGAAGGCGACCTTCTCCAGCCGCCGCGCCTTCGGCACGACGCGCGGGTCGGTGGTGTAGACGCCGTCGACGTCGGTGTAGATGTCGCAGCGGTCGGCCCGGATCGCGGCGGCGATCGCCACGGCCGAGGTGTCGGAGCCGCCGCGGCCGAGTGTGGCGACGCGTCCGGTCGGGCCGATGCCCTGGAAGCCGGCGATCACCGCGACTTCGCCGGCGTCCATCGAGGCGATCAGCTTGGAGCCGTCGATGTCCATGATGCGGGCCGAGCCGTGGGCGTCATCGGTGACGAGCGGGATCTGCCAGCCCTGCCAGGAGCGGGCCTTCAGACCCATCGCCTGCAGCACGATGGCGAGGAGGCCCGACGTCACCAGTTCGCCCGAGGCGACGACGGCGTCGTATTCCATCTGGTCGTAGAGACCGGCGTCGGCATTGCCGGTGGCGGCGGCATCGCGGACATGGGCGACCAATTGGTTGGTGACGCCCGACATGGCCGAGACGACGACCGCCACCTGATGGCCGGCCTTCACCTCGCGGGCGACGTGGCGGGCGACGTTGCGGATGCGTTCGACATTGGCGACGGACGTGCCGCCGAACTTCAGGACCAGACGGGCCATCGGAGGAGGGGCCTCTCGGAGTTCGGAAGAGCGCGCGGGGACCCGCACACGAGTCGGATCGCGAACCACCGTCGCCGGACGGCCGGTCGCTCCCCGCGGAAACGCCGGCTTCATACTCGGTTCGTGTCGCCGGATCAACAAAGGCGGCGGTGGCGGAGCGAGATCACGATCGCCACCGCGATCGGGTGGTGCGCCGGCGCATCGGCGCCGAGAGGCCGCGCTCAGGCGTCGTCGGTCGCATCGGTGGATCCCGGCCGCCGCCGCAGGAGGACCCCGACGCCGACGGCGATGATCGCACCGATGGCGGCGTTCTGGACGAGGACGGCGCCGGTGACGGCCAGGAGCGGGTCGGCGAAGCCGGCGAAGGCGACGAGGAGGAGGGCCGAGACCCCCGCCGTCGCGCCATAGAACCACCAACGATCGCCGTCGAGCGCGACCAGCGCCGCGCCGACCGGGGCGGAGATCGTCGTCACCAGGGCGCTCGCCAGCAGCGGCCAATAGACCGACAGTTCGGCCCCCTTCAGGAAGCTCGAGAAGCCCGGCAAGGCGAAGACCGCTGCGACGCCGGCGACGTAGGGGACGCCGCAGAGCGCCGAGATGGCGAGATAACGCCGCCACACCCCGTGGAAGGCCGGCATCCGGTTCGCCTGGACGTGGGCGATGAGATCGGGATTGAAGTGGATACCGAAGGCGTGGACGAGGATCGAGGGGACGGAATTGATCTTGCGCACCACCTCGAAGGCCGGGATCGCCGCCGCCGCGCCGAAAGCGCGCAGCAGGATGGTCGGCAACTGGTCGCCGAGGGTGAGGAGCGCCCCGTTGGCGAAGAGCAGCGACGGGGCGAGGAAGCCGGCTCGGGTCGTCTGGCGCAACCGACCGCGGGCGAGGCTGGCGAAGATCCCGAGCGCCGCCGGGTCGTTCGCCAGCGCCGCGACGATGGCCACCGCCTGCCCGGCCATGAAGCCGAGGATCGTCGCCTCGTAGGCGCCGATGTCGGCCGCGAGGTGGGCGGCGATCATGAAGGCGCTCTGGACCACCGGCGGCAGGACGTAGAAGAGAAGGACGGCCGCGTATTTTCGACGCCGGGCGACGTGATGGACCTCGAGCAGCTTCGCCACGACGACGAGGAGGAGCACGACTTCGATCCGACGGCATTCCCCGGCGGCGAAGAGCTCACTCGCGGCGGCGGCCTCCAGCGCCAGCACGACCGCCGCCAGATAGGCGAGGATGGCGGGCGAACCGGCCGGCGCCACGACCGTCTCGCCATCGGCCGCGCCGCGCATCAGGTCGCGCAGCCAGCTCTGGGTGAGGTACTGGGCGACCGGCCCGAGGGCCACCAGGGCGACGGCGATGACCGCGGCGGCGGTGCCGTAGGCGGCCGGGTCGAGCAGCACCAGGGCCACCAGGGAGGGGCCGACTCCGACGAGACCCGCAAGGACCCGGATCGGGACCAGGAGCAGGAGCGCTCCGTTTCCCCGGAGCAGGTCTCGGATTCCACGCATGATCAGGGGCCTCGGGGCTGGAGCGGCGCCTGGTGACGGGCGCGTCCCGGCGAGGGTTCGCGATCGGCGGTGATCTCGCGCAGGACGTCGAGGAACATAGACGCGGCGACGGCCGGGCGGTAGTCCGCCGCGACCCGTCGACGGAAGGCGCGGTCCTCTTCACCGTCCGGGGTGTCCATGCGTTGGATCATCGCGGCGGCCATGGCGGCGGCGTCGTCGACCGGAACCAGGGTTCCGAGGCGGGGGTCGGTGACCACGTCGGAGGGGCCGAACAGGCAGTCGGTCGAGACGATCGGCAGGCCGCAGCTCAGCGCCTCGACCAGCACCAGCCCGAATCCCTCGTCGCGCGACGACAGGACGAAGCAATCCGACCGGCGGTAGCGGTCCGACGGATCGGAGAGATAGCCGCAGAACTCGACCGCTCCGTCGAGGCCGAGATCGCGGGCGCGCGCCTTCAGCGCCGCTTCGTCGCCGCCGCGGCCGACGAGGGCGAGGCGGGCGTTCGGGCGGCGGCGCAGCACCTCGGCGAAGGCGTCGAGCAACGCGATCTGGCCCTTGCGAGGAACGAGACCGGCGACGTTGACGAAGCGATAGGTGTCGTCGTCGCGTGGCAGCGGCGAGGTGTCGGCGAAGACGCGGACCGGGTTCTTGGTGAACCTCACCGGCGCCGGCCCCAGCCCCATCTTCGCGGCATGGGCGGCCTGAGTCGGGGAGACGGCGAGCAGGGCGGCGACGGTCGGCGACACGACGTGGCGGAAGAGGGCGAAGAGCAGGCGGTCCATCCGCGAGGCGACGGCCTCCTTCTCGACGTTGCCGTGGAGGTGAGTGATGAAGATCGGGATGCCGCATCCGATCGTCGCGATGCGGGCGAAAACCGATGCCGTGACCTGCGGGCAGACGAAGACGTCGAAGGGCGTCCGGCGCAGGAAGCGGCCGAGGGTGAAGGGAACGTCGCGCAGTTTCCGTGAACCGATCCAGTGCGATCGATAGCGGGTCTCGACCAGATAGTCGTCCTCGTAGCGAGCGCCGTAGACGACGTGGACGTCGAGGATGTCGCCGTGGTCGGTGGCCAGCGCCGTCGCCAGCTGGTGCGTCACCTGTTCGATCCCGGCGAAACTCGCGGTGGCGGGGACGAAGAAGGCGAGCTTCAATCTCGCTTCGCTCATGGAGAACTCCCGGCTGCGGTCGATCGGGATCGACCGGGGTCGACGGAGACCTTCGAAATCTCTTCGGGCGCGATCCATCGATCCCGCCCGGGTCGCCGCCCGTGAAAATCGCTTCGAGCCCGGCCGAGAGGGCGTACGGCTGCAATGCCGCAGGCCGGCCCCTCGGTGGAAACGTCACGAGCCTATCACACGCAGTGGTGTCGACGTGTGTTCGGAACGCACCACTGCCGTGTTCCGCGCGCCGAGGTCGTCGGCCTCGGAAGCGATGAGGAAGGGCGCGACGGTTCTCGCGCCGATGTCGGGCCGGGCGGCGGCGGCGGGTCGCCCCTTGACCTCGCGCCCCGACCGCCCCACTGATCCCCCGGTCGGTTCGTCGACCGCGAGGAGATCCCGCATGGCCATTCCCCACGCCCAAGGCACCGTCGATGCCGCCGAGATCGGCAACTTCGAGGCGATGGCGGCCGAATGGTGGGACCCGAACGGCCGGCTCCGGCCGCTGCACGACCTCAATCCCGTCCGGCTCGACTATCTGAAACGCGAGATTTCGGCTCGCTTCGGGCGGGACGCCAAGGACAGCCGGGCGCTGGAGGGGCTTTCGATCCTCGACATCGGCTGCGGCGGCGGGCTGCTCACCGAACCGCTCGCCCGCCTCGGCGCGACGATGATCGGCGCGGACGCCGGGGCCGCCAACATCGCCGCGGCGCGGGCTCACGCCGAGGCGCAGGGCCTCGCGATCGACTATCGCGCCACGACGGCGGAGGCGCTGGCGGCGGAGGGGGTGCGCTTCGACGTGGTCGTCGCCATGGAGATCGTCGAGCACGTCGCCGACCTGCCGCTGTTCCTGCGCGAGGTGGCGAAGATGGTGAAGCCCGGCGGTCTGCTCTTCCTGGCGACGATGAACCGGACTCTGAAGAGCTTCGCGCTGGCCATCGTCGGGGCCGAATACATCCTGCGCTGGCTGCCGGTCGGCACCCACGACTGGAAGAAGTTCCTCACCCCGAAGGAACTGGAGCGGGCGGTCGAGGCGAGCGGCCTTTCGGTGCTCGACGCCTGCGGCATGGTCTTCGACCCCTTCCGCGGCAGCTGGTCGCTCGCGGCGAACGATCTCGACGTCAACTATCTGATGGTCGCCGAGCGAGCCGGGTGACCGCGCGGCCGTTTCTCGGGTGATCGGCGATGCGAAACGGGCGGGGTCGCCCCCGCCCGTCGGACATCGTCATCGGGACGCGAGGATCACTCCTCGTCCTCTTCCGGCTCCGGGCCCTTGAGGCTCTTGAGCTTGGCGAAGATCTTGTCGGCGTCGAGTTCGTCCTCGTCGCGGCCGCCGGAGCCGTAGGCGCCGTGTTCGTCGAGGGGACGCACACTCTGCTCGACGGGGAGCAACGTCGCGGCGCCCGGGTCACCGGCTTCGCGGATCGGCAGGCCCTTGGCGGCCTTCTCGACCTCGAGGTCGAGCTCGAGCTGCGAAGTCAGGCCGAGGGTGACCGGATCCATCGGGGCGAGGTTGGCGGCGTTCCAGTGGGTGCGCTCGCGGATCTGCTGGATGGTCGTCTTGGTGGTGCCGACCAGCCGCATGATCGCGGCGTCCTTCAGTTCGGGGTGGTTGCGCAGCAGCCAGAGGATGGCGTTCGGCCGGTCGTGGCGACGCGAGACCGGGGTGTAGCGCGGGCCGCGACGCTTGGCTTCGGGGACGCGCACCTTCGGCTCGGCGAGCTTGAGGCGGTGCGCCGAGTTGGCGACGGCCTTCTCGATTTCCTCGCGGGTGAGCTGGCCGGTCATGATCGGGTCGAGACCCTTGATGCCCTGCGCCGCCTCGCCGTCGGCGATGGCCTTCACCTCGAGCGGGTGCAGGCGGCAGAATGCGGCGATCTGATCGAAGGAGAGAGCGGTGTTCTCCACCAGCCAGACGGCGGTGGCCTTCGGCATCAGCGGGGTGTTCGTCGGGGTCGCCATGAGATGGACCTTCCTCGTGGCCTCTCCCGGCCGGCGGGCTCGGAGGAGGCGGGTGGTACGCGACATGAAACGGAGATGACGCCTCATAACAGATCGAGGCATCCATCGCAAATCCCTCGGCGGATCGGCCGAAGTCACGTCGTCAACACGATCTTTCCGATGTGGGCGTTGGTCTCCATGCGGGCATGGGCCTCGGCGGCGCGAGCGAGGGGGAAGGTCGAATCGACGACGACCTTCACCTTTCCCGCCTCGAGCAGCGGCCGGACCTTCGCCTCGAGCGCCGCGGCGATCTCGGCCTTGAAGGCGACGTCGCGGGCGCGCAGCGTCGAGCCGGTGTGGACGAGGCGCTTCATCATGATGCGGCCGAAGTTCACCGTCGCCCTCGGACCGCGCAGGAAGGCGATCTGGACGATGCGGCCCTCCATCGCCGCGGCCTCGTGATTGCGCTCGATGTAGTCGCCGCCGACCATGTCGAGGATCACGTCGGCACCGCGGCCGCCGGTGAAGTCCTTCACCTCCTTGACGAAGTCCTGCTCGCGGTAGTCGATCGCGAGATCGGCTCCGAGGTCGCGGCAGCGGGCCGCCTTCTCGGGGCCGCCGGCGGTGGCGATCACCGTGGCGCCGAAGGCGCGGGCGAGCTGGATCGCGGTGACGCCGATGCCGGAGGTGCCGCCGTGGACGAGGAAGACCTCGCCGGGTTTCAGGCCGGCGCGATCGAAGACGTTCGACCACACGGTGAAGAAGGTCTCGGGGATCGCCGCCGCTTCGACGAGCGAGAGGCCCTTCGGAACGGCGAACGCGTTGGTCTCGTGGACGACGGCGTATTCGGCGTAGCCGCCGCCCGGCACCAGGGCGGCGACCCGATCGCCGAGGGCGAAGCGGTTCGCCCCGGCGCCGCGGTCGACGACTTCGCCGGCGAATTCGAGGCCCGGCACGTCGGAGGCGCCCTTGGGCGGCGGATAGCCGCCTTGGCGCTGCAACACGTCGGGACGGTTGACCCCGGCGGCGGCGACCTTCACCAGGATCTCGCCGGGTCCGGGGACGGGCAAGCGGCGAATCTCGGCGACGAGCGCTTCCGGTCCGCCCGGAGCGGGGACGGCGATGACGGTCATGGTGGCGGTAAGCGCGGACATCGGCGGACCTCTTCGGATCGGGCGGGCGGTGGTTCAGTGGGACGAGCCGTCCTTGCGGGTGAAGACGTAACGGCCGTCGGCTCCCATGCGGCCGTGCAGGTCGACGTCGGGATAGATCACCTCGTCGCCGGGGGTGCGGTCGCCGACCACCAGCAGCAGCACGTCTCGGTCGGTTCGATTGACGAAGCGATGGGCGTCTCCGGTGCCTTTCGGGAAGCCGACGCACAGGCCGGGCGAGAGCCGCCGTTCACCGACGTCGGTCTCCAGCGTCGGTTCGCCTTCGAGCACCCAGACGAATTCGTCCTGGGTGGTGTGGGCGTGACGATGGGACGACTGCCCGCCGGGGGTGATGCGAGTCAGGTTGACGCCGAAGTTGGTCAGGCCGGCGATCGGTCCGAGACGGCGGTTCCACCGCAGTGCCGCGGCGGCGCGCAGGGGCTCGGGATAAGTGGTGGCGTTGCTCTCTTCGACTTCGCTGGGGTCGATGATCACGGTGGTCGGCATCGATCGTCTCCTCGGCTCGCGACGACGGTCGCGTCATCGGTCGGATCGGTGAGGCTAGACCCTCGTCCACGGACTGTCATCCGCCGTTCCGGCGGGGGCGACGATCTCCCAATGGGTCTCGACGACGCCGTTGCCGTGCACCGTGGTGGCGATCGGGCGCGCCGACAGACGGCGTTTCCCCGCCACCCAGAGCGGCGTTCCGGCGCCGAGCAGGACGGGGATCTGGAAGATCCTGAGGCGGCGAACCAGTCCGGCGTCGAGGAAGGCGCGGATCGGTCGACCGCCTCCGGCGACCCAGATCCGCCCCAGTCCGGCGCGTTCGAGATCGAGGGCGATCTCCACCGCGGAGCGATCGTCGAAGACGGCGAGGCCGTCCTCGTCGAGCCGGCCGGACCTCGTCATGACGAAGACCGCCTTGCCGCGGTAGGGCCATTCGGGGAAGCGCCGGCAGTCGCGATAGGTGGTCGAACCCATCACCACGGCGTCGATGCGGGCCCAGAAGGCATCGTAGCCGTAGTCCCACACCTCGAAGGGGCGGAGCCATGCGATGGACCCCTCGGCGTCGGCGATGTAGCCGTCGAGCGACTGGGCGATGTAGACGGTGGCGTCGGTCAATGCGGGCGTTCCTCGTCCGTGGGGCGGCCCCGCCTCGCGGAGTGCGCCGAGGAGTCCTATAATCGAATCGACGCGGTGTTCGGTACCCTCGACCCCATCGGAAGTGTGCACCCCATGAGCTTCATCGACGACGATCGCCCGAAGAAGAAACTCGCCCACGAGATCGGGCAGGACGTCTCGCTCGTCTCGGAGGGCGAACTCGAGGAGCGCATCGCCCTGCTCCAGAGCGAGATCGACCGGCTCCGCGGCGAGGTCGCCAAGCGCCGGACGTCGCGTTCGGCCGCCGACGCGGTCTTCAAACCGTGACGGCGATGCCGGCCACGCTCGCGTCCGATCCGCCGTCTGCGCGGCCGGGTGTGCCGCGGGTCGCGGTACGCCGGCTCGTGCTCACCGATTTCCGCAACTACACCGCTCTGTCGCTCGACGGCGACGGACGCCACGTCGTCCTCGCCGGGGAGAACGGCGCCGGCAAGACCAACGTGCTCGAGTCGCTGTCGCTGCTCTCGCCCGGCCGCGGCCTCAGACGCGCCCGTCTCGACGAGATGGCGCGGCTCGGCGGGTCGGGACTCTGGTCGGTCTTCGTGCGCCTCGACGGGCCGGACGGCGAGGTCGGCATCGGCACGGGCATCGAGGCGCGCGGCGAGGAGGAGATGCTCGCTCGGCGCGTCCGTATCGACGGGGAGACGGCGCGATCGGCCGAGGATCTGCTCGATCACGTCCGCGTTTCCTGGCTGACCCCGGCCATGGACGGCCTCTTCACCGGTCCGGCGTCGGAACGTCGCCGCTTCCTCGATCGGTTGGTGCTGGCGCTCTCCCCCGGTCACGGCGCCCATGTGAGCGCCTTCGAGAAGGCGATGCGCGGTCGCAACCGCCTGCTCGAGGAGGATCGCCTCGACCTCGCCTGGCTGGAGGCGATCGAGGCGCAGATGGCCGAACTCGGCGTCGCCGTCTCGCTCGCCCGGGTCGAGACGGTGGCCTGCCTCGAGCGGCTGATCGCCGCGACCCGCACCGACGCGCCCTTCCCGCACGCGGATCTGGCGCTCGAGGGCGAGATCGAGGCGCTGGTCGCCGCCGGGGGGCCGGCGGCGGACGCCGAGGACGCCTATCGCGCCCGTCTGCGCGACGGGCGGCGGCGCGACAAGGCGGCCGGTCGCACGCTCGACGGGCCGCATCGCGCCGATCTCATCGTCCACCACGGGCCGAAGGCGATGCCGGCCCACCTCTCCTCGACCGGCGAACAGAAGGCGCTGCTGCTCGGGTTGGTTTTGGCGCACGCCCGGCTCGTCGGCGAGACCTGCGGGCGAGCACCGCTTCTCCTCCTCGACGAGGTCGCCGCCCACCTCGACCCGCGCCGGCGCGCCGAGCTCTTCGACGTGGTCGAGGCGCTGGGTTCGCAGTGCTGGATGACCGGCACCGACGCTTCCGCCTTCGCGGCGCTGGGGGAACGGGCGGTGGTCTTCGAGGTGTCGGGAGGTTCGGTGCGGCGGACCTGATACTGGGCACATGAAATTCGGACTCGTCCGAGTTTCATGTGCGGTACGGCCCGACCGGTCGACGCCCGGTCGGGCTCGCCTTCGCCGATGACGTTGTGAAGAGGTCGAGACTGCATCGGCTCGGTATGAGATCCTCGGGCGCCCGGCGTCGGGCGCTTTCGCGCGGGCCTCGCCGGCCGCCTTGCCTTCGCCCTTCGGCTCGCCCAAGATCGCGGCCGTCTCGATCCGGAGCCGCGCCCCCTTGGACACCGCCACCCTCCTCGCCTTCACCGTCGCACTGACCATCGCCGCCGCCCTGCCGGGGCCGGGGATGACGGCGATCGTCGCGCGGGCGCTGGCGGTCGGCTTCTGGGGGACGATGCCGATGGTGCTCGGGCTGATCATGGGCGACATGGTGTTCCTCACCTGCGCCGCCCTCGGGCTGGCGGCGCTCACCAACTCCTTCTCGGCGGTCTTCACCATCGTGAAGTTCGCCGGCGCCGCCTATCTCCTGTGGCTCGGCTGGCAGTTGTGGACGGCGAAGCCCCACGTCGACACGGTCGAGGCGGCGCGCCGGCCGG
>JAOTSD010000094.1 GCA_030247555.1 Siculibacillus sp. | reverse complement strand
CTCGACGACGAGCGGCAACAGGAACTCCGTCACCTCGCCGCGCCGCCCACGCAGGATCAACGGCCGCGTACCGGCCGGCAACGCCCCGGCGGCGATCCACGTCCGCGTCCAGTCGAAGGTCTGGAAGGGCGGGACGGATCCGTCGCGCTCGAGCGCGCGCCACGCCGCTTCGACCTCCGCCGGATCGGCGACGGCATCGACGACGAGCGGCCATCCTGTCGATGCGGTGTTCGGGGCGGAAGCGAGCATGGCCATCGCGGCGACGGGTCCCGGGGTCGCGGAACGCCTCGTCAGGCGCACCGGAAGTCGAGCTTAGTCGAGCGCGACGCGACGCGATACGCGTCGGTTCACGCCTTCGGACGGATGGGGGCGTACATCCATTTCACCAGGAGGCCGGCCGGCACCACCCAGAGGAAGCCGGCGACGAGGAAATAGACGAACTGCACCCAACCGGGCTTGGTGGCGACGATGACGTCGCCGATCGCCATGGCGAAGAAGATGTAGATCAACAGCGATACCACCAGGACCACGGACCCGATGAAGCGGCGAAACGGTGAGGTCATGATCCGGCGTCCCACTGGAATGTCGAAATGCGAGCGACGAACGGTCGCACGACCGGAAGCCCGGCGCACGCCGGCCGCGACCACCGGTGCGATGGTCGACACCCGCCGGCCGGTCTATATCTCGGATCGAGGTACGGAGTGAAGTCGACGATGGCGCTCGAGACGTTCGACAGCGGCAACTGCATCGAACTCCCCCGCTCGCAGGAGCGGTCGGGGGGAGCCGTCCGCGTCTGGCTCTTCGTCGTTGCGGCGATGATCCTCGCGATGGTCGTGGTGGGCGGGTCCACCCGGCTCACCGGCTCGGGCCTGTCGATCACCGAGTGGGCGCCGATCATGGGGACGATCCCACCGCTCTCGGACGCCGACTGGACGGTCGCCTTCGCCCGCTACAAGGAGATCCCGCAATATCGGCTGGAGAACGCCGGCATGACGCTGGACGAGTTCAAGTCGATCTTCTGGTGGGAATGGTCGCACCGGCTGCTCGGCCGGGCCGTCGGCTTCGTCTATGCGCTGCCGCTGGCGTGGTTCGCGGTGACCGGCGCCATCTCCCGCCGCCGGCTGCCGTGGTTCGTGGCGCTCCTGGCGCTCGGCGGCGTGCAGGGGTTCGTCGGTTGGTGGATGGTGGCGTCGGGTCTCGTCGACCGGGTCACGGTGGCGCCCTATCGGCTCGCCGTGCACCTGACCCTGGCGACGCTGCTCTACGTGGCGGTGCTGTGGACGGCGCTGACCAGCGGCGAGTCGGAGATGACGCGGCGGCGCTCGCCGGTGCTGCGGATCGGCGCCGGCACGGTTCTCGGCTGGTCGATCTTCCAGATCTTCCTCGGCGCACTCGTCGCCGGCAATCATGCCGGGCTCGTCTACAACACCTGGCCGTCGATGAACGGCCATTTCCTGCCGCCCGACCTGATGACCTGGGAGCCGTGGTGGCGGAACTTCTTCGAGAACCACGCGATGGTGCAGTTCCTCCACCGCATGGGCGCCTACGTGCTCTTCGCGCTGGCGATCGGGCAGTTCGCCCTCGTCGTCGTGACGGCGCGGACCGCGGCGGCACGGATCACCGGCTTCGTGCTCGGCCTCGCCGTCGCCTTCCAGCTTCTGGTCGGCATCGCCACGCTGTTGATGATGGTGCCGCTGTCGCTGGCACTGACGCATCAGGCGGTGGCCATGGTGGTGCTCACCGCCGCCGTCGCCCATGCCGTCAGCGTCTTCGCGCCGGGGCACATCGAGACGGCGCTGCCCGAGGTCGGGTGAGGCACGGGACCGACCGCGCTCCCGCGCGGAAGGACGGAAGGGGCCGAGCCCCTTCGGCCGCCCCTTCCCCGGTCAGGCGCGGCGGATCTGGTCGGCGCCGAGGGCGGCGAGAATCACACCGGCGACGCGATCGATCCACAGCCGCACCCGGCGGCCGAGCGCGTGGCGAACGCCGGAGACCACCGCGACGATGCCCACCCACCACAGAAGCGACCCGGTGAGGACGCCGAGGACGGTCGCCGCCGCCACCGCCGGGTCGAAGCCCGAGGTCGGCGCCAGCGCGGTGAACACCGCGGCGAACATGACGATGGTCGGCGGGTTGGTGAGGGTGAGCATCACCGAGCCGAGGAAGGCGGCGGAGACGGAAGCGGCGGCGCGCACCTCGGCAGGGCGGTCGTCGTCCTGGGTGAAGAAGGTCTTCAGGCCGAGCCAGATCAGGAACAGACCGGCGGCGAGGTGGAGTTGCGTCTCCCAGGCGAGCACGAAGGCCGAGACGCCGGCGAGGCCGAGAGCGGCGACCGCGGCGTAGATGGCGTCGCCGACGGCGATGCCGGCGCCGGTCGCCATGCCCCAACGGGAGCCCTGGGTCAGAGTGCGGCGCATGCACAAGAGGCTCATCGGGCCGACCGGCGCGGCGACGGCGAGACCGATGCCGGCCGCCTTGAGGAAGAGGAGAGCATGTTCCATGGCGCCGTCGTCCTTCGCCCGAGCGATCGGGAACGAGCCTAGACGGCGGCCCCGACGGGGGTCAAGCCACACATCGAGCCGGAATTGCGGATCGCCGGCCAGTCGATCGGCGGGGGATCCCATGCTAGGGTGCGGCGGGGATTCGGAAGATCGGACATGAACATCGTCTGCAACGTGCGCGTCCTCGACGCCGCGATGACGGGGATACAACGCTACACCCACGAGATCCTTCGGCGCATGCCGACGGTGGCGCACGTTCGCCCGGCGAGACCGGCGGCGGGGGCGCGCGGACACCTGTGGGAGCAGTTGATCCTGCCGACGCGGCTGGGCGGGCGGTTGCTGTGGAGCCCCTCCAACACCGGGCCGATCGCGATCCGCCGGCAGGTGGTGACGGTCCACGACCTCGCCACCTTCGACATTCCCTCCGGCTTCTCCCGCTCGTTCCGCACCACCTACGCCGCGATCCTGCCGCTGCTGCTGCCGCGGGTCGAGGCGATCCTCACCGTGTCGCACTTCACCCGCGACCGGCTGATGGATCGATTCGACCTTCCGGCCGACCGGATCCACGTCACCCATCTCGCGGTCGATCACGATCGCTTCCGCCTGCGCGAGCCGGCCGAGGTCGAGGCCTTCCGCACCGCCCACGGCCTGCCGGCGCGGTTCGCGTTGTTCGTCGGGGCGATGTCGGGGCGCAAGAACGTCGCCGGGCTCCTCTCGGCCTGGCAGGCGGCGCTCGGCGAGATCGACCCGGACGTCGAGCTGATCATCGCCGGCGGTTCCGGGCCGTCGCGGGTGCTCGAAGGAACGCGGCTCGAGCGGCTGCCGCCGCGCACCCGGCTCATCGGCCACGTCGCCGACGAGGACCTGCCGCTGCTCTACGCCGCGGCGAGCCTCTTCACCTATCCCTCGCTCTACGAGGGGTTCGGGCTGCCGGTGCTGGAAGCGATGGCCAGCGGCACGCCGGTGCTCACCAGTTCGACCACCTCGCTGCCCGAGGTGGCGGGCGACGCCGCCGTGTTGATCGACCCGCACGATCTCGACGACATCGCCGCCGGCCTCGTCGCCTTCTTCGCCGGACGGACGTCGGCGTCGGACCTGCGCGCCGCCGGCCTGCGCCGCGCCGCGGAGTTCCGCTGGGAGCGGACGGCGGAGGCGACGCGGGCGGTGCTGGAGCGCCACGCCGGCCCCTGAGGCGGATCGGGACCGCCCACGCGCGGCTCGCGACGACGTGATGAAACGAAACCGGCGCGGCGACGTAAGGGAGGACATCGAGTCCTCTCCCGTCACTCCTCGAGCCCGATGAACCGGACGTTGCGCACACTCGCCCCCTGGATCGACCGCGGCGGTCGCCCGTCGCTCCTGCGCGGCGCGGTCTTCCTGCTCCTCTGGTGGCCCGCCCTCGACCTCGCCCGGCGCTGGGCGGTCGACGATCTCGGTGCGCGTCCGCTCGCCGAGGCGATCCACGTCGCCGGCGACTGGGCGGTGCGTCTGCTCGTCCTCGCGGTGGCGATCACGCCGCTGCGCCACCTCTCCGGTGCGACGAAGCTGATCGGCGTCCGCCGGATGATCGGGCTGGCGGCGGCGGGCTACACTCTCCTCCACGTCACGCTGTGGGCCGGGGATCTCGGCTTCGAGTTCCGCACCATGGCCTTCGAGATCGCGGTGCGCCCGTATCTCGGCCTCGGCTTCGCCGCCGCCCTCGGGTTGGCGGCGATGGCGGCGACTTCGACGGACGGCATGGTGCGACGCCTCGGCGCCGAACGCTGGAAGCGACTGCATCGGCTGGTACATCCGATCCTGATCCTCGCGCTCGTCCACCTCTTCCTGCAATCGAAGCTCGATCTCGCCCAGGGCGCGATCCTGACCGGCCTCGCCTTCGCCGGCCTCGCGGTGCGCCTGCACCTCGACCGACGGTCGGGGCTCGGGTGGGCGACGGTGGCGATCGCCGCGGTCACCGCCTTCGTCTTCGCCACGGCGTCGGAGGCGGTGTGGTTCGCGCTCAAGACCGGGCGACACGTCGGGCCGCTGCTCGAGGCGAATTTCGTCTTCGCCGCGCGGATCGCGCCGGCCTGGTGGTCGGCGGCGATCGCCGCGGGCACGGCGTCGGGGGCGGCCGCCTTCGCCGTCCGGCACCGCCGCGGAACGGCCGCGGTCGCGGCCGGGAGTCGCAGATCGCGTTGAAGGAAGATTCACCACCCCGAGCGAAGGGCGGCCGGCGGACGGGCTTTCTTAAGCTTCCCCGCGAAGGATGACGGGTCATGGGGAGCGAGGACCGTCGGGGGGCGGTCCGGTTCACGAGGGACGCGAACGCGGTGTCGTCACGATCGATCGGTCGGCTCTTCCGACCCAACGCATCGACCAGACTGCATGGAACACGCTACGCGGTGGCGCTGGCGGTGCTGTTCGCGTTGACGATCTCCTCGTTCCTGATCATGCGCGACTTCGTCGTCGACGAGCGCGCCCTCGATACGACCATGAGCTCGATCGAGGAACTCAGGGCCGAACTGGCCACGCATCAGATCGCCATGCACGACCTCGTCACCGAGATGCGGCGCCCCGATCCCGACGAGATCCGCCTGCGCGGATTGCGACGGGCGCTGGCGGCATCGCGAGATCGCCTGACCGCGGATCGCGCCATCCTCGTGCGCGCGATGCAGCGCAGTGAGGTGGGCGCGTCCGCATGGCTGGTGCTGAGCGATCCGCCCTACAGCCTCGACAACATCATCGCCGACATGACGACCGATGCCCGCGTCGCACTCGCCGAATCGGCGCCGGCCCCCGACGAGGACCTGCCCCTTCTCGCCGACCCGAGGGAGGACGGCTTCCTCTCCATCACCGACTCCCACGCCTCCGCCGCCCGCCTCGCCTCCGAGCGTCTGCGCGCCGAACTGAGAACCGAGGCCGAGGCACGCAAGGTCTGGCGCGAGCAGATGCACACCTGGCTCGGCTGGGCGACGGTGCTGGTGCTGATCGGCGAAGCGGCGATCATCTTCTGGCCGCTGCTCGGCAATCTCGGGCGCGAGAGCGAACGCGCCGACGCCGCCCAGAACGAGCTCACCCGTCTCGCCCGACACGATGTGCTGACCGGCCTGCTCAACCGCGCCTCCCTGATCGATGCGATCGAGCGTGAGATCGACGCAGCCGATCCGGAATTCGACCGGATGGCGGTGCTCCTCATCGACCTCGATCGTTTCAAACCGATCAACGACACCTTCGGCCATGCCGCCGGCGACGCCGTGCTGATCGAGATGGCGCGGCGAATCCAGGCCTCGCTCCGTCCGGGAGACGTGGTGGCGCGGCTCGGCGGCGACGAGTTCGTGGTGCTGCTGCCGCGGTCCGGATCGTCGCACGAGGTGCGCGAGATCGGACTTCGGATCAAGAGATCGCTCGGCCGCGTGATGGAGATCGAAGGACATCGCTTCGAGCTCGGCGGCTCGGTCGGTTGCGCCGTGTGGCCGGCGGATGCCCGCGACGTCGACGGGTTGCTGTCGGCGGCCGACCTCGCCATGTACAACGCCAAGCGTTCGGGCCGCGACGAACCGGTCTTCTACGACGAGAAACTCCGCAAGGCCGTGGCGCAGGTACGCTCGGAGGAAGCCGAGCTGCGTCGCGCGATCGGCGAGAACGAGTTGGTCCTGCACTACCAGCCGATGGTTTCGCGCGACGGGTCGAAGCTGCACGGCTTCGAGGCGCTGGTGCGTTGGAACCATCCGACCCGTGGCCTCATCGATCCGGACGGATTCCTGCCGACCGCCGATCGGGCCGGGCTGATGAGCCAGATCACCGCCTGGGTGGTCGACCACGCCTGCCGGCAACACGCGGCCTGGACCGCGGCCGGCTTCGCGCCCGGCTCGATGTCGATCAACATGACCCGCAGCTTCCTCTCGCAGCCCGACGTGATCGGCCAGGTCCTGGCGATCGCGGAGACCCACGCGGTGGCGCCCTCGTCGTTGGTGCTCGAGGTTTCGGAACGGGTGATGAGCGAGGAGGACCGCACGCCGATCGCTCCGCTGCTGGCGATGGCGCACGGCGCCGGCCTGCGCATCGCGGTGGACGAATTCGGCCTCGGCCAGGCTTCGCTGATCCACCTGCGCCGGCCGGAGATCGACATCCTCAAGATCGACCGCGCCTTCGTCCGCGATCTCGCCTCGGCCCCGGAGAACGCGGCGATCGTCGGCGCGATGATCGAACTGGCGCGCATCCTCGACAAGCAGGTGGTGATCGAGGGCGTCGAGACCGCCGATCAGTTGGCGCTGCTGGCCATCTCGGATCGAGCCTGGGTGCAGGGCTTCCTCTATTCGCGGCCGCTCGAGGCGTCCGCCGCCGCCGCCTTCATGGTCCGGCTCGACGAGCGAGCGAAGCCGCGGTTGCGGGCCGCCGGTTGAGCCTCCTCTCCGGCCAGGCCGGTGCGCGAGCGGTCTCGGGCGGGTCCCGGCCGGCGCGGCGAGGCTCTTGAACAAACGTCCGATAACGGGCATGAGAAGCCGATGGGGACCCGCCGAGGGGCCCGAACACCCGACACTCTCGAGCCTCACGGCGACGGCGCCCATGACCCGGACCACCGCCAATCTCCTCATTCTTCTCGCCGCCGCCATCTGGGGGGCGGCCTTCGTGCCGCAACAGACGGCGATGCGCGTGATGTCGCCGATGTGGTTCGTGACGCTGCGCTTCCTGGTGTCGATCCTGGTGACGGCGCCGCTCCTGATGCACGAATACCGCCGGCTGCCGGAGCGGCCCGCGGCGGGCGACTATCGGCTGATCGGCTGGGTGGCGATCGTGTTCGTCGGGGCGAGCGTGCTGCAACAGGTGTCGTTGCAGACGACGTCGGTGACCAACGCCGGCTTCCTCACCTCGCTCTACATCCTCTTCACCCCCGTGGTCGCCATGATCCTGACGCACGAGCGGCCGAGCGGCGCGGTGTGGCCGGCGGCGGCGCTCGGCCTCGGCGGGGCCTGGGCGATGGCCGGCGGGCTCGGCGGCGGCTTCGCCGTCGGCGACCTGTTGCTGACCATCGGGGCGGTGCTCTGGTCGGTGCAGATCGTGCTCATCGGCAAGACGATGCGGCGCCTCGGCCGGCCGCTGCTGCTGGTCGTCGCGCAATATGCGGCGATCACGCTGGTCGCCGGCGGATGGGCGCTCCTCCATGACCCGATCTCCCTGGAGGCGATCGTCGCCGCCGCGCCGGAGATCCTCTATGCCGGCGTGCTGTCGGGTGGAGTCGGCTACACGCTCCAGGCGATGGCGCAGCGCCACACCCACGCCTCCGACGCGGCGATCATCTTCTCGACGGAAGCCCCCTTCGCCGCGCTCTTCGGCATGTGGCTGCTCGGCGACCGGCTGAGCTTCGGTCAATGGGCCGGGTCGGCGGCGATCTTCGCGGCGGTGCTGCTGGTGCAGTTGTGGCCCGGCCGGACGACGGTTGCGAGCCACTGAACCTCACGTGGAGATTCACCCGGTTCACGCGACGAGTCCTCTCCCGGTCGGTCGGGTGCGGCGGCTCATGTTCAGAATCCGATTCCGGACCGCGCCGAGCCGGGCGGCGAAGGTGATTCCGCGTTCGCCGCCAAGCGGTTGATCGCGAATCGCTTTCGGCTTCGCTTCACGTGTCGATTCAACGACCTCACACCGAGATTCGGGTCGGCCGCGGAGCGGGGCCCGAGTTCGACCTCATGTGGAGAGTCCGCTCGTGTCGGGGGCGTCGCCGCGGCGTCCGCCGAGCAGCGCGAGGTCGAGGAGGGCGAGACGATCGTCGACGAAGGCGCAGACCTGTGCGCGGGCGCGGGCGCCGTCGCCGGCGTCGGGCGAGAGCGTCGCCCGCAGCCAGGCTCCGTCGATCATCGCCGCCGTCGCCTCGGCGAGGCGGGTGGCCTCGTCGCCGCCGAGACGAGCGACGGTCGGATGGGCACGGAAGCCCGCCCGCAGATTGGAGAGGAGACGTCGCTCGTAGATGCGCTGGATGCGGGCGAAGCGCGGCACCACCGGCACCTGAGCCCAGAAGGCGAGCCAGACCGAGGCGATGCGCCGATCGAACTGGACCGGCCCCAGCGTGGCGTCGACCACCGCCCGGATGCGGGCGCGCGAAGTCGGCGCCCGTCGTTGCAGGGCGCTCAGGCCCTGCGACAACTGGACCGCGAGATGGCGCAACGTCGCTTCGAGCAGGCCGTTCTTGTCGCGGAAATAGAAGGCGACGAGTCCGGGTGAGACTCCCGCCCGGCCGGCGATCTCGGCGAGGGTGGTCGCTTGGAAGCCGACCGCGGCGATCGCCTCGATCGTCGCCTCGATCAACTGGCGGCGTCGCACGTCCTCGGCGGCGTGGCGGCGGGGGCGGACGGGGCCGGACGGGGCGAGGGACATCGGAACTCCTCCCGGCCGGCGGCGCCTCGTCGGCTCCCGGCCGGTGTGCCCGGCCCGAGAGGGCGGACCGGCCTCGTGGCTCGGCAGAATATTTTGAACGAGCCTTCAGTCAACCGCGTCTCCCCCGACGACCCGGCGGGAGGCACCGGGCACGTCGGGCGGATCTCCTCCGCCGAGAAATCGCTCGAAGGTCTTCGCGGATCGAGTCCGCCGGCGGGCTCGCCCCTCCGCCATCGATTCCGCGCGGCGCGGCAAGCCATTGAATTCTCCCGATTTCGATCCGGGCGAGATCGCCCGCCCGTGTTCGCGCTGCCCGGTCGCCATGGATCGAGCCATTCGCCGAACGAACGGAGCGCGACTCCGCCGGTTCGGAGTTCTTTCGCCGTCTTCGACCTTCGAGACGTCGAACCAGGAAGAATATCCGGAAATTGAACGGTCTTTCAATACTTCGTCGCGACATCTCTTCGTCCTTGACGAGCGCTCGATAACGTGGCGGGGGTAGGTTCGAAATCGATCGACGGCGGTCACCCGAAGACCCGATACGGTCGATTCCGGCGCCACGCGAGCGCAGGACCCGACCGGGGCGTGGCCGCGACGGCGTTGGTCCCTCATGGCTCGAATCGATCCCGAAACGTCGGGAGGAGTGACTTCATGATCTCGCTACGCGGTGTTCTCTTCGCCGGCCTCGCCCTCGGCCTGTCCTCGACCGTCTTCGCGGCGGAACCGGCCGGCTGCAAGGCTCCGCGCTTCTCCGACGTCGGCTGGTCCGACATCACCGCCACCACCGGTCTCGCCTCGCGGGTCCTCATCGGCCTCGGCTATCAGCCGAAGTCGGAGATCCTGTCGGTGCCGGTCACCTACGCCTCGCTGAAGAACAAGCAGATCGACATCTTCCTCGGCAACTGGATGCCGACGATGGAGGCCGACCTGAAGCCCTACCTCGCCGACAAGTCGGTCGAGGTCCTCGGAGTCAACCTCACCGGCGCCAAGTACACGTTGGCGGTGTTGAAACCGACCTGGGACGCCGGCCTGAAGGACTTCAAGGACATCCCGAAGTTCAAGGACAAGCTCGGGGCGAAGATCTACGGCATCGAACCGGGCAACGACGGAAACAGGCTGATCCTCGACATGATCAAGGACGCCAAGTGGAACCTCGGCGGCTTCGAACTGGTGGAGAGCTCGGAGCAGGGAATGCTCAGCCAGGTCGAGCGCTCGGCCAAGGCCAAGGGTGACGTCCTGTTCCTCGGCTGGGAGCCCCACCCGATGAATACCCATTTCGAGTTGAAGTACCTCTCCGGCGGTGACGACGTCTTCGGCCCCGACTTCGGCGGTGCCACCATCTACACCAACGTGCGGGCCGGCTACGCCACCGAATGCCCGAACGTCGGCAAACTGCTGAAGAACATGACCTTCACCCTGAAGCAGGAGAGCGAGGTCATGGACACGATCAACGCCGGGGAGAGCGACGGCGCCAAGGCGGCCGAAAAGTGGCTGAAGGCCAATCCGGCGGTGCTCGACACCTGGCTCGCCGGCGTCACCACCCACGACGGCCAACCCGGACTCGCGGCGGTGAAGAAGAGCCTCGGCCTCTGAGGCGGACGGCCGGCGGCGCCGCGGCCCCGTCGGCCGGACATCCCCTGCGACCGAGGACGTGAACGATGGACGGATGGATCACCGCGATCCGGGTGCCCTTCGGCCAGTGGACGAAGCTCGCCATCGACTTCGTCCAGACCCACGCGGCCGCCCCGATCGACGTCTTCGCGACGGTGATGAAGGCGATGATCGAGGGCACGGCCAAGCTCTTGATCCTGCCGCCCGCGACGGTGACCATCGTCGTCGTCACCGCCTTCGTCTGGTGGCTGCACCGGCGCTGGTCGCTGACCGCCTACGCCGCGGTGTCGCTCTTCGCCATCGCCAACTTCGGCTTCTGGGAAGCGACGATGGAGACGGTGGCGTTGGTCGGCTTCGCGACGCTTCTTTCGGTCGCGATCGGCGTGCCGATCGGCATCGCCGCGGCGCATCGACCCTGGGTCGCCGATGCGATCCGGCCGTTGCTCGACCTGATGCAGACACTGCCGACCTTCGTCTATCTGATTCCGACGCTGGTGTTGTTCGGCCTCGGCGTGGTGCCCGGGCTGGTGTCGACTGTGATCTTCGCCATCCCGGCGCCGATCCGCCTCACCCAACTCGGCATCGCCTCGGTTCCGGTTCCGCTGCGCGAAGCGGGCGAGGCCTTCGGGGCGACGCGCCGGCAACTCCTGTGGAAGGTGGAACTGCCGCACGCCATGCCGATGATCATGACCGGCGTCAACCAGTGCATCATGCTCAGCCTGTCGATGGTGGTGGTCGCGGCGCTGGTCGGCGCCGGCGGTCTCGGCAAGCCGGTTGTCCGGGCGCTCAACACGGTCAACGTGGCGATGGGCTTCGAGGCGGGGCTCGCCATCGTGCTGCTCGCCATCCTGCTCGACCGGGTGTGCAAGCGGCCGCGGATGCGGAGGCGTGCACCGTGACGGCGCCGACGGACGCCCCCCTCCCCACCGTCGAACTCCGCGACGTCGACATCGTCTTCGCCGACCGGCCGGCCGAAGCGTTGCGCCTCCTCGACGCGGGCAGGAGCCGCGAAGAGATCCTCGAGGCGACAGGCGCGGTGATCGGCGCGGCCGGTGTGTCGCTCGCCATCGCGCCGGGCGAGATCTGCGTGCTGATGGGCCTCTCCGGCTCCGGCAAGTCGACGGTGCTGCGGGCGATCAACGGGCTCAACCGGGTGAGCCGCGGTGCGGTGCTGGTCGCCGACGGCGGCGAACGTGTCGACGTCGCCACCTGTCCGCCGGAGGTGCTGCGGCGCCTGCGCCAGCGCCGGGTCGCCATGGTGTTCCAGCAATTCGCACTGCTGCCCTGGCGCACCGTGAGGGAGAACGTCGGCTTCGGGCTCGAGCTCGCCGGCGTCGCCGAGGCGGAGCGCGAGCGGGTGGTCGGCGAGAAGCTCGCCATGGTCGGCCTGGAGAAATGGGCGGACAAGTTCGCCCACGAACTCTCCGGCGGGATGCAGCAGCGCGTCGGGCTCGCCCGCGCCTTCGCCACCGACGCCGACATCCTGCTGATGGACGAACCCTTCTCGGCGCTCGACCCGTTGATCCGCACCAAGCTTCAGGACGAACTCCTCCAATTGCAGAAGGAGATGCGCAAGACCATCGTCTTCGTCAGCCACGATCTCGACGAGGCGCTGAAGATCGGCGACCACATCGCCATCCTCGACGGCGGCCGCATCGTCCAGTACGGGCCGCCGGAGGAGATCGTGCTGCGGCCGGCGAACGACTACGTGCGCGAATTCGTCGCCAACGTGAACCCGCTGAGCGTGCTCACCGCCTACAACGTCATGCGCGACATGCGCGACCTCGAGCACATGGAACCCGATTGGGTCTGGCTCGACCCGCGTCGGGTGACGCGCTTCCGCCTCGATGCGGAACGGCGGGTGGTCGACGTCGTCCACGAGGGGAGCCCGGCGACCTGGGTGACCTGCGAGGAGGCGGACGAGCCGAAGTCGGCGGACGCGGTCGAAGTCTACTGGGCCCGCACCGCGACGCCGCTGAAGACGCTGATGTACGCCATGCACCGCAACGTCGCCTCGGTGGCGGTGTTCGACGACGACGACCGCTTCGTCGGTGCGGTCGGCGTCGGCGACGTGTTGCAGGCGGTGGTGCGCCGGCAGGGTTGACCCGGACGCCGGCGGCGGCTCGCGACGCGGAAGGGGCGAGACGGTCGCCCGCTCGCCCCTCCTGCGGTCTCGACGTGGGTCCGGGCCTCGAGCCGCGCCGGCCGAGGCCCGTCCCGATCACTGCGGCTGGTCGGCCGAACCGGCGATCAGCGGGGTGATGCGGCGGATGGTGACGCGACGGTTGGCACGCGCAGCACCGTCGGTCGCGACCCGCAGCTGGGCCTCACCGTAACCCTGCGTGGTCAGGTTCTCCGCCGGGATGGCGAAGTCGCGCGACAGGATCTCGGCCACCGACTGGGCGCGGCGGTCGGAGAGCGACAGGTTGTCGTCCTGATCGCCGATGGCGTCGGTGTGGCCTTCGACGAGGAACACCTCTTCCGGGTTGGCCTGGACCGCCTTGCCGATCGCCGCGGCGATCGTGGCGAGGCGATCGATCTGGCCGCCCTCGACGATCCACGAGCCGCTGTCGAAGGTGATCGAGTTGACGTCCACCGAGCGCATCTGCGCCCGCAGATCGGGGCTGTAGCGCACCTCGTCGAGAGTGTAGCGGCGCGACACCCGGGTCAGCGGCGGCGCCGTCAGCGCCTCGTAGATGGTCGCTTCATCGGCAACACCGGCGTCGACGATGTAGCTCTCCTGCGGGATGGTCAGCACCGGCGGCGGCAGGATCACGACCTGGTCGATGAAGCGCGTCGGACGCGGCCGGAAGTCGTTGTCGATGATCACCACTTCGCGTCCGTCGGGATAGCGGCGGATGCGACGGACGAGCCGACCGTCCTGATCGGTCACGGTGATGATGCGCACGCCGTCCGGCCGATCGTAGTAGGAGCGGATGAAGCCGCCCTCGTGCACCACCTGCGGCCGATAGCCGAGGATGGAGAAGCGTTCCGACTCGTCGTGGCGGATGTAGGCCGGTCCGCCCTCCTCGCGAATGATCACGCGACCCGGCTCACGGACGTAGCGCACGCCGCCGTCGACGAAGGTCTCGCGATGCTGGTGAACCTCGTTCACGCCGCGCAACTGGTTCGACAGGATGGCACCGCCGACCACCCCGATGCCGAGGCCGATGGCCGCCGCACCGGCCGGCCCGATGCCGCCACCGGGACGACGTCCCGGCTGGCCCGGTCCGCCGGGCCCTCCGGGGAAACCCGGTCCGCCCGCACCCATGGGCGGACGCCCCTGGAAGCCCTGACCCTGCGCACCCACCGGCTGGCCGGGAAGGCCCAGACCCTGCGCGCCGACCGGCTGGCCGGGGAGACCCTGACCCTGCGCGCCGACCGGCTGGCCGGGGAGACCCTGACCCTGCGCGCCCACCGGCTGGCCGGGAAGGCCCTGACCCTGCGCGCCGACCGGCTGGCCGGGGAGGCCCTGACCCTGCGCGCCCACCGGCTGACCGGGAAGGCCCTGCCCC
>JAOTSD010000093.1 GCA_030247555.1 Siculibacillus sp. | reverse complement strand
GCTTCGACCCCGCCGGTGCCGGCGGCCACATCCGCCATCACGAGGAAGCGCCGATGCCGGCGCTGCCGCCCGCGTCCCGTTTCTGACGCCCGAGAGGTCCGTCCATGTTCGTCGCTTCTCCCGGAGCCGCGGCCCGCGCGCTTCTCGGCGCCCTTCGCGGCCTCGCCCTCGTTCTGCCGGCGATCGCCCTCCTCGCCGCCGCCTCGCCCGCCGAGGCGACCCGCATCCAGCGGGTGGTGACGCCCAAGGGCATCGAGGTGTGGCTGGTCGAGGAACACGCCGTGCCTCTGATCGCCGTCGATTTCGCCTTCCTCGGAGGATCCTCGCAGGACCCTGTCGGCAAGGAGGGGGCGACGGACCTTCTGTCGACGCTGCTCGACGAAGGCGCCGGCGATCTGACCTCCGCCCGGTTCCAGGCGAAGCTCGACGATCTCTCCGTCCAGATGTCGTTCCGCGAAGGCCGCGATCGCTTCGAAGGCGAGATGAAGACTCTGACCGAGAACCGCGACGCCGCCTTCGATCTGCTGCGGCTGGCGCTCAATTCGCCGCGTTTCGAACCCGAGGCGGTGGAGCGCATGCGGGCCCAGTCGATCGCCGCGCGCCGCCGCGCCGAGAAGGATCCGGACTCGATCGCCGGGCGCCTCTTCTCCAGGAGCGTCTTTCCCGCCGGTCACCCCTACGCCCGTCCCTCCGACGGTACCGAGGCGAGCGTCGCCGCGGTGACCATCGCCGACCTGAAGGACCTGAAGGCGAAGATCTTCACCCGCAAGGGCCTGAAGATCGCGGTGGTCGGCGACATCGACGCCGCGACGCTGGCGCCGCTCATCGATCGCGTCTTCGCCGACCTGCCGGCCGAGGGGGCGCTGGCGGCGGTGGCCGAGGCGAAACCGGTCGCCGGCGCCATCGTGCGCGAGACGGCGCCGATCCCGCAGGCGGTGGTGCGCTTCGGCGGGCCGGGCCTCAAGCGCGACGACCCCGACTTCGTGCCCGCCTACGTCATGAACCACATCCTCGGCGGCGGCTCGTTCTCGAGCTGGCTCCACCGCGAGGTGCGCGAGAAGAAGGGCCTGGCCTATTCGGTCTCCACCGGCCTGGCGCCGATGCTGCACGCCGGGCTGTTCGTCGGCGCGGTCGGCACCCGCGCCGACAAGGTCGACGAGAGCCTCGCCATCATCCGCGCCGAGATCGCCCGGATGCGCGACCAGGGCCCGAGCGAAAAGGAACTGGCGGAGGCCAAGGCCTATCTCGTCGGCAGCTACCCGCTGCGCTTCGACACCTCGGACAAGATCGCCGGCTCGCTGCTCGCCATCCAGGTCGACGACCTCGGCATCGACTACATCGACAAGCGCAACGCTCTGATCGAGAAGGTGACGATCGACGACGTCCGCCGCGTCGCCGGCCGCCTCTTCGCCGATGCACCGACGGTGGTGATCGTCGGACCGAAGGCCGAGTGATCCCGGACGGCGGTGGTTCGACCCGCCGGAACACCGCGGCGGCCGTCGCGTCGCGCGCCCTGCGGGTGGCGGTCGGCGCACGGCTCCCATGCCGATGCGGTGATGTCGAACCGCTTGCATCGCCGGCCGTCAGGTCGTCTCATCCGCGCTCCGTCCACGCCCTCGGAGCCCGACATGCCCCACGCCCCCGCCGCCGATCGCTACGCGCGCGCCAACTTCCGCCGCTGTGGCCGTTCCGGCCTCGATCTCCCGGCCCTGTCCCTCGGCCTCTGGCACAATTTCGGTGACGTCGACCCGCTTTCGACCCAGCGCGCCATCCTGCATCGCGCCTTCGATCTCGGGATCACCCATTTCGATCTCGCCAACAACTACGGCCCGCCCTACGGATCCGCCGAGATCAACTTCGGCCGCATTCTGAAGGAGGACTTCGCCGCCCATCGCGACGAGCTGATCATCTCCTCGAAGGCCGGTTGGGACATGTGGCCGGGGCCCTACGGCAAGGGTGGCGGCAGCCGCAAATACGTCATGGCGAGCTGCGACCAGAGCCTGAAGCGCTTGGGGGTGGACTACGTCGACATCTTCTATTCGCACCGCTACGACGCCACCACGCCGCTCGAGGAGACCGCCTCGGCCCTCGCCGACATCGTCCGGCAGGGAAAGGCGCTCTACGTCGGCATCTCGTCCTATTCGGCGGCGAAGACGCGGGAGATGGCGAAGCTCCTCGCCGAGCGCGGCACGCCGCTGCTCATCCACCAGCCCTCCTACAACATGCTCAACCGCTGGCCCGAGCGCGGCCTCTTCGACGCGACGGCGGAGATCGGCGCCGGCGTCATCGCCTTCACCCCGTTGGCGCAGGGACTTCTGACCGGCAAGTACCTCGCCGGGGTGCCCGCCGACGCGCGCGTCAACAAGCCCGGCGGCGGCTCGCTGCGGCCGGCGCACCTCTCCGAGGAGAACCTCGAACGCGTCCGGGCGCTGGCGAAGATCGCCGAGCGCCGCGGTCAGAGCCTCGCCCAGATGGCGATCGCCTGGGTGCTGCGCGATCCGCGCGTCACCTCGGCGCTGATCGGCGCCTCGTCGGTGCGCCAGATCGAGGAGAACGTCGCGGCGCTCGACCGCCCCCTCTTCTCGCCCGAGGAACTCGCCGAGATCGATCTCCACGCCGTCGACGCCGGCATCAGCCTGTGGGCGAAGCCGGAGAACGATCAGGCGGTCTGACCGGCAGTGACCCGACGGGCCGCCGCCCGGTCACTCGAGCGGCGGCAACTCGCGCGACCGGCCCTTCAGCCGCTCGCGATGGACGATGTAGAGGCCCGCGGCGACGATGACGGCGATCCCCGCCCAGGTCGGTCCGTCGGGGAAGTCACCGAACACCAGATAGCCGAGGATCGTCGCCGAGACGATCTCGAGATAGCCGAAGGGGGCGAGGACGGCCGCCGGCGCATGTTCGAAGGCCCGCACGATCATCCCGTGGGTGAGGAACGACAGAGCGCCGATGCCGAGGAACCACACCCAGGAGAGGCCCGTCGGCATCACCGGGGGGGAGGTGAGCAGGCCCGCGGCGGTCACTCCCGCCAGCACCGCGCCGAGCGCCGCCGTGCCGACCACACCGGTGATGAACTGAACCGCCACGAGACCGCCTTCGCCGGCGAGCCGCCGGGTCATGACGTGGTAGCCGGCGAAGGTGAAGGCGGCGCCGAGCGGCAAGAGCGCCGTCGGGCCGAACTGCTCGAAGCTCGGGCGGGTGATCATCAGCGTGCCGAGGAAGCCGACGCCGCAGGCCGCCCAACGCCGCCAGCCGACCGTCTCGCCGAGCAGCCACGGCGACACCGCCGTCAGGATCATCGGCTCGGCGAAGGCGATGGCGAGCGCGTCGGTGAGCGGCATCGTAGCGAGCGCCGAGAAGAACATCAGCGACGTGGCGGCGAGGAACAACGAGCGCAGTATGTGGCCGAGAAGCTTCGGCGGCACCAGCCGGCGCCATTCGCCGAGGGCGACGCCGGCGATCGTCGCCGCCAGAAGCTGCCCGACGAAGCGGCCGAAGGTCACTTCGAGCGCCGGCATCTCGGCGGTGAGCATCTTCGCCAGCACGTCCATCGACGGCACGATCAGCATGGCGACGGTCATGATGCCGATGCCGCGCATCACCGCCCGCTGCCGGTCGTGCGGGTCCTCGGGGATCCCGTTCATCGCCCGAGCTCGGCGAGGGCGCGGTCGAGGGCGGTTCCCGGTCCGATGGAGGTCACAACGGCGCGGGCCTCGGCGCAATCGAGCCGCATCTGCTCGATCAGCCCGTCGAGCGAGGCGAATTTCGCCTCGGGCCGCAGGAAGGAGACGAAGGTCACGTCGGCGGTGCGGCCGTAGAGGTCGCCGGCGAAGTCGAGGACATGCGTCTCGAGCACCGGCGCGCCGCCGTCGAACTGCGGCCGGCGCCCCCAGTTGGCGGCGCCGAGGCGGATCTCACCGTCGACGGTGAAGGTCACCGCATAGACCCCCTGGCGCAGGGCGCAGTCGTCGGCGAGGCGCATGTTGGCGGTCGGAAAGCCGAGGTCGCGACCGCGCCGGTCGCCGCCGACCACGGTGCCCTCGACGAACCAGCGGTAGCCGAGCAGGCCGGAGGCTTCGGCGAGATCGCCGCGCTCCAGCGCGGTGCGGATCCGGCTCGACGAGACGAGCGCCCCGTCCTCGGCCAGATGCGGCTCGACCACGGCGACCTCGAAACCGAAACGGCGCCCCGCCTCCGACAGGAAGGCCGGCGATCCCGCCCGGCCCTTGCCGAAATGGAAGTCCCAACCGACGGTCGCCGCGGCGAGGCCGAGGCCGTCGACGAGGACGCGGCGGACGAAATCCTCCGCCGAGAGCCCGGCGAAGGCGGCGTCGAAGGGCACGACCACCAGTCCGTCGAGCCCGAGTGCCGCCGCCAGGCGCGCCTTGGCGGCCGGCGGCGTCAGCCGGAACACGGGCCTCTCGGGAGCGAAGAACGAGCGCGGATGCGGCTCGAAGGTCAGCGCCAGCGCCGGCCGGCCCGCGGCGCGCGCTCGGTCGAGGGTCGCGGCGAGCACGGACTGATGACCGCGGTGGATGCCGTCGAAGTTGCCGATCGCGACATGGGCGCCGCGCAACGCCCGAGGCAAGCCGTCGCCGAAGGCGATCGACCGGAACGACGGCGGGCGCGGCGGCTTGGGCTCGGACATCGGGCGGTGTCAATCGAAAGGACGTGAGAGGCGCGGAGCGGCGGACGAACCCTTCGCCGCGCGAGCCGCGAACCTGCCCGAGGCGGCCCCCGCCGGTCAAGCCCGGACGACGCAGCCCTCCTCTTCCGCCGCGGACAGCCGGCCGCGTGCGTCATCGGGATGGTCGTCGCAGGGACAGACCGCCGTCGAGATCGCCGCTCAGGCGGCGGCCTCTTCCTTCGGCCGAGCCGGGACCATGACGATCGCCTGGCCGTCGAGGACGATGGTGTCGCCGACCCGAGCCTCGCAATGCAGCGTGCAGCGCCGGCCCTTTTCGGAAAGGTCGATCACCTCGACGCTGACCACCACCGTCTCGTCGATCTTGACCGGAGCCCGGAAATGGAGGGTCTGCGACAGATAGACGGCGCCGGGGCCGGGCAGGCGGGTGCCCAAGATCGCCGAGATCAGGCTCGCCGTGTAGAGGCCGTGGGCGATGCGTTGTCCGAAGCGGGTCTTGGAAGCGTAGACGTCGCACAGATGGATGGGATTCTCGTCACCCGACAGCTGTGCGAAACCGATCACGTCGGAATCCTCGACCTTACGTGTCAGACTCTCCTTCATCCCGATGGAAAGTTCTTCGAAGAAGTAGGAATTCAGTACCGGTGCCGACATGGCCGACCTCTCCAGAGGAACGTTTTCGCCGTGATGTTGGAACGCATCGTATACCATACTTCGTCCGAGACCAGTGGGTCAAATACCCGTTGGGTCGAAAGTATGAACCATGGAGTAACCACGATGACACCGATTCGATGACTCTTTGATGCGAATTGCGCCATTAACCGAATGTTGGATTCTCCGCGGTAGATTGCCCCATGGGTTCGGGGGAGGACGGTGATCGCGAGATCGCGGCCCGCCCCGGAATCGACACCCTAGGAAGCGACTCGACAGGGGACGTCGCAGACCGTTTCGGAGTACGAACAAATGGCGCTGGATCTCTCGATGCCGATTCTCGTGGTCGACGACTACAAGACGATGATCCGCATCATCCGCAATCTTCTCAAGCAGCTCGGTTTCGACGACGTCGACGAGGCCTCCGACGGCACCGAGGCGCTCGGCAAGATGAAGGAGCGCCGCTACGGCCTCGTCATCTCCGACTGGAACATGGAACCGATGACCGGCTACGAGCTGCTCAAGCACGTTCGCGCCGACACCGGCCTGTCCCGAACCCCGTTCATCATGGTGACGGCCGAATCCAAGACCGAGAACGTCATCGCCGCCAAGAAGGCCGGCGTGAACAACTACATCGTCAAGCCGTTCAACGCGCAGACGCTGAAGGGCAAGATCGAGGCGGTCTTCTCCGACTGATCGCGGTCGGGACCGGGGGGGATCGGCGGCGAGTGGGGACTCACGCCGGTTCGACACACCACAGGGGACGAAGAACATGGCGCCGGCCAGCCCGGAGCAGCTGACGCACATCGTCGAATTCCTCCGTCGTGAGAGACGTGATCTCTACTTGGAGGACGTGATGGTGCTCGCCGAACGGATGGCGGCGACCCTCGACGAGACGGTGGCGCGCGTCGACACGCTGCTCCACGACGAATTCAGGACGATCGTCAACGAGATCGCTACTCTGCGGCGCGACATCGGCGGCATTCGCCCCGATCACATGCGGTTCGATCGCATCCCGGAGGCCGGCCGCGAACTCGACGCCGTGGTCGAGGCGACGGAGACGGCCACCGTCGCCATCATGGAGGCGGCCGAGACCATCATGGCCGCCGACGCGTCCGATCCGGAAGCCTACAAGGCGCTGGTCGACGACAAGATGATCGTCATCTTCGAGGCCTGCTCCTTCCAGGACATCACCGGCCAGCGCATCCGCAAGGTGGTGCGCACCCTCGGCTGGATCGAGGAGCGGCTCGGCCAGTTGAGCCAGAAGCTCAAGATCTCCGACGCCGAGGGCGGTCACCAGACCGAGAGCGACGACGAGCGCCGCCGCCGCGAGCTCATCCTCCACGGCCCGCAGATGAAGGGCGAGGGCGTCAGCCAGGACTTCGTCGACGACGTCTTCGCCGTGTCGGATCAGGACGCCATCGACAAGCTCTTCGGCTGAGCCTCACTCGAACCAATTCGACGAGAGCCGCCCGCACCCCGGGCGGCTCGATGCGTTTCGACAGGGTTTCGGCGTTCTTCAGCGCGCCGCGGTTCCGGGGACGATGCGGATACCCGGGCGCGGGGCCTCCACCTCCGCCGTAGCGGCCGCCGCCTGACGCGGCACCGGCTTGGGCAAGGGGCGAGTGGCGGCGGACGGCCCTGCGGGCCGGGCGACGGTCGCACGTCCCTCCGGCGCAGCGGCCGGCCTCGTACCGCCCCCGGTCGCCGATCGACCTTCGCCGGACGTGGCCGACTTCGCCGGCGCCGCGGCCTGCAACACCTCCGCTCTGACCGGTCGCGGCGGCGCGAAGAGATAGCCCTGTCCGTACTTCACCCCGTAGTCGAGAGCGTCGACCACGTCGGCCTCGCGTTCGACGTGGTCCGCGATCAGTTCCATGCCGAAGCGCTGGAAATAGTCGGCGAGATCGGCCGGGTGGATGTCTGTGCCGAGATCGCCGGAGCGCCCCAGCAGGCGGTCGGTGGTGATCTTGACGTATCTGAACCCGAGATCCGACAGGTTCTGGAAGCTGATCTTGAGGTCGGCCACCTGATCGATGGAGAAGCGGAAGCCGAGACCGCGCAGCAGCCGCAGGCCCTCGTTCTCGATCGGCCCCATCTCGCGCACCGCGGCGTGCGGGAACTCGAGCACCAGCATCTCGCAGAGATCGCGGTTGTCCTCGAGCACCCGGACGAAGTCCTCGAAGAAGTCCGCATCGCCGAGGCTCGCCGGCGACAGGTTGAGGAAGATCCCCACCTCCTTCGATCGCGTCGCCAGCCGGCGCAGGATCTGCACCGTCTTCATCAGGATCTGCTGGTCGATGGTGGCGACGAAGCCGTTCGCCTCGGCGATCGCGATGTAGTCGGACGGATGGACGGTCTCGCCGTCCTCGGTCCGCAGCCGCGTCAGACACTCGTAGAAGCGCACCTTGCGCTGAGGCAGCGTGACGATCGGCTGCAGGTGCAGGTCGATGCGCTCGGCGTCGATGGCTCGGCGCACCAGCGCCATGAACCCTTCGGTGCCGAGATGGGCGAAGCGATCGGGCAGAAGCGGCGAGGCGCCTTCCGGCCGCGGCGCGGCGGCGGCGCGGCGGGCCGGCGTCTCCGGCGCGGCGGTGCGGCCGGCCGCCGGGCGGCTCTCGGCGACGGCGACCTCGAGATCGGCGACCGTCTCGATCACCTGCCGGGTCAGCGTGCCGATCACCTCGACCTCGGCGACGATCTGGTCGAGCTCTTCACGAACCCGTCGCGCCCCGCCGTCCTCGACCGCGCCGAGGCGCCGTTCGACGGCGGTGATGTCGCCTTCGATGGCGGCGAGCCGGCGCGACAACGCCGAGAAGCGGGCTTCGGTGTCGCGCCGGGCGCGCCTCCGCAGCCCCTCGAGGCGCACCAGAACGAGCATCGCCAGCGCCACCATCGCGATCGCGACGGCACCGGCGGCGGCGACGTCGAAGCGAAAATGGGCGATCACCCCGGTCGATGCGGCGACGATCGGGATGCAGATCGCGATGAACAGGTCGGCGAAGCGGCGCATGAGCTTCTCGGGGACGCGCGAGCCGACGTCCGGGAACGCGGGCTTGTGAGGGCGGATCGCCGCCACCATGCCTGATTCACCCCTTCGTGGCCAATCGATGGGCACCCCGTGAGCCGAGTTCGCTCCGGTTTTCCACGACCACCGCGCCGCGATGATCGCGCAGAGGTGATCCTGCGATCGCCTTGACCGCGAAGCGGCTCCGGCGCCAGATGCGTCGTGGTGACGCGAACGGCACCACGGCGAAGAGGAGACGTTTCCCGATGATCACGCTCGAGGTCGAAGGCATGACCTGTTCGGGTTGCGTCGCCAGCGTCGAAACCGCACTGAAGAAGGCCGACCCGGCGGCCAAGGTGGCGGTCGATCTCCCCTCCGGTCGTGTCGAAGTCGATGGTTCGCTCTCCTACGAGGCCGCCAAGGACGTCATCGAAGCGACCGGGTTCGACGTGAAGGGCTGAGTTCCGCCGCCACGCCCGCGATCGGGTCGGGCGCTCTTCGGTGGCCGCGCCCGCGATTGCGTCGGGCGCACTTCGGTGGCCGCGCCCGCGATTGCGTCGGGCGCACTTCGGTGGCCGCGCCCGCGATTGCGTCGGGCGCACTTCGGTGGCATGACGCGGCGTCCTCTTCCGTCGGTGACCGCCTCCATGAGCTTCTTCCGCGTCTATGTCCGCGCCCTCGGCCTCGTCGGGCCCGACAAGGGCCTCGCTTTCGGCTTGGCGATCGCCGGCGTCGTCCTCGCCCTGCTCGGCTTCGCCGAGCCGATCCTCTTCGGCAAAGTGGTCGACGCTCTGACCAACGGCCGCCCGGCGATGGGCATCGTCGCCCTGTGGGCCGGTCTCGGTTTCCTCGGCATCGCCGCCGGCATCTTCGTGTCGCTGCACGCCGACCGTCTCGCCCACCGGCGTCGGCTCGAGGTGATGAAGAACTTCTTCGAGCACGTCATCCAGTTGCCGGCCTCGTTCCATTCCGACGAGCAGTCCGGCCGCCTCATCGGGGTGATGCTGCGCGGTACCGACCACCTGTTCTCGTTGCTGCTCTCGGTGTTCCGAGAACACCTGACCGGTATCGTCATGCTCGTCACCCTGGTGCCCGTGGCGATCTGGATGAACTGGCGCATGGGTCTACTCCTGCTGGCGCTGATGGTGATCTACACCTCCTTGTCCGCGGTTGTGGTCCGCAAGACCCGGTTCGGCCAGGAGCGCGCCGAGACCTACCACTCCGAGCTCTCCGGCCGCGTCGTCGACGTCATCGGCAACGTCTCGGTGGTGCAGTCCTTCACTCGCCTGCAGGAAGAGGCCCGCGCGCTCCAGGGGATCATGGGCAACCTGATCGCCGCCCAGTTCCCGGTGCTGAACTGGTGGGCGCTCGCCTCGATCCTCACCCGCGCCGCCGCCACCGTCACCATCGTATCGCTCTTCGGTCTCGGCACCACGCTGCACGCCCGCGGCGAGATCACCGTCGGCGAGATCGTCTCCTACGTCGGCTTCGCCACCATGTTGATCGGCCGGCTCGACCAGCTCACTCAATTCTTGTCGAGCCTCGTCTTCGACGCCGCCGGCATGCGCCAGTTCTTCGCCGTGCTCGATCGCACCTCGACCCTGGAGGAGAAGCCGAGTGCCCCTCCGCTGAAGGTCTCCGGCGGCCGGGTGGTCTTCGACCGGGTGACCTTCCGGTATCCGAACTCCAGTTCCGGCATCTTCGACGTCTCCTTCGTCGCCGAGCCCGGCGAGACGCTGGCGATCGTCGGCCCGACCGGCTCGGGCAAGTCGACGGCGCTGGCGCTCCTCCAGCGCGCCCGCGATCCCGACGCCGGCCGCGTCACCGTCGACGACCAGGACCTGCGCGACGTGACGATCGACTCGATCCGCCGCTCGATCGGCGTGGTCTTCCAGGACCCCGGCCTCTTCGACCGCTCGATCGCCGAGAACCTGCGCATCGGCAAGCCCGACGCCAGCGACGAGGAGATCCGCCGCGCCGCCCGCCTCGCCGAGGCCGATGGCTTCATCGAGGGCAAGACGGGCGGTTACGACACCCGGGCCGGCGAACGCGGCCGCGGCCTCTCCGGCGGCGAGCGCCAACGCCTCGCCATCGCCCGCGCGGTGCTGAAGGACGCGCCCATCCTCATCCTCGACGAGGCGACCTCGGCGCTCGACAACGAGACCGAATTGAAGATCAAGCGGGCGCTGGACAAGCTCGCCCGCGACCGCACCACCTTCGTCATCGCCCACCGGCTCTCCACCGTCCGCTCCGCCGACAAGATCCTCTACATGGAAGCCGGCCGCATCCTGGAGGAGGGCCGCTTCGACGAATTGGTCGCGAAGGGCGGCCGTTTCGCCGATCTGGTCGCCGCCGGCGAACTGAAGGACGAGGAAGACGACGAAGCGGCGGCTTCGCCGGGTTGAGCGCCGCTCCCGCGCCGACCGATAAAATTCGATCGATCGGCCCAACCGGATCTCGAGATCCCTCTGCTAGAGACGACGGACCACGGTCGCGCCGGTGCGCGCGGCCCTTCGTCGACCTCGTGCCCGGGAGCCCGCATGGCAACGGCTTCGTCCACCTCGTCCTCGCCCTTCGGCGCCGCCGCCGATCTCACCCCGGGGGCCTTCGCCGCCTCCTCCGCCGATCGCACCGACTGGCGGCCCGCGCCGATCACGCCGGAGTGGATCCTCGAGGGCCGGCCGGTCGCCCGCTTCGTGCCGATCGCCCGCGGGCTCGACGACCTCGGCTCGACGACCTTGTGGGACTGCACCGACGGCACCTTCCGCTGGTATTTCCATTGGGACGAGACCGTCCACATCCTCGACGGCGCCGTCACCGTGACCCTGCCGAGCGGCGAGGTCCATCGATTGACCGCCGGGTCGATCGCCTTCTTCCCCGGTGGTTCCTGGGCGGTGTGGAAGGTGGAGGGCCACGTCCGCAAGCTCGCCGTCTGCCGCCGGCTCTATCCCGGCCCGATCGCGCGCGCCGTCGGTGTGGCGCGGCGCCTGCGTTCCGCGCTGGTCGCGGCGAAGGCCGCCCCCGCTGCTCTCGTCGGAGCCCTCGCTCCGACCCTCGGCCGTCGCGGTCTCGCCGCCGCCGCGGCGCTCGGCGCCCTGATCGGCCTCGACGTTCTCGTCGACATCGTCTGAGCTGCGGGCCTCCCGATCTTCACGATCTCGACCGTCGACACCGCGCTCCGGCTTGACAGCGCGGGCGCGCCTCCCTATCTCGGCGACGAGCTGCTGGCACTCGCTCTCGGTGAGTGCCAGAGAGCGCGATTTCCCGGCCCTTCCCCCCGCCGCCCGCGAGGCGCGTGAGGGGCGAGGGGCCGCCCTTCCGCCCACGAGAGGAAAACTCCCATGGCCACTTCCTTCCGTCCGTTGCACGACCGCGTCGTCGTCGAGCGCATCGAAGCCGAGCAGAAGACCGCCGGCGGCATCATCATCCCCGACACCGCCAAGGAAAAGCCCCAAGAGGGCAAGGTCTTGGCCGTCGGCCCGGGCGCCCGCGACGAGAGCGGCAAGCTCGTTCCCCTCGACGTCAAGGTCGGTGACCGCGTGCTCTTCGGCAAGTGGTCCGGCACCGAGGTCAAGATCGACGGCAAGGATCTCCTGATCATGAAGGAGAGCGACATCATGGGCATCGTCGGTTGAGCCGACGTTCCCGCGGCGGATGACGGCCGGCTCGATCCCGCCATCCCCGCCCATCCCACTCCGGAGAGCGACACCATGCCCGGCACCCCCGGCAACCCGATCGTCACCCAGGAATGGCAATTCCTGATCGTGCTCGTCGTCGGGATCGCGGCCGTCGCTCTCATCCACCGTTACGTCAAGAAAAGAGTCGCGCGCGAACGGCTTCGCGATCGCGACGACTGAGGAGCAGGTTTCACATGGCTGCCAAGGACGTGAAGTTCTCCGCCGATGCCCGCGAGCGCATGCTGCGCGGCGTCGACATCCTCGCCAACGCCGTCAAGGTGACTCTCGGCCCCAAGGGCCGCAACGTCGTCATCGACAAGTCGTTCGGCGCCCCGCGCATCACCAAGGACGGCGTCACCGTCGCCAAGGAGATCGAGCTCGAGGACAAGTTCGAGAACATGGGCGCCCAGATGGTGCGCGAAGTGGCCTCGAAGACCGCCGACCTCGCCGGTGACGGCACCACCACCGCCACCGTCCTGGCTCAGGCGATCGTCCGCGAGGGCGCCAAGGCCGTCGCCGCCGGCATGAACCCGATGGACCTCAAGCGCGGCATCGATCTCGCCGCCGCCGCCGCGGTCAAGGACCTCGAAGGCCGTTCCAAGAAGATCAAGACCTCGGCCGAAGTCGCGCAGGTCGGCACCATCTCCGCCAACGGCGAGAAGGCCATCGGCGAGATGATCGCCGAGGCGATGCAGAAGGTCGGCAACGAGGGCGTCATCACCGTCGAGGAGGCCAAGACCGCCGAGACCGAGCTCGACGTCGTCGAAGGCATGCAGTTCGACCGCGGCTACCTGTCGCCCTACTTCATCACCAACGCCGACAAGATGATCGCGGAGCTCGAGGACCCCTACATCCTCATCCACGAGAAGAAGCTGTCGAACCTCCAGGCCATGCTCCCGGTCCTCGAGGCCGTGGTGCAGACCTCCAAACCGCTCGTCATCATCGCCGAGGACGTCGAGGGCGAGGCGCTCGCCACCTTGGTGGTCAACAAGCTGCGCGGCGGCCTGAAGATCGCCGCGGTCAAGGCGCCGGGCTTCGGTGATCGCCGCAAGGCGATGCTCGAGGACATCGCCATCCTGACCAACGGCCAGGTGATCTCCGAAGATCTCGGCATCAAGCTCGAGAACGTGTCGCTCGACATGCTCGGCCGCGCCAAGAAGATCACCATCGCCAAGGAGAACACCACGATCGTCGACGGCACCGGTGCCAAGGCCGAGATCGAGGCGCGCGTCGCCCAGATCAAGGCCCAGATCGAGGAGACCACTTCCGACTACGATCGCGAGAAGCTCCAGGAGCGCCTCGCCAAGCTCGCCGGCGGCGTCGCGGTGATCCGCGTCGGCGGCGCCACCGAGATCGAGGTCAAGGAGAAGAAGGACCGCGTCGACGACGCCCTCGCCGCGACCCGCGCCGCGGTGGAGGAGGGCATCGTCCCCGGCGGCGGCGTCGCCCTGCTTCGCGCCAAGAAGGCGGTCGAGGCGCTCGTGTCCGACGTCGCCGACGTCCAAGCCGGCATCCATATCGTGCTGAAGGCGCTCGAGAGCCCGATCCGCCAGATCGCCGAGAACGCCGGCGTCGAGGGGTCGATCGTGGTCGGCAAGCTCATCGAGGGTTCGGACGCCGAGATCGGCTTCGACGCTCAGACCGAGCAGTTCGTCAACATGGTGTCGGCCGGCATCATCGACCCGACCAAGGTCGTCCGCACGGCGCTTCAGGACGCGGCCTCGGTCGCGGGCCTCTTGATCACCACCGAGGCGATGATCGCCGAGAAGCCGCGCAAGGAAACCGCCCCGGCGATGCCGGGCGGCGGCATGGGTGGCATGGGCGGCATGGACTTCTGATCGAAGATCGGAAGGCCATGAGGCCGCCCATGGTATGAAGTGCGAAAGTCGGGCGAGCCCGACTTTCGATGCGGCATGGACTTCTGATCGAAGATCGGAAGGCCATGAGGCCGCCCATGGTATGAAGTGCGAAAGTCGGGCGAGCCCGACTTTCGATGCGGCATGGACTTCTGATCGCAGAT
>JAOTSD010000160.1 GCA_030247555.1 Siculibacillus sp. | reverse complement strand
CGAGCCGCCAGGCCATCGACGCCGGCCGGATCGCCGTCGCCAACGGTCTGCTGGCCCTGTTCCTTTTTTTTTTTACTGATACGGCGTCCACCGAGATCTACGCTGGAGGTCTCGGCGGCAGGGCCGGATGTGTATAGGCGACAGACTGGGTGGGGATGGTCCGGCTCGCCCGCGTCGCCGCCAACGGCTCGATCGCGCCGGGCGAGACCGTCGCCTGCGATCTCGTCCTCCACTCCGCCGGTTTCACCCCGACGGTGCATCTCTTCTCGCAATCGCGCGGGCGACTGCGTTGGGACGCGGCGCGCGGCGTCTTTCTGCCGGGTGAGCCGCACGAGGCCGTGGCCTGCGCCGGCGCCTGCAACGGGACCGGCGACCTCGCCGCCGTGCTCGACGAGGGCCACGCCGCCGGAGCCTTCGCCGCCGGAGCCGCCGGCTGCGGCGAGGTCGCGCCGCGCCGCCATTCGGCCGCGGGCATCGCCATCGAGATCGGCGGCCATTTCGGCGAGGTGCCGCACGGCCGCGACGTCGCCCGCGTGAAGAGCTTCGTCGATCTGCAGCACGACGTCACCGCCAAGGACATCCGCCTCGCCGTGCGCGAGGGGTTCCGCTCGATCGAGCACGTCAAACGTTTCACCACCACCGGCATGGCGACCGATCAGGGCAAGGCGTCCAACATGAACGCCCTCGCCATCGCCGCCGCCGCCATGGGCTTCGACGTCCCGGAGGTCGGACTGACCACCTTCCGTCGCCCCTACACGCCGGTTTCCTTCGGCGCCTTCGCCGGCGTGAACCGGGGCGACCTCTTCGATCCGATCCGCCGCACCCCGAGCCACGAGGCCGCCGCCGCCCTCGGCGCGCCCTTCGAAGACGTGGCCCTGTGGAAGCGGGCCTGGTGGTTTCCGCGCGACGAGGAGGACCGTCACGCCGCCGTCGCGCGCGAGTGTCGGACGGTGCGTGAGACGGTCGGCGTCTTCGACGCTTCGACCCTCGGCAAGATCGAGGTCGTCGGTCCCGACGCGGCCGAGTTCCTGAACCGGATGTACGTCAATCCGTTCCTCAAGCTCGGCGTCGGCAGGTGCCGCTACGGCATCCTCTGCCGCGACGACGGCTTCGTTCATGACGACGGCGTCGTCGGCCGTCTCGCCGAGGACCGTTTCCACGTCACCACCACCACCGGCGGCGCGCCGCGGGTGTTGGCGATGATGGAGGACTACCTCCAGACCGAATGGCCGGAGCTCGACGTCTGGCTGACCTCGACCACCGAACACTGGGCGGTGGTCGCGGTCCAAGGTCCGAAGGCGCGGGAGGTGATCGCTCCCCTCGTCGAGGGCGTCGACCTCTCGACCGCCGCCTTCCCCCACATGAGCGTCGCCGAGTGCCGCATCATGGGGCTCGCCGGCCGCCTGTTCCGGGTGAGTTTCACCGGCGAACTCGGCTACGAGTTGAACGTCCCGGCGGCCTTCGGCCGTGCCCTGTGGGATCGGCTCCTCGCCCGCGCCGTCGATGTCGGCGGCTGCGCCTATGGCACCGAGGCGATGCACGTGCTGCGCGCCGAGAAGGGCTACATCATCGTCGGCCAGGACACCGACGGCACCCTCACCCCCGCCGACGCCGGCGTCGGTTGGGCGGTGGGCAGGGCCAAGGCCGATTTCGTCGGCAAGGCCGGCATGGCGCGGCCCGGCCTCGCCGGTCCGCACCGCAAGGAGGTCGTCGGTCTCCTGCCCGACGATCCGAAGTGCGTGCTGGAGGAGGGCGCCCAGATCACCGCCGAAGCCCATCCGCCGAAGGGCG
>JAOTSD010000092.1 GCA_030247555.1 Siculibacillus sp. | reverse complement strand
GTCCTGTCAGGACGATATGCGGTCGACGCTCGGACCGGGCAAGGCGACCCGGCAGCTGAAGCCGGAAGTGCTCGCGCTCATGGAGAGCAAGGGCATGCGCAAGGACGATCCGATCCTGGTGCGCGCCTTCAAGCAGGAAAAGACGCTCGAGGTGTGGAAGCGCGACAAGACCGGTCGCTTCGCGCTGCTCAAGAGCTATCCGCTGTGCACCACCGGCGGGGGACCCGGGCCGAAGATCAGGGAGGGCGACAAGCAGTCGCCCGAGGGTTTCTACACCGTCACTCCCTCGCGCATGAACCCGAACTCGCAGTATCACCTCTCCTACGACGTCGGTTATCCCAACGCCTTCGATCGCGCCTGGGGGCGGACCGGCGCGGCGATCATGGTGCACGGCGGTTGCACGGCCTCGGCCGGCTGCTTCATCGGCACCGACGAGCAGATCGAGGAGATCTACGCCCTCGCCCGCGAAGCCTTCTCCGGCGGCCAGAAGTCGTTCCAGGTGCAGGCCTTCCCCTTCCGCATGACGGCGGAGAACCTGGCGAAGCACCGCAAGAGCCAGAACCTGGCGTTCTGGCGCAACATCAAGCAGGGTCACGACCACTTCGAGGTGACCAAACTCGAACCCAAGGTCGACGTCTGCGAGAAGCGCTACGTCTTCGACGCCCAGCCGAAGGATCCCACCTCGACGGCCTTCAATCCGGCGGGTGCCTGCCCGGCCTTCGAAGTGCCGGACGAGATCACCACCCGGGTGGCGGCGAAACAGAGCGAGGACGACAAGGCCTTCAAGGTGGCCGTGGCGGAACTCGACGACGCCGATCGCAAGGAGGCCGAGCGGCTGGTCGCCGAGAAGCTCGAGAAATCGAAGCCACAGAAGCCGTCGGGCACCGCGATCGCCACGTGGTTCGGCGGCGGCGAGGAGGGCGCCGCGGCGGTGAGCCCGACGCCGATCGACGTTCCGGTGCCGCGCGCCTCGCCGATGACGGCGACGACCCGCATGGCGCTGGTCGACGAGACCGCCGCCGCGCCGGAGGCGAGCTTCACCGAGAGGTTCTTCTCCTTCGGCGCTCCGACGACTCCGGAGCCGACGAAGTCCGCCGCGGCTCCGGCCGCCGCGGTTCCCGCCCAGCCGATCGCGGTGCCGGTTCCGGCGGCGCGACCGAACCCGGCCGGCGGGGCCACCTATTCGACCGCCTCGACCCCGACGCCCGCCGCCTCGGCCGGCGAGGGCGAGCCGTCGATGTGGAAGAAGTTCAATCCGTTCGGCGGCTGAGCCGGACGGACCGATCGACCTCTCGAGAACGCGGCCTCCGGGCCGCGTTCGGCGTTTCGGGGGCCTGCGGGCGGGCGGCGCCTCGAAACGACGAAGGCCGCCCCGAGGGGCGGCCTTCGTGTGTCCGGCGGGTGTCTCAGGCGAAGGCGCCGTGGCAGTGCTTGTACTTCTTGCCCGAGCCGCAGGGGCAGGGGGCGTTGCGCGCGACGCGGCCCCAGGTGCTCGGGTCGTTGGGATCCACCGGCCCGCCGGTCGGCGCGTCGCCGGTGATCTGGTCGTAGCCGGTCGAGGCGTCGAGGTGGTGGGCCTGCATCGCCGGCAGGGGCTCGGGCTCCTGCGGCACCAGTTCGACCCGCATCATCTGCGAGGTGACGGCGCGGCGCAGGTTGGTGAGCAAGGCCTCGAACAGGGTGAAGGCTTCGGTCTTGTACTCGTTCAGCGGATCGCGCTGGGCGTAACCGCGGAAGCCGATCACCTGACGCAGGTGGTCGAGGGTGACGAGGTGCTCGCGCCAGAGGTGGTCGAGGATCTGCAGCAGCACCGCCTTCTCGACGTAGCGCATGGTCTCCTCGCCGAAGCGGGCGAGCTTGTCGGCCATGACCGCGTCGGCCGTCTCGGTGATGCGGTGGATCACCTCCTCCTCGGCGATGCCCTCCTCCTTGGCCCAGGCGGGGACGGGCAGGTCGAGACCGGTGATCTCGAGCACCTCGGCCTCGAGGCCGGCGACGTCCCACTGCTCGGGATAGGCGTTCTCGGGGATGTGCTTCTTGACGGTGTCGTGGATGACGTCGTGGCGCATCTCCACCACGGTCTCGCCGACGTCCTCGCCGGTCATCAGATCGACGCGCTGCTCGAACACCACCTTGCGCTGGTCGTTCATCACGTCGTCGAACTTGAGGATGTTCTTGCGGATGTCGAAGTTGCGGGCCTCGACCTTCTGCTGCGCCTTCTCCAGCGCCTTGTTGATCCAGGGATGGACGATCGCCTCGTCCTCCTTCAGGCCGAGCTTCTGCAGCATGCCGTCCATTCGGTCGGTGCCGAAGATGCGCATCAGGTCGTCCTGGAGCGACAGGAAGAACTTGGAGCAGCCGGGGTCACCCTGTCGGCCGGAGCGCCCGCGCAGCTGGTTGTCGATGCGGCGGCTCTCGTGGCGTTCGGTGCCCAGCACGTAGAGGCCGCCGGCGGCCAGCGACTTCGCCTTGAGTTCGGCGACCGAGGCGCGGATGGCGCGGGCGGCGTCGGCGCGTCCCGGGACCTCGAGATCGTCGCCGAGCTCGTAGCGGATGCGCATGTCGGCGTTGCCGCCGAGCTGGATGTCGGTACCGCGGCCGGCCATGTTGGTGGCGATGGTGATGGCACCGGGCAGGCCGGCCTGCGAGACGATCACCGCTTCCTGCTCGTGGTAGCGGGCGTTCAGGACGGTGAAGACCTTCTCGCCCTCGGCACCCTTGTAGAGGGTGGCCAGCGCCGCCGGATCGGAAAGGTCGATCTGGCGGTAGCCCTCCTTCTTCAATTGCTCGGCGAGCAGCTCGGACTTCTCGATCGAGGTGGTGCCGACGAGGATCGGTTGGCCGCGCTCGTGGCAGTCCTTCACCAGACGGATGATCGCCCGGTTCTTCTCCTCGGCGGTGCGATAGACCTCGTCGTCCTCGTCGAGACGGGAGACCGGCATGTTGGTCGGGATCTCGAGCACCTCGAGTCCGTAGATGTCGAGGAACTCGTCGGCTTCCGTCAGCGCCGTGCCGGTCATGCCGGCGAGCTTGCGGTACATGCGGAAGTAGTTCTGGAAGGTGATCGAGGCGAGAGTCTGGTTCTCCGGCTGGATCGCCACGCGCTCCTTGGCCTCGAGCGCCTGATGCAGCCCTTCCGAATAGCGCCGGCCGGGCATCATGCGGCCGGTGAACTCGTCGATGATGACGACCTCGCCGTTCTTGACGATGTAGTCCTTGTCGCGCTGGAAGAGCGTGTGGGCGCGCAGCGCCTGATTGACGTGGTGGACGACGGTGACGTTCTCGATGTCGTAGAGATTGTCGCCCTTGAGCAGGCCGGCGGCGCGCAGCGCCAGTTCGATCTTCTCGGTGCCGGCCTCGGTGAAGGAGGAGGAGCGTTGCTTCTCGTCGACCTCGTAATCGTCCTTGGCCTTCAGCGCCGGGATGAAGCGGTCGATGGTGTTGTAGAGTTCGGAGCGGTCGTCGAGCGGGCCGGAGATGATCAGCGGCGTGCGCGCCTCGTCGATCAGGATGGAGTCGACCTCGTCGACGATGGCGTAGGCGTGGCCGCGCTGCACCATCTGGTCGAACTCGTACTTCATGTTGTCGCGCAGATAGTCGAAGCCGAGCTCGTTGTTGGTGCCGTAGGTGACGTCGCAGGCGTAGGCCTCCTTGCGCTCCTCGTCGGTCATGCCGTGGACGATGACGCCGACGGTGAGACCGAGGAAGCGGTAGATCTGGCCCATCCATTCCGAGTCGCGCTTGGCGAGGTAGTCGTTCACCGTGACGACGTGGACGCCCTTGGCGGGCAGCGCATTGAGGTAGACGGCGAGGGTGGCGACCAGCGTCTTGCCTTCGCCGGTCTTCATCTCGGAGATCTTGCCCTCGTGGAGGACCATGCCGCCGATCATCTGCACGTCGTAGTGACGCTGGCCGATGACGCGTTTGGCCGCCTCGCGCACCGTGGCGAAGGCGGGGACGAGGAGATCGTCGAGCTCGGTGCCGGCGGCGAGCCGTTCGCGCAACAGCTGCGTGCGGTCGCGCAGTTCCTCGTCGGTCAGTTTCTCGAGTTCGGGCTCGAGCGCGGCGATTTCGCCGACGCGGGGGCGGTAGGCCTTGATCTTGCGGTCGTTGGCGGAACCGAAGAGCTTCTTGGCGAGAGATGCGAGGCCGATCATGGAGGCCCTTCCTCGAGGTCGTGCGTGGTGTCGCGGTCACCTCGCCCGGTGGGCGCGACCAGGGTCGCGGGCATCCTCGCGGGATCGGTGAACCGACGGAGCGGACCTCGACTGGACCGGACCGGCGACGATGATGTGACGGCGCCGCCGGCGCGATCGAGGTCGGGCGGAGTTGCGCGACGGCACACCTCACCGATCGTCGCCCGCGCAGGCGAGGCGGCCCGGTTCAGATAAGAGTGGGTCGGAGAGTTGTCAACGTCGCCGCATCGGGCCAAAGTCGCGCGATTCCGAGCGAGAGGGAGGACGGACCCTCGGCCGGTCACAGCTTCGCCATCAAGGTGCGGCCAACCTGTCGGTCATCCGCGGCTCTCTCGCTTCGTCCAAGAGACGAGGGTCGCGGGTTCCGCCTCGATCAGGTCGATCGCCCACATCCCGAAAAGGACGCATTCCCACATGAACGGACATCGCAGGATCGTCGCGACCGTCGCACTCCTCGCCGGGCTCGTCGCCCCCGTCGCCGCGTTGGCCCAGGACAAGGTCTTCGCCCGGATCGACGGGCAGCCGATCACCGACAAGGACGTCGCCGCCGCCTCGACGGCGCTCGCCTCGCAGTTGGCGCAGCTGCCGGAGGATGCGCGCAAGCGCGCCGTGGTCGATCGGCTGATCGACATGCGCGTCGCCGCCACAGCCGCCACCAAGGCCGGCCTCGACCAGAGCGACGCCTTCAAGGCGCGGATGGATCAGGTGCGCACCCAGCTGCTGATCGCCGAATTCCTCAAGGCCAAGGTGGAGACCGCGATCACCGAGGAGGTCATCAAGGCGCGCTACGACAAGGACGTGAAGGCCTTCGATCCGCCGGAGGAGATCCAGGCCCGCCACATCCTGGTGAAGACCGAGGACGAGGCGAAGAAGATCATCGCCGACCTCGCCAAGGGCGGTGATTTCGCCGCCATCGCCAAGGAGAAGTCGGAAGACCCCGGCTCCGCCACGCAGGGCGGCGACCTCGGCTTCTTCGCCCCCGGCGACATGGTTCCGGAATTCGAGACCGCGGCCAAGACCCTCGCCGTCGGCGAAGTGACCAAGGCGCCGGTGAAGAGCCAGTTCGGCTGGCACGTCATCAAGCTCGAGGGCAAGCGCAAGCAGCCGGTCCCGGCGCTCGCCGACGTGCGCGATCAGGTGAAGCAGGCGCTGGTCGGCGAGACCTTCTCCAAGATGCTCGAGGACCTCAAGAAGGCCGCCAAGATCGAAGTCGACGAGGCGGCGATCAAGGCGAAGTGAGCCCATCGATCGCAGGTTCGACGAGGCCGGGGCGTTCCGACGGGTGCCCCGGCCTCGGCATGTCCGGAGCCGGTGAGCCGAGAAGCGGTTGAGGCGGTCGCAGGACACGGGTAAACCGGAGCGGCGCGGCTTCCGAGCCCTCGCGGGTGACCACCTCCCAGCCGACAGGATCAGACCCATGTCCCACGCCGTCTCGCCGCTCGCGCCCAAATCCCATCCCGCGACCCCGGTGGTGCCGGGCGTGCGTTTCGCGACCGCCGAGGCCGGGATCAAGTACAAGAACCGCACGGACGTGCTTCTCGCCCTCTTCGACGAAGGCACGCGCGTCGCCGGCGTCTTCACCACGTCGAAATGCCCTTCCGCTCCGGTCGACTGGTGCCGGGCCAACCTCGCCGGCGGACGGGCGCGGGCGCTCGTCGTCAACTCGGGCAACGCCAACGCCTTCACCGGCCGCAAGGGCGTCGAGACGGTCCGCATCACCGCCGAGATCGCGGCGCAGGTCGCCGGATGCGCCCCATCGGAGGTGTTCCTCGCCTCGACCGGCGTGATCGGAGAGCCGCTCGACGCGACCAAGTTCGCCGGCGTCCTCGACGAGACGGCGACGCGGCTGGCCGAGGGGCCGTTCCTCGATGCGGCGCGCGCGATCATGACCACGGACACCTTCCCCAAGGTGGTGACGCGCACCGCGACGATCGGCGGGGTCGAGGTGGTTCTCGTCGGCATCGCCAAGGGCGCCGGGATGATCGCCCCCGACATGGCGACGATGCTCTCCTTCCTGTTCACCGACGCGGCGATCGAGGCCGACGTGTTGCAGACGCTGATCTCCGCCGCGGTGGTCGACAGCTACAACGCCACCACCATCGACGGCGACACGTCGACCTCCGACACCGTCCTCCTCTTCGCCACCGGCAAGGCGGCCGGTCGCGGCCAGACGCCGGTGACGTCGGTCGACGATCCGGCGCTCGCCGAGTTCCGGGCGGCGCTCGAGGCGCTCACCCTCGAACTCGCCCAATGGGTGGCCAAGGACGGCGAAGGGGCGCGCAAGTTCGTCGAGGTTCGGGTCGAGGGGGCGGTTTCCAAGAAATCGGCGCGGCGCATCGCCATGTCGATCGCCAATTCGCCGCTGGTGAAGACCGCCTGCGCCGGCGAGGACGCCAACTGGGGTCGCGTCGTCATGGCGGTGGGCAAGGCCGGCGAGCCGGCGGAGCGCGATCGGCTGGCGATCTGGTTCGGCGACACCCGCGTCGCGGTCGACGGCGAGCGCGATCCGGCCTATTCGGAGGAGGTCGCCTCGGCCTACATGAAGCGGGATCACATCGTCGTGAAGGTCGAGATCGGTCTCGGGACGGCGAACGACACGGTCTACACCTGCGACCTGACCAAGGAATACGTGGCGATCAACGGCGACTACCGGAGCTGAGGATGAAGATCGTCCTCGTCGCCGCGGTGGCGCTGATCGATGCCGACGGGCGGGTTCTGCTGGCGCAGCGCCCCGAGGGCAAGTCCATGGCGGGTCTGTGGGAATTTCCCGGGGGAAAGCTCGAGCCGGGCGAGAGTCCGGAAGAGACGTTGATCCGCGAACTGCAAGAGGAACTCGGGATCGAGGTGAAGGCTCCGTGTCTGGCGCCCCTGACTTTCGCCAGTCATCGTTATGAAGATTTTCACCTCCTGATGCCACTCTACGTCTGTCGCAGGTGGACGGGTGTGGTTCGCGGCCGCGAAGGTCAGGCCCTGAAATGGGTCCGGCCGACGAAGCTGCGGGACCATCCGATGCCTCCGGCCGACGAGCCGCTGATTCCGCATCTGATCGACCTGTTCTGAGCGGAACGCCCGAGAAAGACCGGACGACATGCGCTTCGAGACCACGTTCGAAAGGTTCCGCGCCGCGGCCGCCGCCCTCCGGCGCGACCGGGACGGGTCCGTCTCGATGGAATACGGCCTCGTCGGCACGCTCGTGTCGGTGGCGATCATCTCGGCCCTGTCGTCGACCACCTCCGGCCTCGGCGACAAGTGGAACTCGGTCGCCAACACGATCAATTCGTTCCTGCGCTGAACGCCCGGTCCTTCGCCGCCGCCCCGCCGCCCCCGGGCGGCGTTTTCGTTTGAACTCCGCCCTCGGGCGACACTTTCCTCGCCGGGGCCTCGCGCCGGCCGACCCTCAGAGGTCGTCGGGAAGTGGTCGGGCCTTCAGAGCCGTGGCCAGGCTCACCGTGGCGCTGCCGGGTTTCGCCGGCTTCTGCTGGCTCTCGTGCGGAGCCCAACCCGAGGCGGAGACGATCTCGAAGGTGGCGCGCAGGCGCCCGTCCGGGTCGGCGAAGCGTTCGGCGTAGATCTCGGCGGCACGCAGGAAGAAGCGGCGGGACGACGGGCGCCGGCTGCGATCGACCAGTGGGTTGGTCGCCCCCATGGCGCGCAGATCGGCGACGAGATCGAACATCGAGCGGTAACGCACGGTGAAGCGATCGGAGTCGGTGACCGGCAGGGCGAAGCCGGCGCGTTGCAGCAGGCCGCCGAGATCGCGCACGCCGACGAAGGGGGCGACGCGCGGCGACAGGCCGCCGGTCGTCTCGACCTCCGCGGCGGCCAGCGCTTCGCGCAGTTCGCGCAGGGAGTCGCCACCGAGGAGGGCGGCGAGGAAGAGCCCGTCGGGGCGCAGCGCCCGCCGGATCTGGACGAGGGTGCCGGGCAGGTCGTCGACGAACTGCAGCGACAGCATCGAGATCACCAGGTCGAGGCTCTCGGGCGGAAAGGGCAGGGCTTCCTCGTCGACGACGAGATCGGCGCCGGCTTCGGCGTCGAGCGCCGCGGTGGTGACCGTCTCGGCCTTGCCGAGGCGGCGCACGACCTGCGCCGCCGGGCCGGCGGCGAGGCCGAGGTCGACGGCGCGGGGGAAGGTGCGCATGACCGGCAGCAGTCGATCGTCGAGGTCGTCGATTGCCCGGCGCAGCAGGAAATCGGCACCTTCACGCGGGCGTGTCCGGGCGCGAGCCCGGCGCGCCGCCAAGAGGGCGCGGTCGAAGAGGTGTGGGGCGGCGGTCTCGGTCATGGCGGGTCCTCGGATCGCCCCCCTTCGCACGCGATCGGACCGAGGTCAAAGGTGCCGCCGAAAGAGACGAGCGAAGGCCGCCCGGGGGGCGGCCTTCGAGCGGTTCACATCGGGCGTGGTTCCGTCACGCCGCCGCGCCGACCTCGTTGGCGACGGCGAAATGGAGGCGGTCGCCGCCGGCGGAGATGGACACCGCGGCACCGTCGCCGATGCCGCCCATCAGGATCCGCTCGGCGAGCGGGTCCTGGACCTCGCGCTGGATGACGCGCTTCAGCGGGCGAGCGCCGTAGGCCGGATCGTAGCCGCGTTCGGCGAGCCAGTCGCGGGCAGAGGGCTCAAGCGTGAGGGTGATGCGGCGGTCGGCGACGAGCTTCTCGAGGCGTGCGAACTGGATGTCGACGATCCGGCCCATCTCCGTGCGTTTCAGACGGCGGAAGAGCAGGATGTCGTCGAGCCGGTTGAGGAACTCCGGCCGGAAGTGGGCGCGCACCATCGCCATCACGTCGCCCCGCGCCCGGTCGACGTCTTCACCCTCTCCGAGATCGACGAGGAATTCGGCGCCGATGTTCGAGGTCAGCACGATGATGGTGTTGCGGAAGTCGACCGTGCGGCCCTGACCGTCGGTCAGCCGGCCGTCGTCGAGCACCTGGAGGAGCACGTTGAAGACGTCCGAGTGAGCTTTCTCGACCTCGTCGAAGAGGACCACCTGATAGGGCCGACGCCGCACGGCTTCCGTCAACGCCCCGCCCTCCTCATAGCCGACGTAGCCGGGAGGCGCGCCGATCAGGCGGGCGACGGAGTGTTTCTCCATGTACTCGGACATGTCGATGCGCACCATCGCGGTGTCGTCGTCGAAGAGGAAGGAGGCGAGAGCTTTGGTCAGTTCGGTCTTGCCGACGCCGGTCGGCCCGAGGAACATGAACGAGCCGATCGGCCGGTTGGGGTCCTGCAGGCCGGCGCGCGCCCGGCGCACCGCGGTGGAGACGGCGTGCACGGCCTCGGCTTGGCCGACGACGCGCTTCGCCAGTTCGTCCTCCATGCGCAGGAGCTTCTCGCGTTCGCCTTCGAGCATCTTGTCGACCGGTACACCGGTCCAGCGCGAGACGACTTGGGCGATCTGATCGGCGGTGACGGATTCACGCGCGGCGCGGCCGTCGCCGCCCTTGGCCTCGAGTTCCTTCAGCTTGGCCTCGAGGCCGGGGATGACGCCATAGGCGAGTTCGCCGGCGCGATCGTAGCGACCGGCGCGCTGGGCCTGCTCGAGTTCGTTGCGGGCCTGCTCCAACGCCTCCTTGACCTTGGTCGCGGAAGCGAGCTCGGCCTTCTCCGACTGCCACTTGGCGGTCATCGCGGCCGATTCCTGCTCAAGGTCGGAGAGTTCGCGCTCGAGCCGGACGAGGCGGTCCCTCGAGGCCTGGTCGGTCTCCTTCTTCAGCGCCGCGCGTTCGATCTCGAGCTGGATCACTCGGCGATCGAGTTCGTCGAGCTCTTCGGGCTTCGAATCGACCTGCATGCGCAACCGCGCCGAGGCCTCGTCGACGAGGTCGATCGCCTTGTCGGGGAGGAAGCGGTCGGTGATGTATCGGTTCGACAGGGTGGCGGCGGCGACGATCGCCGAATCGGCGATGCGGACACCGTGGTGAAGTTCGTATTTCTCCTTCAGTCCGCGCAGGATCGAGATCGTGTCCTCGACCGTCGGCTCGGAGACGAAGACCGGCTGGAAGCGGCGGGCGAGGGCGGCGTCCTTCTCGACGTGCTTGCGATACTCGTCGAGGGTGGTGGCGCCGACGCAATGCAGCTCGCCGCGGGCGAGCGCCGGCTTCAGGAGGTTCGAAGCGTCCATGGCGCCGTCGGCTTTGCCGGCGCCGACGAGCGTGTGCATCTCGTCGATGAACAGGACGACGCCGCCCTCCGCCGCCTGGACCTCGGAGAGCACGCCCTTCAGACGCTCCTCGAACTCGCCGCGATACTTGGCGCCGGCGATGAGTGAGCCCATGTCGAGCGCCATCAGCTTCTTGTCCTTCAGGCTCTCCGGCACGTCACCGTTGACGATCCTGAGCGCCAGACCTTCGACGATGGCGGTCTTGCCGACGCCGGGTTCGCCGATCAGGACGGGATTGTTCTTGGTGCGGCGCGACAGCACCTGGATGGTGCGACGGATCTCCTCGTCGCGACCGATGACCGGGTCGAGCTTGCCGTCGCGGGCGGCCTGAGTGAGGTCTCGGGCGAATTTCTTCAGCGCGTCGTACTGGTTCTCGGCCGAGGCCGTATCGGCGGTGCGGCCCTTGCGGATCGCCTCGATCGCGGCATTGAGGCCGGAAGGCGTGACGCCGGCGTTCGCCAGGATCTTGCCGGCTTCGCTCTCCTTGTCGAGGGCGATGGCGAGAAGCAGGCGTTCCACCGTGACGAAGCTGTCGCCGGCCTTGTCGGCGATCTTCTCGGCGGACTCGAAGAGGCGCGCCGTGGCCGGAGCGAGGTAGAGCTGGCCGGCGGCGCCGGAGACCTTGGGCAGCTTGTCGAGCGCCCGGTCGGTGGCGGCGAGCGCCTCGCGCGAGCGGCCGCCGGCTCGGTCGATGAGGCCGCTCGCGAGGCCTTGATCGTCCTCGAGCAGTTCTTTCAGGAGGTGCTCGGGGGTGAACTGCTGGTGGCCGCGCGACAGGGCCCGCGTCTGCGCCGACTGGAGGAAACCGCGGGCGCGTTCGGTGAACTTCTCGAGATTCATGTCGTCCCTCCTGGCCCGCCGTTGGTCCGCCCATCCTGGCACGGTTCACGGCGTCTCGGGATTCGTCGGTGGGATCTCCGGCCCCCGGATCGGGCGGCCGGGTTCGACCCCGGTCGTTGCGGATATGGGAGGTGGTTCGGCGGCTTTGAAGAGGCCGGCCGAAGCGGGGCGGCAAAATCCTTCATCCCTCGCGCGGCGGATCGTCTCGGGTGCCCGGTGCCGGCGCTTGACCGCGCCGACGTTGCACCCTACGCCTCGGCGACCCGCAGCCGGAGATCCGTCGATGAGCGCCGTCGTCACCGCCCTCCACCGTTATCCCGTCAAGGGCTTCTCCCCCGACACGCTCGCGGCGGTCGATCTCGTCGCCGGCGAGACCATGCCTTTCGACCGCGCCTTCGCCATCGAGAACGGGCCTTCGGGCTTCGATCCGGCGACCCCGCGGCATCTGCCCAAGATGCTGTTCTTCTGTCTGATGAAGAACCCGGCACTCGCCGAGGTCGTCACACGGTTCGAGGCGGAGACGCAGCGTTTCACCGTCGCCGAGCGCGACGGGCGGGTGGTGTTCGACGATACGCTCGCCGGCGAGGCGGGGCGGGCGGCGCTCGCCGCCTTCGTGGCACGCCGCTTTCCGGACGAGGTGCGCGGCACGCCGAGGACGCTCGCCGCGTCGGGGCATTCCTTCTCCGACGTCTCGAAGAAGGTGCTGCATCTCGTCAATCTCGCGACGCTGGCGGCGCTCGGGGCGAAGCTCGGAGAGCCGCTCGATGCGATCCGCTTCCGACCCAACGTGATCGTCGATGGTCTGCCGGCCTTCGCCGAGCTCGAATGGGCGGCGGGAGTGCGGGTGACGATCGGCGGCCTGCCCTTCGAGATGGTCAAGCGCACGGAACGCTGTGCGGCGACCAGGGTCGATCCGGCGCGTGGGGTGCGCGATCTCGATATCCCCCGCTTTCTGATGCAGACGCTCGGCCACACCGATTGCGGGGTCTATCTGCGTTGCCTCGCCGACGGGACCATCGCGGTCGGTGATACGGTCACGGTCTGACGGCGATCGTCCCTTCGAGAACGCGAAGAGGCCCGGATGGGATCCCATCCGGGCCTCTTCGCAGGTTCTCGGGCGTACCGATCAATCCTCGGCGCTCGCCGGCGCGGTCTCCGCGGCCCCTTCGGTTCCGGCGAATTCCGGTCGACGGCCGCGACCTCGGCCACCGCGCGTGCGGCGGCGCGGCGCATCGGCATCGCCCTCGGCGGTCTCGGCATCGGCGGGAACGGGCGCGGGTGTCGCGGTCGCCGCGGCGATGCGCGGCGGTGCGGCGGTCAAGAACGCCGGAAGCGCGTCGAGACGGCTCTCCTCGACCTCCTCGCGACTTCCACCTTCGGTGCGGGCCTCGCGCGGTTCACGGTCGAAGCGACCCTCGCCGCGGGGATGGCGTTCGCGCTGCGGCCGCCCACCTTCGCCCCGGTTGTCGGAGCGGTCGGTGCCGCGGAATTCGCCGCGTTGACGCGGGAAGCGGCTGCGGCCACGGTCTTGGCGACGGTCGTCGCCACGTTCCGCGACGACGCGTTCGAGCGCCGAATCGTCGACGAAGGGCTGCGGCGTATCGGTGGACATCCAACCGTCGCCACCCTCGGTCTCGATGGTGCGGCGGAAAGGCGGCCGGCCTTCGCCGCGAGGCTCGCGGGGTTCCCGCGGTTCGCGAGGCTCTCGCGGGCCTTCCGAACGAGCGCCGTCGCCGTTGCCGGAGGTTTCGCCGTTGCGCGGCCGAGCGTCGAAGCGGGTGTCGGCGAAGCTCTCCTCGCCGTCGTCCTCGTCGTCGTCGACCTGGATGTCGGAACGCATCACCGGCATCGGTTGCGGCATCGCGGCCTGGGCGGCGGCGATGATGCGGTAGTAGTGCTCGGCGTGCTGGAGGTAGCTCTCCGCCAGAACCGGATCACCGCTCGACTGCGCGTCGCGAGCCAGAGACACGTATTTCTCGGCGATGTGGAGCGCGGTACCGCGGATCTTCACGTCGGGGCCGGTGGATTCGTAGGTCCGGCTCAGCGGGTTGGGGCCCTTGCGACCGACATTGCCGCCGCCGCCGTTGCCGCCACCACCACCGCCGCGGCCCCGCATCCTCTTGTTGGAATTTCCCTGTCTCATCCTGCTGCGATCTCGTCCGAGGAAAATTCGCCGCCGGTCGCGCCCATTGCGCCCCGGCGGTTCGGCCGACCCCGAAGGGGTGGGCACGTCGTGAACTCCGGATCTCCATCCGAAGCCGTCGCCGATCGTCGGTTCGATGCCCGACGACGAGGAACGGCTCCTCCACCCGGCACACCCTTCCCCTGTTCCGCGGCTCGCCTCGATCCCGTGCCGTCGAGACGGCAGGATCGTCGCGCGAGAAGACGGTGGCGCCACCGGATCGGAACGTGACACGCGGGGTTCGGGCTTCACGCGCCCTTCGTGGGTCGGAAGACGGACCGAAGAAGCCCCGGCGCGGCCTCCGGAGGCCGGATCGGTCGACGCCGGACGATCGCTCGTCCTCACGGTAACCCGCCCGGTGGGAGCGCCAATCGGTCACTCTCCCGGTCGACCGCACGTCGACGCTCTGCTTCGGTGCTCGGAAACTATCGATTTCTCGGCGAATTTCCAAGGCATATTTTGCGCCGCCGCGCGTTCTCCCCGGCGGCGTTCATCGCCGCGGCCCGCGGCGGGCTGTGATCACGCGATCGCGACCGGCGAGATCGGGGAGCGTGGCGATCCGCTCGAAACCGTTCGTGCCGATCAGGGCGGCGACCTCGGCGGCCTGCCGCCAACCGATCTCCAGAGCCAGAAGCCCGTCCGGTCGCAGCGCCGCCACCGCCTCGGGCACCAGGGCGCGATAAGCGTCGAGCCCGTCGGTGCCGCCGTCGAGGGCGAGGCGGGGATCGTGGCGACGGACCTCTTCGTCGAGGGTCTCGATCTCGGCGCCGGCGATGTAGGGCGGATTGGAGACGATCGCGTCGAAGCGGCCGGGCGCCAAGGCGCGGGCGTAGGAGGCGCGGACGAAGTGGGCGCGATCGGCGACGCCCAGTGCCGCCGCATTGGCGCGGGCGGTGGCGAGCGCCTCGACCGAGAGGTCGGTCGCCACGCCGATCGCGGCCGGCCGCTCGGCGAGCAGCGTCACCAGGATCGCACCGGATCCGACCCCGAGATCGGCGAAAAGGAAGGTTTCGCCGGGGGGAAAGGCGGCGAGAACCGCCTCGACCAACGTCTCGGTGTCGGGGCGCGGCACCAACGTCGCCGGTGTCAGCGCGAAGTCGCGTCCGAAGAACCCGGCCGAGCCGACGATGCGCTGCACCGGCTCGCCGGCGAGGCGCCGCGCGGCGGCGGCGGCGAGGCGGTCGGCCGATGCCGCTTCGATCGGTCGGTCGCCGCCGAGGGTGAGGCCGGTGTGGCTGCCCAGCGTGCCAAGGAAACCTTGCGCGATCAGGTGGCACTGCTGGCGGTTGCCGGTGCCGAGCAGATTCTCCGCAAGGAAATCGATGCGGCGAAGCACGCCGACCTGCTCAACCAGCCCAAGGCGGAACTGTAACC
>JAOTSD010000159.1 GCA_030247555.1 Siculibacillus sp. | reverse complement strand
GCGGAGCTTGCGGGCCTTGTCGGCGAGATTCTCCTGAATCCCGGTGCCGGGGAAGACGAGGACGCCGACCGGCAGCACGTCCAGCATGGCATCGTTTCGCTTGAACGGCGCCGCCTTGGCGTGCTTGGTCCAGTCGGGCCGGAAGGCGACCTGGGGCACCTTGCGGTGATCTGCCCAACGGGAAGCGATCAGTTCGGCTCCCTTCGGCGACCCGCCGTGCAGCAGCACCATCTCGGGGTGCTTGGCATGGACCTGATCGAGCTTCGCCCAGATCAGGCGGTGATCGTTGAAGTCCGCGCCGCCAGTCACGGCAACCTTCGGGCCGGCGGGCAGCATCACCTCGGTCTCGGCCCGGCGCTTCGCGGCAAGGAAGTCGCGGCTGTCGATCATCGCGGCGGTCAGGTTGCGATGGTTGACCATCGAGCCGCTGCGCGGCCGCCAGGCACTGCCGGTGTGGTGCTCGAAAGCCTCGGCCGCGAGGTCGCGGAAGAGTTCCATGCTGGCGCGCCGTTCGATCAGGGTCTGCCCCTCGGCCGTGAGGCGTTCGAGTTCGACCGACTTGACCTCGCTGCCGTCCTGTTCCCGCTGAAGCCGGCGCTGCGCCTGCTCGTTGTCGTCGAGATCGCGCTCCACCCGGCCGGTGGCGCGGTGGAAGAGATTGACGGTCCCCCAGAGCAGCTCTTCGAGGTCGGGCTCTAAGCGGGTGTCGCCGAGCGTCGCGACGAGGGCGTCGAAGATGTCGGTGACGGCGGCAGCGACGATGTTGCCCTCGGGCAGCGGCCTCGGATCGGGTTCGTCCTGGAACGGGCGCCAGCCGTAGAGCTGGAGTTCGGTGAGGGTGTGATCGGTCTGGGAGGAGGTGTGGACCGGCTCGTCGCCTGCGGAATAGGTTTCGTTCGTCATCGGGAGCGTCCTTCGTCTGGAGACCGCGCCCATCGCGGCCTTCGCAGGCGTCGAAGCGCACGGGCGGGACGGGTTGGCAGCCCTCGCCCGCTCCGCGAGGGCCTTGATGGCCGGGGGTGGGCTATTTTGACTTTCGCGATGCAAAGGCGGGGTTCGTCCCCGCCGGCGGAAAATAGTCCAAACCCGGCCATTGCCTGCCCGGCCCGTTTGTGCGCCGATCGCCCTCTCCGAAGGCCGTGGGCGCGGGACTCCCCGACGATGGATGCACCTGCCGATGGCGAAAGACTGAAACCGGCAGAGGATGACGCTGGGCCGCGCCTCCGGGACCGATCACGACCTCACCTCTCCATGAACCGGCGGACGTCTTCAGGATGAAGCTGATCCTTCAGACGCGCCCGGAGGGCATCAGCGCCCTGGCGTCGCAGATCATCGTTGAAATCGCCGTTGAGCGGCGTGAGCGACATCGCCTCGATCCCGAGGCTCGCTGCTCTGGCAACCAGGCCGGCTCTTGCACCGTCCCCGGCCGGGTCGCGATCCCTGACGACATAGAGCCGGCGCAGCGTCGGCGGGAACAGGACGGCAGCGAGGTGAGCGGCCGAAAGCGCCGCCAGCATCGGCATGCGGGGCAGAACCTGACGGGGCGACAGCACGGTCTCGATGCCCTCGCCGGCGGCGAGAACCTCAGCGGCGGTGCCGAAGCGGACAGCGTGGCCGAGAAGGTCGCCCATTGCCCGACGCGGTGTCTCGACAGACGCCTTGCCGGACCCGTCCGGGGCGAGCCAGGTGCGATGCGCGCCGGTCTGGTGGCCGGAGAGATCGGTGACGGCGGCAACGAGTGCCGGCCTGATCTCGGTGGGCGAATGCTCGTCGTGCCTGTAATAGCACCGCGGATGGTAGCGTAGCGCGGTTGTGTCCGAG
>JAOTSD010000091.1 GCA_030247555.1 Siculibacillus sp. | reverse complement strand
CCTGTCGGCCCCCGACCTCGCGGCGCTGAGCGAGGCGCAGTTCTCGGCGCTCTCCGCCTCGGGCATCGCCGGCCTCTCGTCCACCCGGATCGCGGCGCTGGGCACCGCGCGGCTCGCCCAGCTCGGCGCCGAGACCCTCTCGGGCCTGACCGCGACGCAGATCGGCGCGCTGACCGATCGCCAGTTCGCCTCCCTCACCTCGACGATGATCGGCGCCCTGTCGACCGGGGCGGTCGCCGGCCTCACCTCGACCCAGATCGACCTGTTGACCGCCACCCAGATCGCCGGTCTCTCCTCGACCCAGATCGGCTCGATCTCGCTGCCCGGCATCGCCGAACTCGAGGCCGACGACATCGTCGCGCTGAGCCTCGATCAGCTGACCGGTCTGGTCCGCATGCAACTGCGGGCGCTCTCCTCGTCGCAGATCGCGGCGCTGACGACGACGCAGCTCGCCGCGCTGTCGCCGACGCAGATCTCCGCTCTGACCTCGACCGAGCTCAACCAGATGAGCACCGGCCAGTTCGCCTCGCTGAGCTCGCAGCAGATCGCGGCGCTGTCGCCGAGCCAACTCGACCTGCTCGACGCCACCCGGATGGCGGCGCTGACACCGGTTCAATATTCCGGGCTGACCACGACGACGATCTCCGCCTTGCCGGTCTCCTTCCTCCAGGAGATGTCGACGAGCGCGCTCGAGGCGCTGAACGCCACGCAAATTGACGCCTTCACCGCGACTCAGATAGCCAGCTTGACGGCCGAGCAGATCGCCGCCCTGACGTCGGCGGTCTCGTGATCGCGATGATTTCCCGATCGTTTCGGCGCTGAGCACGTCCACCTCCGTGGCCCTCGCCCGGCCGGGAGGGGACCAGACGGAGGCGCGCGATGCCCAAGGAACCCGCTTCTGCGGCCACGCCGGTCGCCGGCCGCGGCCTCGGCGTGATGGAGCTCATCCGCGCCGCCGAGACGCTGAAGCGCAGCGGCCAGACGGCGGCCGTCGGCGCTCTCTACGGCTCGTGGATCGACGCCAACCCGGAAGACCCGCTGCTTCACGCGGTGCTGTTCAACTTCGCGGTGACGCTCTCCGACGACGGCGACTTCGAGCGCGCCCGCGAATGCCTCGAGCGGGCGATCGCGCGGGCACCGGACTTCATGCCGGCGCACATCAACCTCGGCCGGATCCTCGAACGCCAGGGCGCGATCGGCGCGGCGGTGACGCAGTGGTCGCAGGTGGTGGCGAAGCTGGCGGCGATCGACGGGACCGCGATCTCGCACAAGACGACGGCGCTCAACCAGATCGCCCGCACCCTCGAGGCGGCGGGCCGCGACGAGGCGGCCGAGGAGATGCTGCGGCAGAGCCTCGACATCGATCCGCACCAGCGCGAGGTGGCCCAGCACCTCACGGCGCTGCGGCAGAGGGCCTGCGAATGGCCGGTGATCGTGCCGACCGAACGGGTGAGCCGGCGGCGGCTGATGCTCGGCCTGTCGCCGCTCTCCGCCGCCGCCCACAGCGACGACCCGATGTTCCAACTGGCGCTCGCCCATCACTACGCCGCCGTCGACGTCGGCCTGCCGGTCGGGGCGATGACGAGCTGGCCGCGGGCGGCGAGCCGCGAGGGGCGGCTGAGGATCGGCTATCTCTCCTCGGATCTGCGCGAACACGCCGTCGGCCATCTGATGGCCGAGGTCTTCGGGCTGCACGACCGTTCCAGGGTCGAGGTCTTCGCCTACTACTGCGGACCGAAGGCGGCCGATCCCCTGCATCTGGCCTATCGGGCGGCCGCCGACCATTGGCGCGAGGTCACCGACCTCGACGACGCGAGCCTGGCGCGGACGATCGCCGACGACGGCGTGCACATCCTGGTCGACGTCAACGGCTACACCCGCGAAGGGCGGACCAAGGCGGTCGCGCTCCGGCCGGCGCCGATCATCGTCAACTGGCTCGGCTATCCGGGAACGCTGGCCAGCCCCCATCACCACTACATCGTCGCCGACGAGCGGATCATCCCGCCGGACCACGAGATCTTCTATTCCGAGAAGGTGCTGCGGCTGCCCTGCTACCAGCCCAACAACCGCGACCGGGTGGTGGCCCCCGAGCGGCCGAGCCGCGCCGAGGCGGGGCTGCCGGAGAACGGCGTCGTCTTCTGCTCGTTCAACGGCACCCACAAGATCACCCGCTTCACCTTCGAGCGCTGGCTCGAGGTGTTGATGCGGGTTCCCGGCGGCGTCCTGTGGCTGCTCGGCGGCGCCGACGGCACCGACGACCGGCTGCGGGCGCATGCGGCGGCTCGGGGCATCGACCCGCAGCGGCTGATCTTCGCGCCCAAACTCGCCAATCCGCAGCATCTCGCGCGCTACCCGCTCGCCGATCTCTTCCTCGACAACACCCCTTACGGCGCCCACACCACCGCATCGGACGCGTTGTGGTCGGGCGTGCCGGTGCTGACCTGGGCGGGGCGCTGTTTCGCGGCGCGGGTCTGCGGCAGCCTGGTCGCGGCGGCGGGCCTGCCGGAGTTGGTGGTCGACTCGCCGGCGGACTATGTCGAGACGGCGGTGGCGCTCGGCCGCGATCCGGCGCGTCTGGCCGGTCTCAGGGCGAAGCTCGCGGCGAACCGAGCGGAGTGCACGCTCTTCGACGTGCCGCTGCTCGTCGACCGGCTCGAGGGGCTCTACGAGGAAATGTGGGCCGATCTCGTGAACGATCGCCTGCCGCGGCCGGATCTCGCCGATCTCGACGCCTGCCTCGAGGTGGCGGTCGACTTCGACCACGAGGCGATCGAGGTGGGGGCGATCGCCGATTACGCCGGCTGGTGGCGCGAGAGGCTCCTCGCCCGCCATCGCCTGCGACCGTTGAGCGGCGACCGCTTCCTCCTTTCCGCGTCCTGAGCCGGCCTCACGGCGCGCCCTCGCGACCCGGCAATTCGTGCCGGGCGACGTCTCGGACCGGCAGAGCCTGCCGCATCCCCGGGGTACGACACCCGTCGCCGCCGGTTTTCGGGTGCCGCGCCGCGGAAACGATCCCGGAAACAATTCTCGCGAGAGATGGGCCGCCGTTCCGGAAGCCGCGGGGGTCGCCGACACCCGCGGTCGCCGTGGAGCGGCCGTTCGTCGGCCCATTCCGGCGGTGGACGCGCCTCGGGGCGAGGGGCGGCGACCATCGGCCGCCCCGATCGCGAGACGTCGACGAAGTGCTCGCGTAACCGGATGGTTTCCGGCTCGTTTCTGTCGAAGGCTCGAGCCATCCCATTGGAAAAGAAGCCGAAATTTCGCTCTCATGGCCCGCCGGTTGCAATACCCGCGACGCGGTCCGACGTCCCACGGCGGACCGCGTCACACCAAACGGAGCAACATCATGATCAACTCCATCGGTTCTCAAGGACCGGCGATGAACATGTGGGGCCTGTCGAGAACGTCGGGATCCGGCCCGACGCAGAACGAAGGCCCCCGTGGGAAGTCGGGTGAGGAACTCTTCTCGAAACTCGATTCCGACGGCAGCGGCGGTCTGTCGTCCAGCGAACTGCAGACCTTCGTCGACACGCTGTCGAGCGATACCCGCGGCGCTCTCCTGTCCGCCCAGGAAGCGAGCACCACCACCGAAACGACGTCGACGAACTCGGGCGAGGACCTGCTCGCCGCTCTGGATCAGGACGGCGACGGAGCGGTGAGCAGCGACGAGCTCGAATCCGGGATGAAGCCGGATCGGCCGCCGCCGGGTGGACCGCCGCCGATGGGCGACCCGGCGGAGGCGGTGAGCGATCTCTTCGGCGACATCGACGCCGACGGCGACGGATCGATCTCGGAAACCGAACTCTCCGACCACGTCACCGCCGCGACGGCATCGGCGACGTCGGAGACCTCCGAGACCTCCGTGAGCGAAGACGTCGCCTCGGCCTTCTCGGCGATGGACACCGACGGTGACGGGACGGTCTCGCAATCCGAGCTCGACGCCCACATGAAGGCGCAGATGCCCCCGGGACCACCTCCGCCTCCGCCCGCCTCGTCGACCGAGACGAGTTCGACCACGACCGTCTCCACCTCGACCGACTCGACCACCACCACGGCGGTCGGGACCACCTCGAGCGAGACGAACGTGGCCACCGAGACGCTCGTCGAACAGTTGCGAGCGGCCATGGCGCAGTTCGCCACGCGAGCCTACGGTCGCGATCTCTCGTCGGACGTCCTGTCGAGCCTGCTCGGCACCGGCACGTCGACGGTCGCCTGACGGGCACGTGACGGGCGCTCGACGAGCGCCCGTCGCCCGCCTCGAGACGTCTCGGAGGGTGGCGGCCGCGCGCGAACCGCGAAGTGAGAAAAGGGTGCACGCCGGGCCGGCGGGGCCACTTTCGATCCGGAAAACTTATTAGTTGGCGACTCTGGAACAACGCTCCGGAAATGAGCATAGTGCTTGAGCCGGGTGCAGTTCCACCATGCTTCGCCGCGAGGCTCGGCCTCGGGGGAACGGGGGCTCGGCGACTTTGTTCGCCGCCGCCGCCACGCATGTTCCACGATCGGCGGCGGGGTTTCCGGGTGGGCCCCATGAACGAGCGTCCGATCAGGATGGCCGACGATCTGCGCAGCTCGCGCAGCGAGTCCTCCGCCGATGTCCTCTATTCCGAAGATCCCCGCGACGTCGGCTGGGTGCAACGGAACATCCCGTGCCAGACCGCCTGTCCGGCGGGAACCAATATTCCCGCCTACATCTGGGCGATCGCCGACGGCGACCACGGTCGGGCGTACGAGATCAACCGCGAGGCCAACGTGCTTCCCGGCGTGCTCGGGCGGATCTGTTCGCGGCCCTGCGAATCGAAGTGCCGCCACGGTTGGCCGGGCAACGGCGAACCGGTCAGCATCTGTTCGCTGAAGCGCTCGGCCGCCGACCTCAAGCACGCCGGCCACCGCATAACCGAGAGCCTCTACACGCCGTCGGGCAAGCGGGTGGCGATCGTCGGCGCCGGACCGGCCGGCGTCGCCGCCGCGCACGACCTGTCGATGCTCGGCCACGACGTCACCATCTTCGAGCGCGAGCGCGAGCCGGGCGGCATGCTGCGTTACGGCATCCCGGAATTCCGACTGCCGCGTGACACCCTCAAGATCGAGCTGCACAACGCCCTGCGCCTCGGCGTCGAACTGAAGACCGGCGTGTCGATCGGCAACGGGCCGGGCGAGATGCCGCTGTCGCGGCTCAGGGCCGACTACGACGCCGTGCTGATCGCCACCGGCTGCGCCGCGGCGATCGACCTGCCGCTCGACGGCGACGAACTCGGCGAGAAGATCCAGCGCGTCGGCAACGCCGAATACGGCTTCGACTTCCTGCTCGCCATGCATCGCGGCGAGCCGAAGAAGGTCGGCAAGCGGGTGGCCGTGGTCGGCGCCGGCTTCACCGCCCTCGACTGCGCCCGCGTCGCCCGCCGCCTCGGCGGCGAGGAGGTGACGATCCACATCCGCACCGGTGAGGAGTACATCCCCGTCACCAAGGAGGAGATCCACGAGGCCAAGCGCGAGGACATCCGCTTCCTCGGCCTGAGGACCCCGGTCGATCTCATCACCGACGAGAAGGGCGACCTGAAGGCGGTGCGATTCGTCCAGAATCGCCTCGGCGGCTGGCGCGACAACGGCCGGCGCAAGGCGGTTCCGATCCCCGGATCGGAATTCGAGATCGAGTGCGACACGCTGCTGATCGCCATCGGCCAGCGCACCGTCCACGACTTCCTCGACACGCCGCTGAAGCTCGACCGGTGGGACAACGCCTCGGTCGACGCGAGCGGTGCGACCTCGCTCGAGGGCGTCTTCGCGGCGGGCGACTACGTCGCCGGCGCCTCGACGGTGATCGAGTCGATCGGCCACGCGCGCAAGGTCGCGGCCGGCATCGACCGCTGGCTGATGGGCCGCACCCGCCGCGTGCGGGCGGTCAAGACCACGCCGATCGCCGGGCCGCGGCGCGAACGCTCCTTCGACTTCATCCCGCGCCAGCACATGCCGGTGACCGACATCTCCCATCGCTGCTCGCGCGGTAACCAAGAGGTGGAGAGCGGCTACGACGAGAGTTTGACGGCGAAGGAAGCCAAGCGCTGCTACCTGTGCAACCTCGCCTACCAGATCGACCCGGACAACTGCATCTTCTGCCGCGCCTGCATCGACGTGGCGCCGAAGAACTGCATCAAGATGGTCGACGGCGTCGACATCCGACCCGACGGCTCCTACGGCGCGCTGCAGGAAACCAACGAGTGGAACCGGGTCGGCGCGATCTGGATCGACAACAACGAGTGCATCCGCTGCGGCGCCTGTTTCGAGGTCTGCCCGACGCGCTGCATCTCGATCGTCCGCAAAGAATTCGTCACCCTGGATGTGTGAACCATGAGCGCGGGTCTTCACTACGTCGTCATCGGTGCCGGCAGTGCCGGCCACGGAGCGGTGACCACCCTCCGCGCCCGCGATCCGGCGGCGCGGATCACCTTGGTGACCATGTCGCGGTTGCCCTTCTACAACCGCTTCGATCTGCCAAGGTATTTCCGCGGCACCACCGATTGGCGCAACCTCCTGGCGGTCGCGCCGCAGATCTACGATGAGCTCGCGATCACGCTGAGGCGCAACAGCCGCGTCGACGAGATCGACGGGCGGGCGCGAACGCTGACCTTCTCCCACAAGGAGGTGGTCGGTTACGACAAGCTCCTGGTGTGCACCGGCGGCGGCGGCCATCTGCCGGAGGTGCTGGTCGAGTACAAATCGCTGATGCACGGCTTCGCCACCTTCGAGGACGCCACCCGCGTCGCCCGGGCGCTGCCGGCGAAGGGCCGGGTGATCCTTCTCGGCGGCGACATGATCGGCCTCGACCTCGCCCGCACCCTGATCGACACCGGCCATCGGGTGACGCTGGTGGCCGGCGAATTCACCTTCTGGCCGCACCGCATCGACGCGGCGAAGCGCGCCGAGCTCCTCGCCGCGCTCTCCCGCGCCGGGGTCGACGTGGTCACCGGGCGGACGCCGGTGGCGATCGAGGCGGCGGCCAAGCCGGCCCGGCGGGTGATCTTCGAGGACGATTCGGCGATCGCCGGCGACGTGGTCATGCCGTTCTTCGGGTCGATGCCGCTCGTCGACTTCATGCTCGGCGCCGGCGTCGACATGGAGCGCGGCATCCTGGTCGACCCCAGGCTCAAGTCCTCCAACGAGAGCATCTGGGCGGCCGGCGACGTCTGTCAGATCTGGTCGGACGAGCTCAAGGAATACCGCTTCCTGCACGGCTGGAAGAACGTTCGGCTGATGGGCGAACTGGCGGCGCGCAACATGACCGGTGCGGCCGAGGAGTTCGACGTGACGGCGGACTTCGCCATCGGCATCGACGCTAGCGGCCACGTCCAGTCGGACTTCTGGGAACAGTGAGGGCGAACCCGTGACGGGCACCGATGTTCAATTCGCCATCTGTGGTTCGGCCGGCGACGGCACCATCGCCGCGGGCGACATCTTGAAGCGCACCATGGCGGCGATGGGCTACAAGGTCATCGCCTTCGACATCTACCCGGCCGAGATCCGTGGCTTCGGCAAGTGTATCTCGCGGGTCAGGGTCTCGATCGAACAGGCCTATTCGCTGAAGCGGCGATCGGACGTGTTCCTGTCGCTCAACGACGCCCACGCCATTCCGCACGTCGGCGAGGTGCGCGACTTCGGCGCGGTGGTCTACGACGACGCCCCGATCGCCACGATCCCCGAAGGCGCCCACATCAGCGCCCACATCCGACCGGCGCAACTGCCATACGGCGCCTCGTTCCGCCAGATCTCGGACAAGGTCACCGGCAATGCGCGCGCCCGCAATCTCGTCGCGCTCGGCTATCTCGCCGGCCTCTACGGCATGCCGCGGGACGCCTTCCACAAGACCATCGGGCGCAAGTTCGCCACCAAGGCGGCCTCGGTCACGCAGGTCAACGTCCGCGCCTTCGACGCCGGCTACGACGCCGGGGCGTCGGTGTTCAAGCTGGACGACGTGGTGATGGCGCCGCCGCCGGTCGGTGCCGACGGCTCGCGTGCCCAGATGATGACCGGCAACGGCGCCACCGTGCGCGGACTGCTCGACGCAGACATCGACTGCTTCTTCGGTTACCCGATCACCCCGGCGACCAGCATCATGGAACGCCTGGCCACCGACCTGCCGAAGCGCGGCGGCCGCATGCTGCAGACCGAGGACGAGATCTCGGCGATCGCCGCCACCATCGGCGCCGGCTACGCCGGGGCGCGTGCCGCCACCGCCACCTCCGGTCCGGGTCTGGCGCTGATGACCGAGATGATGGGCCTCGGCGTCATCGCCGAGGTGCCGTCGGTCACCATCGTCTCGCAACGCGGCGGCCCTTCGACCGGCCTGCCGACCAAGACGGAACAGTCGGACCTCAATCTCGCCGTCTACGGCGGCTCCGGCGACGCCCAGCGCATCGTCCTCGCCCCGACCAACGTCGAGGGCTGCTATCGCTGCGCCGGCATCGCCTTCGAACTCGCCGAGAAGTTCCAGACGCCGGTGATCGTGCTGATCGACCTCTATCTGTCGAACCGCTACGAGACGGTGATCCCGCCCGAAGTGAAGCCTTTCGCGCCGAAGGCGATCCCCGACGCGGCCGGCAGGTCGAGCGGACCGTTCAAGCGCTTCGCCTTCACCGATGACGGGCTCAGCCCGCGCGCCATTCCGGGTCAGAATGGTGGTGTCCACACCATCACCGGGCTCGAGCACAACGAGCTCGGCCGGCCCGCCGATCAGGCCGACAACCACCAGCGCATGAGCCGCAAGCGCCACGACAAGCTCCTCGCCGCCACCCGCCATCCGGGGTTGACGGTGGCCAAGCGTTTCGGCCGTACCGGCAAGGTGGACGTCGGCATCCTCGGCTGGGGCTCGACCTTCGGCGAGATCCTCGAGGCGATGTACGCCGCCGAGCGCGAGGGGATCTCCTGTTCGGCGATGAAGGTGGTGATGCTGTCGCCGCTGCCCGTCCATCTGATCGAGCCGTTCTTCGACGACTGCCGCATCGTGCTGGTGCCCGAGCTCAACCACGAGGGCCAGCTCGCCCATCTGGTCTCCGGAACCCTCGGACGGCCGGTGGTCCGGCTCGACCGGGTGACCGGCGCGCCGATGGAGGTCGACACGATACTCGCCGAGATCCGCCGGCTCGCCCTCGGGCCGGCCGCCGGCAACGCCGCCTGAGCGAGAGGAACCGACCGATGAACGAACCGCTGAAGCCGGTCTATCTCGACGAGAAGTTGGTGGAGATCCGCGCCGACGGGCATCAGGACTATCGCTCCAAGGCGCTGCCGACCTGGTGCCCGGGCTGCGGCTACTTCTCCATGGCGGAGGGCTTCACCCAGTCGCTGAAGCGGCTCGGGCGCGAGCCGGAGGACGTCGTGGTCGTCTCCGGCATCGGTTGCGCTTCGCGCTTCCCCTTCTTCATCAACGCCTACGGCTTCCATACGCTGCACGGCCGCACCCTACCGGTGGCGACCGGCGTGAAGCAGGCCAACGACGCGCTCACCGTCGTGGCGGTCGGCGGCGACGGCGACGCCTTCGCCATCGGCGGCGGCCACATCCCACATGCGGCGCGGCGCAACGTCGACATCACCTACATGGTGTTCGACAACGGCATCTACGGGCTCACCAAGGGCCAGACCTCGCCGACCTCGGTGCTCGGCTTCACCACCCCGACGACGCCCTACGCCAACGGCGACGAACCGCTCAACCCGCTGATGATGCTGCTCGCCGCCAAGGCGAGCTGGGTCGGTCAGGCCTATGCAGGCAATCCCCACCACCTCACCGACATGATGGCGGAGGCGATCGCCCACCGCGGCTTCTCCTATCTCCACATCCTGTCGCCCTGCGTCACCTTCGACAAGACGACCCGGACCTACAAGAACCTCGGCATGATGGTGCGCGACCTGCCGGCCGACCACGACCGGCGCAACCTCATGGCGGCGATGGCGGAAGCGACCAAGGTCGACCGCCCGGCGCTCGGCGTGTTCTACGAGGAGGAGCGGCCGACGCTCGCCGACGTCATGGATGGCATCGCCGAGCGCGCCCGCAAGGGCATCGCGGCGGAGTGAGACGGAAGGCGTGGTGCTCCCACGGCGTCTGAGCGCCGGTCGGGCGTTTTTCGGCGTTCGCCCTCACGTCCCGGCCGGATCGTCGTAGGGGCGATCGATGCGGCCGCGCGCGGCGCCGTCGGCGAGGAGATCGGCCAAGGTCTCGATCAGCGGCAGGCCGGTGACGCTCTGGATCCATCCGAACTGACCGCTCGGATTGATCTCCAGGAAGACCAACCCGCCGTCGGGCGTCGCCACCATGTCGATCGCCGAATAATGCAATCCGAGCGCCCGATTGAGGGCGAGGCAGGCGGCCTCCACCGGCTTCGGCAGATCCACCGGCACATGCTCCATCCGCGGAACCTCGCCCCGGCGCCAGTCGACGGTGGCGTCGGCGTCGCTCTGCGAGCGGATCTCGACCGGGAAGACGCGGTCGCCGATGACGGTGATGCGCAGATCCGCCGACTTGGGGATCTCCTCTTGGAAGAGGCCGGGGGCGTTGTCGAGGAGATCGGCGCGGGCGAGATGCTCGGCGGTGACACGGTTGGTGTAGACCGACTTCTGCAGGCTCTGCCCGAGCACGCCCTGGGTCATCGACTTGTAGACGATCGCCCCGCCGCAGGCGTCCCACAGCGCGCGGACCTCGTCGGGATCGTTGGTGAAGACGGTGCGCGGCAGGACGAAGCCGAGGCGACGGGCGAGCATCAACTGCAACGGCTTCGATTCGGCGATGCGGATGCGGTCGGGATGATTCACCCAGAAGGCGTCGAAGCTGCGCCAGGCGCCCTGCATCACCGATGTGCATTCGTGATAGGCGAACTCGCGCTCCTCGGACGAGAGGGCGGGCGAGAGCGAGAAGGGCTCCGGCCGGCGATACCAGACCGCTCCGATCTCGGACCAGTCGAAGCCCTCACCGAAAGCCGCCATCCGGCCGACCGGCGGGTGGTCCGGGCCGTGGCGCAGGGTGACGCGGGCGTCGCGGGGCAGGTCCTGCGGATGGAAGCGCTCGAAGGGAACGCCGCGCTCCGTCAGGCAGAGCACCATGAGGTCGGCGGTCGAATCGTGTTCGCCGGTGACGATGAGAATCTTACCCGCCATGGCCATCTCCCGCGCCCGGCCGGCGGCGGCCGGGCGCCTTTCGCCTCGGTGCGGACGGTCGGCGATCGCCCGCGTTCGCCGGCTCATTCACCGGGCTTGAAGCCATCGGGGTGGGAATCCTGGTCGCTGTCGTACGCCGAGCAGGTGGGCGCGCCGTTGTTCGGATAGAACATGTTGGTGCAACGCGTCGTGTCGCTGTAGGTCCACGACCCGGTCATCTGCTGCGACTGGGCGACCATGGGCCGACCGCTCTCCTCTTCGATGAACAGCTTCCGGGCGCGGTCGTAGTGACCGGCCGGGATGTTCACCACGTGACCGTCCTCGAGGAACTGGTCGGCGAAGAGCCCGCGGCCCCCGGTGGCGGCCTCTGCACGGCGAGCGCTCGCGACGGCGAGGACGCCGAACGCGACGAGGCCGGCCTCACGAAGAAATCGTCTGCGGCTTCTGTCATTTTCCGTCATGGTGTTCCTCCTTCTTGCGCATCGTCCGCCGCCCGGTCGTGGCGCCGGGTCGGTCGGGGAACGTCGTGCGCCACGCCGTCCACGTGGCGGGGTCGGGTCTCGCGCCGCCCGGCACCTCACCGTGGGCGGCAGATCCGTTCGCATTCCTCTCGCTCGGCGAAGGGCGGCGGCGCACCACAGCCGCCCCACAGGAACGGCCGGCAGGCGCCCTGCGCCGCGTCGAACCAGAAGGCTTCGAAAGCCGCCTTGCAGGGACCCCGTTCGGGTTTCGCCGCGCAGGCCGGTGGCAGGGCGAGTTCGCTCGCGCCGGGGAACGGGCGAGCGGGCGGCGTCTCCGGCTCGAGCGCCGCGGCGACGCCGATCAACGGGGCGTGGACGTCGGCCTCGAAGCGATAGGGGCCGATGCGCCGGATCGCCTGCAGGAAGATCGGCTCGTCGGCGAAGAAGGCCCGCCACGCGGGGAAGATCGGGCCGAGATCGTCTTCATCCGGGACGAGCCGCGCCGAAGTGCTCGCCTTGGCGTCGAGATCCAGACAACGCCGTACGCCGGTCGGATCGGCGGCTCGATCCACGTCGACGCCGTCGAAGACCGCTACGAGGTCGTTCGATCCGGGCCGGCAGAGCGTCACCGGCGCGACGACGAAGAGCTCGACGGTTCCTTCGCCACCGAAACTGTTCGAAGTCAGGAGCGGGTAATAGAGATCCGGCGAGGCGAAGCGAAAGGCGATCGGTTCGACGAAACGGGTGGTCGGACCGAGATCGACCCGATCGAGAACGAAGTGGTCGTGACCACGGCGCAGATAGTCGGCGACGATCGCCTCCTCTCTCGGATAGGCCGCCGCGGTCGGCAGGCCGCGAGACCGGAAATATCCGTCGATGAAGGCGCGGAACGCGCCGGGGTCGCGCACGCGGATGGCGGTCAGGTCGTGCGCCCCGAGGCGTTCGGCCGAGACGACGCGGACGCCCTCGCCGTGCATCGTCGCGCCGCCCTTGGACATCCAGGCCGTGGCGAAGCGCAGCCGATACTTGTCGAGAAGAGCGTCGACGCGGTCGAAGGTGTCGGGCGGCGCCAACGAGACCTTCGGTTCGGCGGGGAACGGGATGAAGCGGACGATCGACGTGGCCGCGGTCGAGGCGATCTCGGTACCGAGGATCAACACCTCCTCGCGGCGATTGTGGAGGATCAGGGCCTTCTGCGAGACTTCGCTCACCCGGGCTTCGGAGCCGGCGATCGTCACTCGCCCCATGTCGGCGAGAGTCGGTCCGGCGAGAACGGCGCCGAGCGTCGCGACGGCCAATCCCCGGATGATCGACATCGTCGCGACCTCCGCATGACGACCCGCGATCGACACCGGCCATCGGCGGATCGCGAGCCCACGCCGACGTTTCACCGTCGGCACCGACCGAACCGCCGTCGCGGAGAGCGGCGAACGGATCTCGCCATCTCGCCCGCGACGTCGGAGGGTCAGTCTACGCCCGCACCCGGCGACCGGCCATCTGTAGAAGCGCGATGATCCTTCCATGTCGAACCCACCTGCGGCTTCAGATCGGCGCGGAAACACGCCGACATGGGTGTCGATCAGACGCATTGCCGAACGGAAGGGACGGTGCGATGATTCTCGTCGCTCGCTCCGTCGGATCCCTTCCGGCGGCGGGTACAGGATCAGGGAGGCCGACGATGCTTCTCTCCGCCAGCCTGCTGCTGCTCACGGCAGCGTCTCCTCACACCGCGATCGACATCGTTCCCGTCTCGCTCGGGACGCATCCGAACATCGTCGAGATCGTGTCGGAGGACTACGACTGGAAGACCCAGCGGCGTGGCGCCGAGGCGGGCGTGAAGCTCGCCGACAGCACCGCCAACTGCAACACGGCGTCGATCCAGACGAACTTCGGTGGCAAGACCGATCAGGTCCCGGATTGCGGCTTCGACTGACCGGACCCGCGGATCGGCCGGATCGGAGGACGGCGTCGCATGTTGTTGCTCCTCTCCAACAGCATCGACGGCAGTGCCGATCTGCTCGTCGCGCTCTGCGCGGAACGGGCGGTTCCGGTGTTCCGCTTCAACATCGACCTGTGGACGCGGTATCGCTTCGCTTGGACCGCCGAGGGCTTCGCCTTCCACGATCCGTCGGGGCGAATGCTGCGATCCGAGGAGATCACCGCCTGCCTCTGGCGCCGCCCCTCGCTCGCCGACACGCCGGCGTGGGAGGGGGGCTCCCCAGCGGACCGCACCGCGACGGAGGCCGAACTCCACTGCATCGTGCGCGAAGTCGGCGAATGGGCGCGAGCGCGCGGCCTGCTCAGGTTGATCGAACCGTCCGGCCCGCGTCGGGTGGGACGATTGGCGCAGATGCGGGTGGCGCGCGAGTTCTTCCCGGTCCCCGACTGGGCCGTGGGGTGGGGCCTGCGCTGGCCGCCCGGCCGTCGCATGGTGAAACGCCTGACCACCGAAGCGGTCGGCGTCGATCGCGATCTGCAGATCTACGTCCAGTCGGTCGAGGCCGATCGATTGTCGCCGGACTGGCCATGGCTGTTGCAGGACATCGCGCCGGGCGACCGCGACGCCACCGTGGTCCACATCGACGGACGCTGTTTCGGTTTCGCGATGGAGGCGACGAGAGGTGACCTCGGCGTCGAGGATTGGCGCATCCGCAACGGCGCCCATTTCGACGGCTGGCGCCCTTGGCCGATGTCGGACGACCTGATCGACCGCATTCGCCGCTACATGGGCCGTCTCGGGTTGCGCTTCGGCCGTCTCGATTTCATCGCCGGGGCGGGCGAGCCGGTCTTTCTGGAGGTCAATCCGAACGGCCAGTTCGGTTGGCTCGACGACGCGGACGGCTGGCCGCTCCACAACGCGGTCCTCGATGCAGTCCTCGATCCCGGCTCGGCGATCGACGGCCGGGAGGCGGTATCGGAAACGGATGCCGGATAATCGGCCTCAGCGTCGCAGCGCGGTGAGGTGGTTGTCCCAGGCGGTCGCGGCGAGGGCCGGGTTCGGATCGACGAGCGCGGTAGGCGCGGTGACGCGATCGGTTCGACGCACCCCGGCGGCACCCGAGGTCAGGAGGAACCCCTCACCGTTCGCAGCGACGCCGCAGACGTCGGGCAGTTCGGCGAAACCGAGCCAAGTGCCGGTGGCGCGCTCGAAGAAGGCGGTGGCGCCGCCGCGCGGGCTGGTCGCCGCGACCAACCGCCCGGAGGCGTCGAGGGCGACCGAGCCGACGTAGTCGGAGAGCCGCGCCAAGGCCGCGTCGGGCATGTCCCACAGCACCGGCGACCGGGCCGGACGATCCGGCCGCCAGACGCCGACCAATGGCGGCATCACCTCCGCCTCTCCTTCGAACTGGCAACCGAACACCACCTCGCCGTCGGGCGCGATCGCGATGTGGCGGATCGAGGAGAGCCAGAGGTCGCGGCCGAGATCGGCGGTGGCGACGATCTCGTCGCGGTCGAGCGCCAGGAGCGCCAGCGTCGGACGCATGGTGTCGCGGTTGAGGATGTCGCGGCCGGTGTCGGGATGGGTACGGATGCCGCCGTTGGCCACCACCAGATGACGACCGTCCGGGATGATCGCCAGATCGTGCGGCCCGACCCCGCCGGAGCGGCGTTCGCCGACCCGCGCCCAGCCGCGTCCGGCGTCCCAGACGCCGACGATGCCGTCGCCGCCGTCGGTGTCGTTCTCGGAGG